>JBEISV010000313.1:0-5684 GCA_040375265.1 Verrucomicrobiales bacterium
AATAGCTGAGGGCGTCGAAGTAAACCCGGCGCTCCGTGGCCAGCGTGAACGCATAGCGGTGAGCCTGGCCGGGAGTCGTGATGTCGCCCGCGATTGTCGCGTCCAGGGCCAGCGGATGGCTGCCGTTGGTCACCGGGAATACCGTGAAGGCATACGACGGGGTCAACGATTCTGCCACGTAACCTTCCAGCAGCAGCGTGTAAACGCCGGTGGCGGGGGCCGTGATGAATTGGTCCTGGCGCAGGCCGGCAAAAAAGACCGGCTGACCGGCCGGATCCAGCAGCCGCCAGGTGGCGCTGTGGGCGGTGCCGCCGGTGGAATCGAAATAGATCCGGTCGCCGGCAGCGGCTTCGAAGCGGCGCAGTTCGGTGCCGTTGGGCAGGTTCAATTCACCGGCAACGCCTTCACCGAAGGCCAGCGGGCTGGCCGTGGCCAGGTCCAGCAGCCGGAAGCTGAATTCGGGCTGGTCATCCGTCGGGCTGTTGACGGCCAGCGTGTAGTCGCCGGCGGCGAGGTCCATCACTGAGAGACCGTTATGGCTGTCGCTGCCATTGAAGTTCTTCCAGTCCGAGAACCAACCGGCGGGACCATCCAACCGCCAGCGGATTGTCGAAAGGTTGGCCAGCGAATCGAAATAGACGCGGCGGGGCGTCGGCAGGCTGAAGGTGAAACGTTTCGTCTGGCCGGGAATCGCCAGCGAGCGGGTGATGACGGTCCCGAGCGCCATGGTTTCGGTGGTGTCGGACACTGGCCGGAGTGCGAACGAATAGGGCACGGATTCGGTCTCGTAGAGATAGCCGGTCACCCACAGCGAGTATTCGCCGCCGGCCGTTAGGGTGAGGAACTGGTCCTGGCTCAATCCCGCGTAGAATAATTGCTGCCCCAAGCGATCTCGCAGCACCCAGTAGGCGTTGCGGGTGTTGACCGTGAGCGAATCGAGGAACATCCGGGTGCCGGCCGCGGCCGTGAAGCGATACAGCCGGGCCTCGGTGCCGGGGCTGAGTTCATCCGTCACCGTCGTGTCGGCGGTCACCGTCGTGGCCGTGGCCAAATCCGAGAGGCGGAACTCATAGGTATTCGTCCGACTATTGCTCCCGTTGATCGTCAGCGTGTAGTCACCCGCCGGGAGATCGCGCAGGCTTTCGCTGAGCGCGGGTTCGTCGGTCTGGAAAGACAGCGGGCCGACGGTCACGCCCGGGCCGGACAGGCTCCAGCTCAGTGACGGCGATTGCTGCCGGAAATCCATGAACAGGCTGCGGGCCGTCGGCAGCGTGAAGGTATGCCGCTGGGTCTGCCCCGGGCTCGCCCTGCCCCGGAAACCAGTGAACCCAACGTCAGGGGCTGGAATCCATCCACGACCGGCAACCATTGGAAGACCACGTCCCGCTCGGAAATCGCGTCAGCGACATAGCCCTCCAGCAGCACCGTCCACTGACCGGCGAAGTTCAGGGTCAAGGGACCGTATTGATCCCGGACCGTCGTCTCGAAGGCGATTCCGCCAAATGGATCCACGATCCGCAGCAGGGCCGACCCGGACACGTCGCCGCCCAGGAAATTGTGATACCAGCGTGAACCGGCGGTGCCGTTGAAGCGATACGTCAAGGTTTCGCGGCTGGTGGCAAAAGTGTTGGTGGTCCGCGTGGACGGCACCAACTCCGGGGCCGCCGCCAAATCCAGCAGCCGGAAGCCGTAGCTTCGGCCGGCGGTTCCGGACACGCGGATCTGATGCACGCCGGCGGAAAGGCGCAGCAGCGACTGGCCGTTGTAACCGTCGGTGCTGGCGAACGGCCGTTGGCTGACGACGAGGCCATCCGGCCCAGATAGGCTCCACCGAACCCCGGCGGCGGGCTCCAGCGAGTCCATTACCAACCGGGCCGGGGCCGGCAGGTTGAGCGTGTAGGCATTGGTCGTGTCGGCCGCGGTGGTGCCGGTCACGGTGGCCCCGAGCAGAATCGGGGTTCCGTCCGGCACGGGCGGCGGCACATTTCCGAGACTCTCAAGGTTGAAAACAACCGTGCTGACACCAGTGGCGTAGATGTCGCCTTCCACCAGCAAGGTTTGGTTCCCCGTCGTCGGCAAGTTCAGGACGGCCGAGGTCGCGGCGTTGCTGTCGAGGATTTCCCCGCCGGCGGGGCCGAACAGCCGGATTCGGCCGTTGAAATTGGTTCGGGCCACCAGGTTGAACCGGACTTGGTCGCCGGCCGTGGCGGGAAACTGATACAGTGCGGTCGCGGTCGCCGGTGTCAGGACGTTGGTGATCGTGGTTCCCAAGGTCAGGGGCGTGGTTTCCGTCAGGTCAACCCACCGGAACGCATACGCCGGGGTTTCCCCGCTGCCGGCCTGCACCGTCAGCGTGTAGTCGCCGGGCACCAGGGGTAACAGCACGTTGCTCGCATCAATGCGAATCGAGTCGCTGTTGTTGAAGCCCCGCCGGTCCACCAGGGTCCCGCGCGGCCCGGACAGGGACCACTGCAACCGGGTGTCCTCGGTCAACGCGTCGAAATAGAAGGTTCGCTCCGCGTCCACCCGGAAGCTGAAACGATCCCGCTCGCCGGGTTCGCTGATTTGGCCGTTGGTGGTGGTGGGCGCGGCGTAGGCGGCAGACGTTCCGAGCAACGTCAGGAGCGCAAGCATCGCGGGCAACTGAACAGGGAGGCGCATCTTCATGGCAGGAACTTGTTGGAAGGCAGGGCTAAGCAGCGGAAGAAATGGGACGTGATCAATAACCGGGCTGGCGGCAGCCAGCAAGGCGCCAATACACGAGGCGCAATCGTTAACCAAATGGCAAATGGGGCGGCTTTTGGGAAAAAGGAGGGTCGCCTCCCCCACGAAGACGACCCTCCAGCTCCATTTCCCCAATAATTTCCCCCACAGAAAACCTGCGGACGCCGAACTTCCCGCACCGACGGAGTTGGTTGAGTAGCGCAGTTTCGTTCACTCCGCCCGTGCCACAGCCAGAAATCCGGCGTCCGCAAATGGGAATGTAGCGATGGGCGTGCCAGTCTCGACTTTCGCATGATTGCGAATTCCAACCCCGCTCCGACCTCCGACTCCACACGGTTTTGGGCTTTTTCCGGAACTTTCCGGCCGCCATGTTCCGCCCGTGACCTTGCAGGAACAGATGACCGCCCTGGCCCGCCAGGCCAAAGCGGCCTCCCGCCAACTGGCCCGGCTGACCGCCGCCGAGAAGAATCGCGCCCTCGAAGCCATGGCCGCCGCCTTGGCCGGGGCCGGCCCAGCTCTGGCCGAGGCCAACGCCCAGGACCTCGAAGTCGGCCGCTCGCTCGGCCTCAGCGGAGCGATGCTCGACCGCCTGGCCCTGACCGAAGCCCGCGTCGCCGCCATGGCGCAGGGACTCCGCGAAGTCGCCGCGTTGCCGGACCCGGTCGGGCGCATCCTCGACGAACGCACCCGGCCGAACGGCCTGCGCCTCCGCAAGGTCAGCACGCCCATCGGCGTCGTGGTCATCATCTACGAATCGCGGCCCAATGTGACCGCCGACGCCGCCAGCCTGTGCTTCAAGACCGGCAACGCGACCATCCTCCGCGGCGGCAAAGAGGCCCTGAACAGCAACCTGCTCATCGCCCACCTCATGATCGACGCTGGCCGGCAGGCGCTCGGCGACCGCTTCCCAGCGCATGCCATCCAAGTCGTGCCTACGACCGACCGCGAGGCGATTCCCGCGCTGCTCTCGCTTACCCAATACGTGGACCTCTGCATGCCCCGCGGCGGCGAAGGGCTCATCCGCGCCGTGACGGAGTGCTCCAAGGTGCCCGTGATCAAGCACTACAAGGGCGTGTGCCACGTCTTCGTGGACCGCGCCGCCGACCTCGCGATGGCCGGCGAAATCGCCTTCAACGCCAAGTGCCAGCGTCCTTCCACCTGCAACGCCGCCGAAACGCTGCTCGTGGACCACCCCGTCGCCGCCACCTTCCTGCCTGCCATCGCCGCGAAGCTGGCCGAGAAGAACGTCGAACTCCGCTGCGACGCCGAGTCACTGGCGCTCCTCAATTCGAAAATCGAAAATCGAAAATCGAAAATCGCCGCCGCGAGCGACGCCGACTGGTCCACCGAATACAACGACTACATCCTCAACGTCCGCGTCGTGGACGGCGTCGATGCGGCCATCGAACACATCGCCACCTACGGCTCCGCCCACAGCGACACCATCGTGACCGCCGACGCGGCGACCGCGGCGAAGTTCCAGCAGGAGGTGGACTCCGCCGCCGTTTACTGGAACGCCAGCACGCGTTTCACCGACGGCTACGAATTCGGCATGGGCGCCGAAATCGGCATCAGCACCGACAAGATCGGCGCCCGCGGCCCGATGGGCCTGGATGAACTGTGCAGCTACAAGTGGCTGGGTTTCGGGGGTGGGCAGTTGCGGATGTAAGCGAAGTGAAGTGACTTTCCGGCATTGTTCTTCATTACCGCCAGTCGCATCCCGATTCTTCCCTCATCTTCCATGAAGCAGTTCCCAATGTGGCAATACGGCTTGCCGGGCGACGATGAGATCCTACTGAGGGATGCAGCCAACAATTCGCTGCGGGAATTCTTCGCGGCTGACGGTCAGTGTTCGTTTGATGATGTATTCGTTGGTGCCGGTTACCAATGCGTGATGATTGTCCTAAAAAATCCGCGCATTGAACGCCATCGACCAGCCATTGAACGGTTTGTTCGAGGTTCCATTCCACCTGAGTATCCATGTCACATCGTGAAAGCCTACTAACGGGCTGACGGGAACGTGTCGCCTTGCCGCGCCCGCCGTGAAAACCGTTGGCACCCGGCGCTCCCCGCGCTACAGCAAACGCCCATGAGCAACGTGCAGGCAGTCGAGGAAGCGATCGCCAAGCTGGCACCCGAGGAAATTCGGGAAGTGGCGGATTGGCTTGAGAACTTCCTGGAAGACCAACGCGAACTCCGCCCCGAGTTCCGTGAAAGCATCGAACGAGGCCAAGCCGATTTGGCCGCCGGTAAGGTCCGCGTCGTTACGCCCTGAAACGCCATGCCCGGTCAGGCGACGGAAATCTGGGCGGACGAGTTCACTCAACGCTTTGAACTGCTTCCGGGCGACGCGCAGTCCCGCATCGTATCTGCCCTGCGTAACCTGGGCCGCAGATTGGAATCGTTCCCTCACCACCGGATGCAGGGCATGAAGTGTTTCCGCCTGCGGGTGGGCGATTACCGGGTGATCTACGACTTCAACCGGGACTCAAACACCCTGCACCTGATCACCGTCGGCCATCGGCGCGAAATTTACCGCTGACTACTGATTACTGATTACTGACCGACTGATTACTTCTGCCTTCGCCCTTCCAACTTCCCACTTTCATGCGCGCCCTCCAGCTCGAATCCCCCAAGTCCTTCCGCTTCGTTGACATCGCCGCACCCGCCGCGCCCGGACCCGGCGAGGCGCTCCTGCGCGTCCATCGCGTCGGCATCTGCGGCACCGATTACGGCGGCTTCCTCGGCAAGATGCCGTTCTACAGCTACCCGCGCATTCCCGGCCACGAACTCGGCGTCGAAGTGCTCGCGGTCGGCGACGGTGTGACCAACGTGCGTTCCGGCGACCGCTGCTCCGTCGAACCCTACCTCAACTGCCAGAAGTGCTCCGCCTGCCGCCGCGGCCACACCAACTGCTGCGAGCACAACCAGACCCTCGGCGTCATGTGCGACGGCGGCCT
>JBEISV010000211.1:0-7626 GCA_040375265.1 Verrucomicrobiales bacterium
GCTGGCCGTGAACGGATTCTTCATCGCCAGTGGGTTCATGGTCAGCGAGAGCCTCGCCCGCGGCCGTGGATTCGCGGACTTCATCCGGAAGCGCCTCCTGCGGCTCTACCCGGCGTTCGTGCTGCTCTGGCTGCTCCAGTCATTCCTGCTGGCCCCCCTTTTTTCAGCAGGCTCCTTCTTGGGCTACTCCGCCCGGCAATCAGGGATCCTCCTGTTCAACCTCGCGACCCTCTCCAGCTATGGTTACCCGTATGGCGGGTTGCTCCGGGTATTCCCGGAGAATCCTGCGCCCGGAGAGCTCAACGTCTCACTTTGGACCCTTCGCTACGAATTCAGCTGCTACGTTTTCCTTGGGTTGGCGGGCGTCGCAGGGATCTTCCGTCGCCGCTGGCTGGTTACCGGGCTTTTCGGAGGCTTCTGGCTGATCTTGGCAGCTGGCATTCCACTGCCTTGGCACCGGATACTGACCGCCCTACTGGCGGATGGCGCCCATTGGCCCCGCTTCGCGACCTACTTCCTAGCGGGGGTGACATTCTGGCACTGGCGCAAGGAAATCCCCCGACACAACGGCCTCGCGGCCGGCGCTTTGGCGTTGATGCTGTGCGGTTTCCTGAGCCCGGCGTGGCTTGATTGGGTTCTGCCGGTCGGGTGGACCTACTTACTGATGTGGCTAGCCTACCTTCCGACCCCGGGGTTGCGACAGATCGGCGCCAGGACCGATGTCTCCTACGGAACCTACCTCTACGCATTCCCGATCCAGCAAATGATGATGGTGCTTATGCCCAAGGCTACTGCCTGGCCGGTCGTCGCCCTAAGCCTGCCGGCCGCGATTGTCGCTGGCTTTGTGAGTTGGCATCTCGTCGAGAAGCGTTTCCTTGGTCGATCATCGACTGAGCCACGGTCCGTTGGGATGCCCACACACGGCTCCGCGCAACCCTGATGCCAGCCAAGCTAACATTGCCCCATTTCGTGGAATCGGCCTGCCGCGGGAACCGGCACCCCTTGCTTACGGTTACTTTCGGAAACCCAAGTTATTCAGCCATGGCCCCGGTGTGCCCTCCTTGGACGGGCCGACGTCATTTTCCGCCAAGCCGCCGGCCGCCGGATTCTGGCACTTTGCGGGGCGTCCGTTGATTCACCGTCCATTCCTTGCGCACATGAAGCCCCATTGGTCCGGCGTCTTTCCCGCCATCACCACCCAGTTGCACCGCGACGGCTCGCTCGACCTTGAGGCGACCGCCGCGCACGCGGACGCCCTGATCGCGTCGGGGATCACCGGCCTCGTGTTCCTCGGGTCCCTCGGCGAGAATCAGGCACTCACTGCCGACGAAAAGCGGCTCGTGATGTCGGAAATGGTCCGCGCCGTCGACGGCCGCGTGCCCGTGCTCAGCGGCGTGGCCGAGAGCAGCGTGGCCGAAGCCTGCCGCTACGCCCGGGACCTGGAACGGCTCGGCGCCGATGGCTTCATGCTCATGCCGCCGATGATCTACAAGTCGCCGGACCCGCGGGAATCGTTGCACCATTTCCGCACCGTCGCCCAGTCCACCGGACTGCCGATCATGATCTACAACAACCCGCTCAGCTACGGGCATGATCTCACCCCCGAACTGTTCGCGAAACTGGCCGACCAGAAGAACTTCGTTGCCCTCAAGGAATCGTCCGGCAACACCCGTCGCATCACGGACCTGCACAATGTCTGCGGCGACCGCTACGCCCTCTTCACCGGCGTGGACGACCTCGCATTGGAGGCCGCGATCCTGGGCATTGACGGTTGGGTGGCCGGCAGCGGCATCGCCTTCCCGGCGGAGAACCAGTATTTCTGGGAACTGACGCGGCGCGGCGAATGGGCCAAGGCCGTCGAAATCTATCGCTGGTTCACGCCTCTGCTGCACCTCGATACCCACCCGAAGTTCGTCCAATACATCAAGCTGGCCGTGCAGGAAGCCGGCCTCGGCAAGGAATGGGTCCGGGCCCCGCGCCTTACGCTCACCGGCGCCGAGCGTAAGGCGGTGCTCAAGGTCATCCACGACGGACTCGCCAGCCGACCCAAGGTGCCGAAGCGGAAATAGCCGTCGCCTAGCGGCGAGCCGGGCCTAAACCTTGTCCGGCACCACGAAGGGCTTCCGGTATTCCCGGGTGAGCATCTCGTTCGCCTTGCGGTCGCTGGTGAAGCGTTCCTTCTTGGGATCCATTTCCAGGAATTCGCCGAAGGTCAGCTTGGTGCCGGTGATGTCCACCTCGTTGGCCGCCAGGTGGGTGGCCATGCGCTCAAATGTCTCGTTCGCGGCCGAATTGCTCTTGAGCCGTTCCCGGATGGCCTCAGGACCGAGCGGCTGACCCAGCCGCAGGCTGACATTGCCGGTGTGGCACAGGGCGCTGGAGAGGTGGCCTTCCAGGATGTCCGCGTTAAGGTCGGTGTGCTTCCGGGTGCGGAGCGCCGAGTAGAAGTTCTCGTAGTGATCCTTCGCGCCGGACCACTTCTTGATCTCGGCGCCCGAGTTGTCGACGGCGATGGCCGACTAGTTATTCGGCTCCTGGACGTGGCCGTTCTCGCTTTCGATGATCACGGCAACGCTGCCGCCGCGGTATTTGTCCATCTGCGGGGCGCCTTTCTTCTCGGGGAGGCCGCGGACCTCGAAGATCAGCGGGGCGACGTCGTAGTCGTGGAACACAAACTGGGTGTTGGGCGTCTGGCCGTCGTCCACGTAACCCAGCCGGCCACCGATGCTGAAAATCTTGGGGGAAAGCGTCTGCTCGCCCAGGAACCACCGAGCGATGTCCATCTGGTGGATGCCCTGGTTGCCGAGGTCGCCGTTGCCGGTGTCCCACACCCAATGCCAGTCATAGTGCAGGCGCGACCGCATCAGCGGCACCATCGGCGCCGGCCCGCACCAGAGATCGTAGTCGATGTTCGCGGGGATCGCCGTGGGCGCGGTCACCTTGCCGATGCTGTTGCGTGGCTTGTAGCACAGGCCGCGGGCGACCTTGATGCGGCCTAAGTTACCGGCGCGCACCCACGCGACCGCCTCCTTGATCGCGAAGCTGGAGCGGCTCTGCGTGCCGGTCTGCACCAGTTTCCCGTATTTCCGCGCGGCCTCCACGATCTTGCGACCCTCGAAGACGTTATGGGAAACCGGCTTCTCCAAATAGACGTCCTTGCCCGCCTGCACCGACCAGATGGCCCCCAGCGCATGCCAATGGTTCGGCGAGGCGATGGACACAACGTCAATGTCGGGACTCTCCAGCAGCTTCCGCAGGTCGCGGTAACCAGTCACCTTGTCGCCCTCCTTCTCGAAGGAGGCAACGCCCTTGGCGAGCACCTCGGAATCCACATCGCACAACGCGACGATGCGGACCTTGTCGCCCTTCTTGCGCAGGCTGCGCACACCGCCAATGTGGTCGCCGCCGCGGCCGTTGAAGCCGACCACGGCGACGCGGATTTCGTCATTGGCGCCGAGCACACGCGACGCGGACGCGGCGGTCAGGAAGCTGGGGGTGGCGACGGTGGCCGCGGCCAACGCGGACGTCTTCAGGAAGTCACGACGGGTGGTGTTCATGGCGTGGTGATTGAATTTGGAAGGCAGGAAAGCAGGAAACTGCGACCCTAATACAGCTTGCGTGGATCGTATTCTGGCTTGCTAAGCCGCTGAGACATTTGGCGCGGCTTTTCGAACAACCGATACACCACCGCCAGCCCAATGAATACTGGGTGAAACATCAGCAATACGATGCAAAGCCACTCCAGGACTCCGAAAGACTCAGGCGACCATTTCCGGAGAAAAATCGAAGCAGGGAGCGAAATGAACAGCCAGATGACCGAAAGGAAGCCGAAGAACCGAGCCTTGGGTCGGCCCACGATTTCCCGGGTGACCCAACCGCCGCCCGCAGCAATGTCGGAGCATGATTTCATCGGCCTCAGAGGTGTGCAGACAGACGGCTCAGCGGGCCGGAAGTTTCACCCATTCTTCAAACGCCGCCGCCACCTTCGCCTGCGTGGTGTCGCCCTGGTGGAAGATCATCCGGTAGCGGAACGTGACGCTCTGGCCGTTGGCAATCTTCAGGTCGCCCGCGCCCTTCTCCTTCTTCTCGAAGTCGTGGACGCCGAACGGGTTCGCGGCAAACAGGCCGTAATCACGCACGTGCCACCACGTCGGGTAACGCGGATTGGCCGGGTGATCGAACATGGCGACGCCGACCGTCTTGGCGCCGACCGGGCCGTAGTAATCCACCCACTTGGCGCGTTTGCCCCAGGTTTCTCCGTCCTTCACGCCCTCGGAATTCACGATGTGGCCCTTGCCCGGCTGATTCTTCGGCTGGGTGAGCCGCATGGACTCGGCGAGGCGAATGGCCATGGTGCCTTCCTTGGTGTCGCCGAGGACGAGGTCGCCGTTGGACGCAAAGACGGTCACCTCCAGGTCCACGATGCGTTCGGTGCCTTTGGGCGCACGGAACCGTAGCGTGCGCTCGTCGGCCGCGATCACCTTGCCGTCCTTGGCGATCCAGCGGTTGCGCGTGGTGAACGAGCCGGTCTCCCGGCCCGACTTCAGGTCCGCGAACGACTGGTGGACCGTGCGCCCGGCCTTGGCGGATTCGCTCCAGAAATCCTGCCCGTTGGCGTCGCCGTGCGACCACCACACCGAGTGATGATGCGGATGATCCTTCTCCTCGCCGCCGGGGTCGGCCTGCGGCCATTGACGGGTGAAATGTTCGCCGTCGGGACCGAGCACCGGGAACAGGAACGGCCGGGAAACGTCGCGGAAGTGATATTCCGTGAAGAGCTGACCGTTGAATTCGACCCGCACGACGTTGTTGGCCTCGAACACCCGCACGCCCGCGGCGCCGGCGCGGGAGGAGGAGGTGGCGCAACCCGCGCTCCCCAGCAGGAGCAACGCGACACCGGACGCGACGAGAGAGCGGAACGACACGGGGAACATGCTGAGAACAAAGTGGCTCCCCGCGCGGAGCAGGGTCAACGGTTTTGTCCCGGCGCACCGCCGGGAAATGCATCCGTGAAACCGTAACCGGGCGACCTATTGGACTGAGCCGGCAAGCCGTTGCTTTGGCTCCGCGGCCGGAAACCCCTTCGCGTCAAAGTGGCCGGTCGCGGCGAAGCGAAAGCGGGGTTAAGCCCCCGCAGTCCAAATGGGCCCGCCGCCGCCTTCTCCCGTGCGGTTTTGACAAGGCCCGCGTCCGTGGCCCAGAAAACGCCGTGACCTACGCGGACGCTCTCGCCTACCTGCAATCGCTGCGGATGTTCGGTTTCCAGCCCGGCCTGGAAACTACCCGCCGGCTCGCGGCCGCCGTCGGGAATCCCCACGAGCGGCTTCACTTCATCCACGTCGCCGGCACCAATGGCAAGGGTTCGGTCTGTGCCATGCTCGACAGCATCCATCGCGCCGCCGGCCGCCGCGTGGGCCTCTACACTTCACCGCACCTCGTCCGCTTCGGCGAACGCATTCAGGTCAACCGCACGCCCATTCCCGATGCGGACCTCGCCCGTCACGTCGCGATGCTCAAGGAGGCCGTGGCCAACTTGCCCGGCCTCGACCCGACGTTCTTCGAATTTACCACCATCCTCGCCTTGATGCACTTCGCGGAACAGCGCGTTGACCTCGTGGTCTGGGAAACCGGTCTCGGCGGCCGGCTCGACGCGACGAACATCGTCACGCCGCTCGCCAGCGTGATCACCAACATCGGCTGGGATCACCAGAAGGTGCTCGGCGCCACCCTGCCCGCCATCGCCGCGGAAAAGGCCGGCATCATCAAACCCGGCGTGCCCGTGCTCACCGCCACCGCCGATTCCGAGGCCCGCGCCGTCATCGAGTGGAAGGCCCGCGAACTCGATGCGCCCTGCCTGACGATTGGCTCAAGCGAACTGGCCAACTTCCGTCTCGAAGTCGGGCTGCTGGGCGAACATCAGCGGGTGAACGGCGCCCTGGCCGCCGCGACCGTCCGGCTGCTCCGCGTTTTCCTGCCCGTGTCCGACGAGCAATTGGCCGCCGGCCTTCGGGATGTCGCCTGGCCTGGCCGCCTTCAGTTGCTCCGCCGCGGACCCCAGGCGCTGCTGCTCGATGGCGCGCACAATCGCGACGGCGTGGCCACGCTCACGGCCGCACTGCGTGATCATTTCCCCGGGCAACGACCCACGCTGGTGCTCGGCGCGCTCGCGGACAAGGACTGGCGCGAAATGGCCCAGGCGCTCGTCCCGCTGGCCGGCCGCGTCATCACCGCCCCGGTGGCCAGCGGCCGAACGGTCAGCGCCGAGGAACTGCGGGCCGCCTGTGTCGCCACCGGCGCCGGCCGGCCCGTGAAGGCCGCCACGTCCGCCGCCGAAGCGCTCCGACTGTGCGCGGCGGACCCCTTCGTGCTCGTCACGGGCTCGCTCTATTTCCTCGGCGAAGTCCTCGAACTGCTGGGCCACGGCCAACCGGTCGGCATCGAGGAACGTTCGCTCAACGAGTGGTCGCCGCCACGGTAGGCGGAGCAGCCGAACAGAAGGAAACGGAGGTAACGGAGCCGGCAAAACCTCCCTCACTGGGGCTTGCCGAATGGCGAGGTTTGCTGCCAGCAACATCAGCGGCCGGCCAACACCGACTTGCCCCGAAGACCGCTCCCTTCGTTTCCTCCGTTCCCTTCTGTTGATCGCTCCCGGCTCCCGCGGGGATTTGCGCTTTGAGCTTCCGAATCCGCTCCTATCCTCCGCGGCATGTCCGCGCCGCTGCTGGAATTCCGCGATGTCTTCAAGGCTTATCCCGGGGCCGAACCCGTGCCCGTGCTGCTCGGTGCTTCGCTAAGTCTCGCCCGCGGGGAGAGCGTTGCCATCGTCGGCCCGAGCGGCAGCGGCAAGAGCACAATCCTGAACCTCCTCGGCACACTCGACCTGCCGGACCGCGGCACGATCACCTTCGACGGCCGCGACCTCACCCAGCTCACGGCCAAGGAACTCGCCGCGCTCCGCAACCGACAGATCGGCTTCATTTTTCAGAGCCATCACCTGCTCCCGCAATGCAGCGTGTTGGAAAACGTGCTGCTCCCGACGCTCGCCGACGCGGCGCAGACGCCCGCCGATGCCGAACACCGCGCCCGCCAGCTCCTCGACCGCGTCGCCCTCGGCCACCGGCTCGAGCACCTGCCTGGAAAACTCAGCGGCGGCGAACGCCAGCGCGCCGCCGTCGTCCGCGCCTTGATCAACCGTCCCGCGCTCCTGCTCGCCGACGAACCGACCGGCGCCCTCGACCGAGCGAGCGCCACCAACCTCGGCCAACTGCTCGTCGAACTGAATCGCGAGGAAGGCGTCACCCTCGTCGTCGTCACCCACAGCGGCGAACTCGCCCAACGCATGGGCCGCACCGTGGAATTGCGGGACGGGAAACTGGTCTAGCAGGCAACCAGCAGGACAAGGCGCTGAATGAACTTCGATTTGCGAATGCCAATTTGCGATTGGGCTGGCCGCACGACACGGCTGGCCTGGTGGGGCGAGACTCCGTCGAGCCCTGTCTGCCGGCAGCGCCGGCGCGAGCACAGCGAGCCTCTCGGGGTTGCGGTTGAGGATGCTCACTCCGTTCGCCTCGCTCCGCTCGAACTAGGGCTCGACGGAGTCTCGCCCCACCGGGTTCAGGCCCGCCA
>JBEISV010000493.1:0-3559 GCA_040375265.1 Verrucomicrobiales bacterium
AAGCTCACCATGAAACTTTCGTTGGCGCGTGGATGAACGGCGCCGTCCGCCGACGGCACCGGTTCAAACCGACTGACCGCCGGACCGGCAGGTTTGCCGACCGGAGTTGATGACTGAGGCATCGCTTGCAGTGGCAAGCCGGCCCCGGTGCGCAGACTTTCCGCATGGCTCGCATGACGGCGTTGGACCACTCCGCACACGTGCTGGCACAGATTGGGAATGCTCTCGTCCGCGATGAAATAAATGACGCTGAGCCCGTCCTTGCGCCGCCCCAAGATGCCGGCCTCCGTCAGGGTTTGCAGGTGACGCGAAGTATTGGCTTGGGTCAGCGACGTCAATTCGGTCAGCTGGCCTACGGACTTTTCACCCCCCAACAAGGCTCGGATCAGCTTCAAGCGGCTGGGCTCGCCCAAGACCCGAAACCGGGCCGCAATGATTTCCAATGCCTCATCATTCAGCATTTGCGCCTTGGCGACCACACTTTGATCCGGTGTCATCTTTTTCTTGCGGATAGCTATATGCGCGAATACTCATATGGTCAAACATCAGTTTATGAAAACTAGCCGTCTTTCGGTCGCCGTCATCCTGCTCTCGCTCGCCGGACTCACCGTCAACGCACTCGGCCAAGGAATGCCACAGGAAGCGCGCAAGAACATCCACCTGCTGTTGAACCAGCATTCCGCCGTCATCCGAACGGTCACGATGTCCACCAACGGCTACGTCGCCCTCACCGAATCCAACGACCCGCAGGTTGCTTCGGCCCTCAAGGATCATGTCCGGCAGATGGAGGCGCGGCTGAACGATGGGCTGATGGTCCGCCGCCACGACCCAGCGTTCGACGAATTTGCCAGCCACTACCCCGACCTGCGACACACCGTGGAACCAACCGAGACGGGCCTCCGAATCGTCGTCACCGGCAAAACTCCCGAAGCAATCAAGGTCGCCCAAAACCACGCCACCGTCGTGACCGACTTCGCCACCCATGGCTGGGAAGCCCACGATCGGGATCACGCACCGGCACTTCAGTCAGGGACTCCGGCGAAAGAATCCGTCCACGCCGTTTCGTCGACGCCCAAGAAATCCTGTCCGGCCTGTTGTGAAAGCGGCGCCGAATGTCAGGCTGGAAGCCCCACCCGGACACCAATCGCTGCCCCGAAAGCCAATTGAACCCTAACACCCCCAGCACCATGACTGTAGAAAACGCCATCCGAGTGCTCGCCGGCTGCATGATCCTCACCAGCCTCGCCCTGGCCCACTATGCCAGCCCGAAGTGGCTGTTCCTGACCGGATTTGTCGGGTTGAACCTCATTCAATCCGCCTTCACCGGATTTTGCCCGGCCGAGCTAATCCTCAAGAAACTTGGGGCCGGCGGCGGAGGTTGCTCGCGCCCGAAAGACCAAGCCTGAACCCGTCCCGCCATGCCTGCGATCTGCCCCCAACAATTGCCCCCCGGACCATTCCGGTTGGCAGTGACCGTCCTACTGTCCGCGACGCTGGTGGGTGCGACTGGCTGCCACCGGAGCCCCGCGCCCGGCGCCGACGCCCAGTCCCTGCCGTCGGTTTCCGTCACCGTGGCCTCGGTGGAAAACCACGGACTGACCGCAACCGAGGAAGTGGTCGGCACCGTGCGGGCCAAACTGCGGGCAGCCGTCGAAGCGAAACTGGCCGGCCGCATCGAGGCCCTGCTGGTCGTGCCGGGCCAGGCGGTCAAACAGGGGGATACCCTCGCGGCCTTGGATGCGCGCGAGGCCAAGGCCCGGCTGGATTCCGCCCAAGCGGTCCGTGATCAGGCGGCCCAAGACTTGGACCGCATTCGTAAACTGGTGAAGGACGGCGCCGCAACCGCCGCGGAACTGGATTCCGCGCAAGCCCGCCAGAAAGTGGCCGCCGCCGCCGTTACGGAGGCGGAGACGATGCTCGGCCATGCGCGCGTCGTCGCCCCGTTCGACGGAGTCATCACCCGCAAACTGGCGGACGTGGGCGACCTCGCGACCCCGGGTCGACCCCTCGTCGAAATCGAGGATCCGGCGCACCTGCGCTTTGAGGCGGATGTCCCGGAAGCCTTGCTCGACCGGCTTCAACTGGGAGCACGGTCGCCCGTGCGCGTTTCGCCGCGGAAGGAACCGATCGAAGGTGTGGTCAGCGAAATCGCGCCGGTCGCTGAAGCCGTGAGCCGGACTTACCTCGTGAAGTTCGACCTGACGACCGTGCCTGGTCTGCGCGCGGGCCAGTTTGGCCGGGTCGCCGTGCCGACGGGGGAAACGTCCACCGTCCACGTTCCCGCCGGCGCGATCGTCCAGCGCGGCCAATTGGAATACGTGTTTGTCGCGGCCGCAGGTAAGGCCCAGTTACGCCTGATCCGGACCGGCAAACGCCTCGGAAGCGACGTGGAAGTGGTGTCGGGCCTCGACGCCGGGGAACGGATCGTGTCGGCCGATCCGGCCAGGCTGCAGGACGGCCAACCGCTGGAGGCAAAGCCGTGAGGCCGGGCGAAATCAATCCCCCGTCTGCCCATGGTCTCGCCGGACGGATCGCGCACGCGTTCATCGATTCCAAGCTCACGCCGTTGGTCATCATCGCGTCCGTCCTGCTCGGCGCCTTCGCCGTGGTCATGCTGCCTCGCGAGGAGGAGCCGCAGATCAAGGTGCCGATGATCGACGTGATGGTGGCGATGCCCGGCTTCTCGGCGCAGGAGGTCGAGGAACGCGCCACCCGGCCGATGGAGAAGCTGCTCTGGGAACTGCCCGGCGTGGAATACCTCTACTCGCAGTCGCACGAGGGCGAGGCTCTGACCATCGTGCGTTTCAAGGTCGGCTCCGATCCCGACGCGAGTCTCGCCAAGGTCTCCGAGAAGCTCCGTGCCAACTTCGACCGCGTGCCGCATGGCGTCGCCTTCCCGCTCATCAAGCCCAAGTCCATTGATGACGTTCCCATCCTAGCGCTCACGTTCCACAGCGCCCGCTATGATCACCTGACGCTGCGTCGCCTGGCTGCCCAGGTGGACGACGCGGTGAAGCAGGTGCCGCTCGTCGCCGAAACCACGGTCATCGGCGGTGCTCGCCGCGAGCTGCGCGTGCTGCTCGATCCCGCCCGGCTGGCTTCCCGTGGGCTCAGTCCGGCGGGCCTGATTCCGATGCTGCGGCAAGCCAACCGCCAGTTTCGCAGCGGCGAACTCACCTCGAACAACCAGTCCGTCATCATCGAGACCGGCGCGTTTCTCCAGACGGCCGAGGACGTGAAGAACGTGGTGGTCGGCGTGGTCAACGGCCGGCCGATCTACCTCCGCGAGGTCGCCGACATCGTGGACGGCGCGGAGGAACCGTCGAACTACGTGTTCTTTGGGAGCGGCGGCCAACACGACGCGGCCGAACCCGCCGTCACATTGGCCATCGCGAAACGGCCCGGGGCGAACGCCATCGCCGTCGCCGAAGACGTTCTGCGTAAGGTGGAAGGCCTGAAGGGGACGATCATTCCGTCGGACGTGACGGTTTCCGTGACGCGGCACTACGGCGAGACGGCGGCGGAGAAGTCGAACGAACTGCTGCTCCACATGGGCATC
>JBEISV010000058.1:0-16511 GCA_040375265.1 Verrucomicrobiales bacterium
GCGCAATGCAGGGCGAAACCGCCGAGATACGAGAAGCAGTCGAGGACTTCGGCGCCTTGGGTCATCTCCGCGACGGCGGCGTAGTTGGCCTGCTGGTCGAGGTAGAGGCCGGTCTTGTGGCCGCCGCCGGCGGGCACACTGAAGGCGAGCCCGTTCAGGCGGACCGAGAACTGCGCGGGCGCCTCGCCGTAGAGCACCTCGTTGGAATCCTCCAACCCCTCGAATTTCCGGGAGCCCATGTCATTGCGTTCGACGATGGCCGACGGTTGGAGGAGATCGATCAGCGCCGCGGTGATGTGGTGCTTGCGTTTGTCCATGCCCAGCGAACTGGTCTGGATCACGAGCACGTCCTCGTATTTGTCCACGATCAACCCGGAGAGGAAGTCGCTCTCGGCGTTGACGACGCGGAAGGAGGTGGCGTTGGGCATCTGCCGGCGGCGCAACGCGAGGGCGGCGCCGATGCGTTCCTTGAAGAAGGCGCCGTCGAAGTCGCTGCGTTCGCGGTCGAGCAGTCGGATGGCGATCTTCGAGCGCGAATTATATAGTCCGACGCCGACGAAGCGGCCGCGGTGGTCCTTGACCTGGACGGCGTCGCCGTCGTTGGCGGGGCCGGTGAGGCGGACGATGGAGTTGGAATAGACCCAAGGATGGCCGGCGACGAGGCGTTCGGATTCACCGGGCTTGAGCAGGGCAGTGGACAGACTCATGGCGTGTAGACAGTCGCTCGCTGCGCGAGCGGGCGGGGAATAGGGCAGAACGGGAGACCCGAGGAAAGGGATTCTTTGGGCCGACCGGGGCGGCATACGCGGTCACGGTGGCCATCCCGCGCTTCCCCTTGCGGCCGGTGCGCCCTAGGCTCGGCCCGTGAAGCACAAAGGCAAGGCGCTCGCCGCGGCGGGCGCGATCCTCACCAAAGTCGTCCTGCTGGTCATTATCCTGGTCGCCGTAGTTTCGTTCGTCTGGCCGCGCGGCACTCCCGGATTGGCGTCGGCGGCTGTGCTTTGCGGCCTCGGCATGCTGATGGCGGTGTTCACGCTCTATTTCTTCCGCGACCCGGATTCGCAGGTTCCGGCCGGCGCGGGAATTGTCGTGGCCCCGGCGCATGGCACTGTGGATGTGATCGACGAAACCGAGGAACCAGCCGTGATGGGTGGCCGGTGCAAGCGGGTTTCGATCTTCCTGTCAGTCTTCAACGTGCATGTGCAGCAGGCGCCGGTATCCGGGGAAGTCACGCTAGTGAAACACACGCCCGGGCAGTATCTGAACGCGATGCGCACCGACAGCGCGCAGTTCAACGAGAACGTCCTGATCGGCTTCAAGGCCTCGGAACCCGCGGGCGCCAAGGTGGGCGTTCGCCTTATCACCGGGCTGATCGCCCGCCGCATCATTCCTTGGCTTGCGGTCGGCGAAGCGGTGGCCAAGGGCGAACGAATTTCCCTGATTCAGTTCGGTTCACGAGCCAACGTTTATCTGCCGTTGAACGCGGAGGTGATGGTGAAGCTCGGTGAAAAGGTCGTCGGCGGAACCACGCCGATGGCCAAACTCCCCGTATGAGCGCCAGCCCCCAGAATCCGTCAGCCGCCGATTCCGGACCCGATGCCCGGCTGAAGATCTACCTGCTGCCCAACTTGCTGACGGCGGCGAACCTATTCTGCGGTTTCCTCGCCATCACGCGCATCGTGGAGGCGGATCTGGGGGATCCAAACTATCCCACCGTCATTCGGGAAGCCCTGCTTTACATCCTGCTCGCGTGCATCTTCGACCTGTTTGACGGCCGGGTGGCGCGCATGGGCGGCTTCGAATCCCCGTTCGGCCGGGAATTCGATTCGCTGGCGGACATCGTGAGCTTCGGCGTGGCGCCCGCCTTCTTGGTGCATCGGATCGTCCTGAAGGACGTGTTCGTGAAGCATCCCGAGGTGGGGTGGTTCATCGCATCGTTGTTCGTCATCTGCGGCGCGTTCCGATTGGCCCGGTTCAATTGCCTGGCGGCAATGTCCGGCGGCGGCGGCGGGAAATATTTCCTCGGCATCCCCATCCCGATGGCCGCCGGCATGGTGGCTTCATTGACGCTCTTCCTGCTATGGCTGGAGGAGAAGGAGTTCCAGCGGGGCTCGTGGCGTTATGCCCTGCCGGTGATCTTGGTCTTCCTGTCGGTGATGATGGTGAGTGAGGTGAAATACCCCACTTTCAAGAAGCTGGATTGGCGCACGCAGCGGCCGTTTGTGAAGACGTTGCTGGTCGTGCTGGTGGTTGGTGCCGTGATCGTGCTGTGGAAGAAGTTGCTGCCGTTCGCCGCGCCGCTGCTATTCACCGCCTACTTGGTTTACGGTCTGGTCCGCCCGTGGATTTCTCGGCCCATGCAGAAGGAAATCGAGGTGGACGACGAACCGGACGACGAGGAAACGGGCGCACCAGAGTCCCGGGCAAAGTAGCCGCGAGTTTGCCGTCGGCCTTTCCCATCACCCATGATTCCAGCCACCGAAATGCTGACGGCCGGCGGTTTTGGCCTCCTAGCTGGTTTCATCACCTCGGCTTTGGGTGGTCCGGTTAACGTTACCGTTGTGAACGAAAGCGCCACGCGGGGCTTCCGTGGAGCGTTCATCATGGCCGTAGGCGCCGTGCTAATGGAGACGCTTTACTGCGTGGCGGCGTTCGCGGGCTTCGCGCAGTTGTTCCAGATTCAGTTCGTGCGGGCGGCGATGGAGCTCTTCAGCTTCGTCTTGGTGCTTTGGCTCGCGATCAAATATCTCCGGGCCGGCCACATCCCTGGCGAAGAGCGAGTGGAGGAATTCGTGGAACGGAAGCTCCATCCGCACACGGCGTTCTGGACCGGATTCGTGCGGGTGCTCGGCAATCCCGGGGTCTTGCTGCTCTGGATCGGGATTACGGGATCTCTCCTTGCTCACGGGGCCCTGGAGGCGACGTGGGATAGCAAGGGCTTCTTCTGCGCCGGCGTGGCGGTCAGCGGGTTCCTGTGGTTCGCGGGCGTCAGTTGGGGGGTCTCGCGGGGGCACGGGAAATTCTCGGCCATTGCCCTGCGCCGGCTTTCGCAGGCCAGCGGAGTATTGCTGCTGATCACGGCGGTGGTGATTGCCGGCAGGATCGTCATACTGCTCGCCAAACTCCGTCATCACGGTGGTCCCGGATAACCCGGCGCTTGCTATTGCCGATTGAGGCGCCATAGCAGGCCGGTGCCCGTGCCGATGAACAGCACTGTCGGAATCCAGACGATCAGCTCCGGGTGAAATTGGGGCTTGGTGTCCAAAGCCGAACCGATCAGCAGGAAACTGTAGTAGGCGGCCAGCAGGGCGAGGGCGAGGGCGATGCCCACGTTGGTTTCGCGCCGATGGGCACGGACTCCCAAGGGCATACCCACCATCGCGAATCCCAGGCAAGCACACGAAAACGACAGATTCCGGTGAATTTGGACCGTGATCGGCGTTACTGCGCCGCCATCGCGCCCGACACGCCGCCGCTCCGCCAACAGCTCGGGCAGGGTCATATCGGTAATCTTGGACGACAGCTGGGCGCCGCCGCGGAAGTCCGGGATATCGTAAAAATACTCGTCGAGGAACAGCGGTTGCCAATCCGCACCGCTCAGATACAGACCCTGAACCCGCTGCAATTTGAGGCGAAACGGGCGCTGCTGGGCGTCGAACATCAGTTCAGCCTCAGGGGCGTAGACATCTAGATTCCGGACGAGGTTGGTCTTGCCCGCAGCCACCCAGTTCGTGGTTCCGTAAATCAGCACGCCGCTCATCTTGGGGCCGCTGACCTTTTGGGCATACAGGGTAACCCGGGGACCGAGTTCAATGAACCGTCCGTCCGCCAACAGGCTTGTGCCCTTGGTTCGGAGCACGTTATCCCGCAGTTCCTTGAACTCAACCCGGGCTGCCGGCGACAGGTAGAGGTTGAACGCCGCACAGACCAAGGCCATGGCCAATCCAAACCCGAGGACCGGAGTGGCGAGCCGCAACGGACTGATCCCGCTCGCCTTCAGGGCCGTCAATTCATGATCTGCGCTCAGCCTCCCAAAAAGCAGCAGCGTGGCGGTGAGCAGCCCGATGGGGAGGGAAAAGGCGAGCACGAAGGGAATCAGTAGCAGCAGCGCCTTGCCGATCAGGATCAAGGGTGCATTGCCGCTGGCGACCAACTCGAAGATGTCGTTCAGCACGCTGCCGACGAGCAGCAGGAAAGTGAAAACGGCGACCGTCAGGAGCACGGTGGCCGCCAGTTGCCTCAGGAGATACGAATGGAGTGTCTTCAACGGAACCGTCCGGGCTTGGTATAATTGACGCCGGGGCGGTTCCGAGGAAAAAACCGTGAATTATCGGGCAGATTAGAAGGTTTGTCCCCACCATCGCCCCGAGGGTGACTGTCGGCCGAAAAGTAATTGGTTGACGGTCGATTAGTTTTCCGCGATACGACGCCAGCGCGATTAACCTTAATCCAAGCATTTAGAAAATGAAGACCAACTCTCTGAAGTCTGTTGTGGTTGCAGTTGTTGCGAGCTCGGTGCTCGTTGCCTCCCCTGTCTTTGCATTGTCGACGGTTGAAACGGATACGATTTCCAAGGCGATCCATGCCTCGAAGGTTGTCGACGTTTCTGGCAAGGCTGCGAAGCTCGTTTCCGCCGCCGCCAAGGAAACCAAGTCGGATGTTGCCGTGGCTGTGGTCAGCTCCGCCATCAAGTCTCACCCCTCCACCATCGGCAGCGTGATTGTTTCGGTGCTGAAGGTGTCGCCTGAGTCCACTGAAGCCGTCGTGGTTGCTGCGCTCGAAGCCGCTCCCCAGAGCGCTTTGACGATTCTCGCCGCCGCCGCGGAAGGCGCCCCTGCCTACGCTGACAAGGCCGTTGCGGTCGCCAGCGCCAAGCTGCCCACCCGCGCTTCCGCGTTTGAACGCGAAGTGGCCGTGGTGAAGGGTCGTCGGGTGGTTGAGTCCGCCGCCTTCGCTGGCCCGGCAACCATCGGCCAGACCGCACGCACGTCGCCCGCTCCTACCCAAGCCTATGGCCAGACGGGTTCGGCCCCTGAACGCACGAACCCCTAAGTTCGGCAGAGTTTGATCAAGGGGCCTGCTTCCCAAGGAAGCAGGCCTTTTGCTTTATGAGGGTCACCGCCTACTTCCTGAAACTGTGCGTTGGCCTTGGGCTCACTCCAGTATTGATAGGACTTGGGTGGGCGGCCGCGGGCGTCGCTGGTGCCAGCTTTCGTCTTTCGGAATCAACGCTGGCCTGTTTGGGTGGGGTCGCCCTGCTGCTGCTGGTCGTCCTCCTGTTTCCGAAACCATGGCGGAGTTACGTGCTGGGACACGAATTAACCCACGCAGCGTGGGCTTGGCTATTCGGGCACAAGGTCAAATCCATCAAGGTTGGCGCCAAAGGAGGCCACGTCATCCTGTCCGACACCAACTCGTTGATCACGTTGGCACCCTATTTTTTCCCGCTGTATGCGGTGGGTTGGGCGGGATTGGCGGCCTTGGCCCAACGAATTTGGCCGGCCTTCGGCCAATGGCTGCTGTTGCCCATCGGCTTCGGGTTCTTCTACGCGTTCCATGTCGCGATGACCATTCAGGTCCTCCGGCTTCGCCAACCGGACATCGGCAGCGAAGGCGCGCTGTTTTCCGCGGTCGTGATCCTCGTCGGCAACCTCGTCGTGTTGCTCTTGTTTCTGCCGCTGCTGTTCGGCTCCGGCAGCTTCCTTGAGGGCCTCCAATCCGGATGGTTTCGGACCGGCCAGATTATTGACGACCTGGTGCACTTGGCAGGCCGATTCAGGGGTCTGTCCGCAACGCCTTGACCGACACCGGGTAGAGCCCCGGGCAGCAGCCGAACTGCTGGTGGAATGCGTGACTAAAATGGCTCAGGCTATTGTAGCCCACCTCCAGCGCGGCCTCGGTGACGTTGTGCTTGCCGGAGCGCAGGAGAGCGGCGGCCCGCTCGAGCCGGAGTTGGCGGACGAACTGGGGAATGGTTTGCCCCTTTTCCTTGGAAAACATGCGGCTCAGGTAGAACGGGCTGCAGCCCACATCCTTGGCGATCTGCTGCAAGGTCGGCGGGTTGGCCAGATTTCGTTTGATGAGCTCCTCGACCAACTCGACCCGGGTCCGAGCCACCCGTTGATGACGATGGCAAAACAGCTCCGCAGCAGGGGGTTGTTGGAAGAAAAATTCCCCCATCAGCTCAATTGCCTTGGCTTGAAACCAGGTTGACTGGGCGGCCGCCAGCACCGGCGGCTGGCGGAGCGACAGAACCAGATCCCGTTGCCGCGAATTGAGCGGCTCGACTTCCGACAATCCTTCCGCCGGCGCCTGATCCGGCATCCACATTCCACGAACCAGCGGATGCAGATCCGATGAGCAGGCGTCCAAGTGCCGTTGCAGGAAGGCCGGCGAAAACTCTACCGTCACAAACAGGTGATCGTCACCGGTCCGTCGAAGGGCTGAAATCCGGGGACCTTCCCGATAAAAGGCCGCGCTCCAGGCGCCGAGTTGGCAGCAACGGCTGCCTTCCCGCACTTCACCGACCCCGGACAGATTCAGGCAAAGCTCCACGCTCCCCGGGTGAAAGCTCTGGGCCCAGTCGACGTCTGTCCGGCCGGGAAGTTCGTGCCACTCGAAGCTCACGCCCAGGCGGTTGAAGTCGCCGAAAAGTTGCTTCCACCGAGCCCCGACTCCACGCCAGAGGGCCGCCTCGGTTCCCGCGGGAAATCCGGCGTTGGCAGTTTGGTCCTTCACGTCAGCCGCTAGTCTATTGAACCGTCCCGGAACCGCAAACGGGGTCGCGATGAACCCGCGGGACTAACGGAATTAGCAGTTGGCCCCGCCGCGGGTCGGTTTAGCCTCGTCCCATGCGCACGGTCATCTATCCCGGAAGTTTCGACCCGTTCACCAACGGACACCTCGACGTGGTGCGGCGGGCGGCGCGGATATTCGACCGAGTCGTGGTGGCCGTGGCCCGTAACGAGTCGAAGCAGCCGTTGTTCTCCGTGGAGGAACGCACCGACCTCGTGCGCTCCGCCTGTGCCGATCTGCCCAATGTCGAGGCCGACAGCTTCGACTGCCTGCTGGTCAACTACGTCGTGAGCCGGGGTGCCTGCGCCGTGGTGCGCGGACTGCGCGCGGTGAGCGACTTTGAGTTCGAATTCCAGATGGCGCTCATGAACCGGCGGCTGAACGAGCAGGTGGAGACGCTCTTCCTAACGCCGAAGGATACCTACACGTTTGTCAGTTCCCGGATCGTGAAGGAGATCGCCCGCTTGGGCGGCGATGTGAGTCCCTTTGTCCCGGAACACGTGCGAACTGCCCTAACCGCCAAACTGGCTCGGCTTTGACGGCCTCGATGCGCCCCGGCCTGAGGGACCCTAGCCGGCGGCAGATTGCACCGCTCCCGAGTAGTTCGCGTCGGCCAGACCAGCCAGTTCACCGGTGCTGTCGGCAAAGCGGTCCGCCTTGACGCCCATCCGCCGCAGCAGCCCGACGTGCAAGTTCGCCATGGGGTGGTCCTTCTCGTAGGTCAGGTGACGTCCCGGAGCGATGGTCCCGCCGCCGCGGCCGGCGAGGATCAGGGGCAAATTATGCGGGCTGTGCGCGTTGCCGTCGCTCATGCCGGCGCCGAACAGGACCATGGAATTGTCGAGCACCGTGCCTTCGCCTTCCTGGTAGCCACGTAGCTTGCCCAGGAAGTAAGCGACCTGCGCCGAGTGCCAGCGATTGATCTTCTGGTAGCGCTCCTGCTTGTCCGCCTTGTTTTCGTGATGGGAGTTTTCGTGATGGGAACCCAACCCCGGTTCCAGGAAGGAGAAATTCCGGCCGCTGACCGAATTGCCAAACATGAACGTGCTGACCCGGGTGGCGTCGCTCCAGAACGCGAGCGCCATTATGTCGAGCATCAGCCGGACCTGTTCGCCGTGATTGTCCCGCCGCTCGCTGACCCGGGCAGGATCGGCATAGAGGTCCACCACCTTGCCCAGCCGCTCAATCTCGGCCCGGACCAACTTGTCCTCCATGTTCTCGCCGGTCTTGCGCTTGCGGTCGAATTCGATTCGGCGTTCCACCGAGCGGACGCTTTCGAAATACTCGTTCAGCTTCTGCCGGTCGGCGTAACCCAGTTTCGTCTCCAGGCGCTTGGCGTCTTCCGCGACGAGATCAAGCACGCTTTGGTCATCGCCCAAGCCACCTCGGCGGCCGGCGGCGGCGGTGGACCGGAACAGGCGGTCGAACGCGAGCTTCGGATTGATCTCCTTCGCCAACGGGCTGGTGGGGGTCGCCCAGGAAATGTGCGCCCCGTAAAGTTGGGTAAAGCCGACGTTCGTATCCACGCCGGTCGAGGGGGGCTCAATGCCAAGCTCCAAGGACGCAAGGGGCGTCTGGTTGCCGACGTGTTTGGCCATCACCTGGTCCACCGAGGTGTTCCCCGCGCAGATGTTGCTGCCCGTGGTGCGGGTGATGGTTGTGCTCGTGAGCCAGCCGCCGGTTTTCACGTAGTGACCGTCGCCGGTGTTGGTCGCCGCATTCCAGAGCTGGCTCAAGACCAGCAGGTCATTCTTGAAGTCCGCGAGTGGCGCCAACGTGGGCGAAAGTTCGAAGTCCCGGCCGGCGCCCTTCGGCGTCCAGTCCCGCATCAGGGCGCCGTTGGCCATGTAAAGCGCGGCGAAGCGGACCGGCTTGGCCGGCGCGGTGGAGCCGGCGGCGAGACTCCGGACGGGGGCCATCGCGTTCAGCAACGGCAGGGCCATGGTGACCCCCACGCCCTTGAGCAGGGTCCGGCGGGAAATGGGTGCGGCTGACATGTTCAAGGTCTCTATACGCCGACATTTCGTGGCGGCAAGCGACCTTCAACGACGAGTCGCCTCGCGTGGCATTCACGCGGACCGCCATATTGTTCCCCGGGCGGCGATTTTTGTTAAGCCGCGGTAAAAGTGCCGGCCTCCGGTGTTGCCGGCCGTTAGGGTTGCGACCAGAACATCGGCCATGGCCAACGCGTCCGAAAATTCCGCCCAGCGCATCCTCGTCATCGACGACGACCGCAAGCTCTGCCGCCTGATCCGCGACTACTTGGAGCCGATGGGTTACGCCGTGGAGTTGGCCCACACCGGGCCTGAAGGCGTCGAACGCGCCACCGGTGAACCTTGGCAGGCCGTGATCCTCGACGTGATGCTGCCGGGCCTCGACGGCTTTGAGGTGCTCAAGCGCATTCGGGCCAAGGTGGACGTGCCGGTGCTCATGCTGACCGCACGCGGCGACGAGGCCGACCGGATTGTGGGCCTGGAAATCGGCGCGGATGATTACCTGCCGAAAACATTCTCGACCCGGGAACTCTTGGCCCGCCTCCGGGCGGTCACCCGCCGCACCGTCCGCACGGTGAAACCGGGCGAGGAAGCCCCGGAGGAATTCGTTGTCGGCCCGTTGCGGGTGGTGCCGGACACGCGGACGGCGGTGTTGGGCGACCAGGCGCTTTCCCTGACTCCCGTGGAGTTTGACCTGCTGGCCTCGCTCGCGCGCGCGAAGGGGCGGGTCCGTTCGCGCGAGGCATTGTTGGAGGAATGCCGGGAGCGCGACTACGACGTGTTCGACCGCTCCATCGACGTCCACATCTCCGCCCTCCGAAAGAAGCTGGGCGATGATCCGAAAAGCCCGCGGTTCATCCGCACCTACCGCGGCGCCGGTTACATGCTGATCAACCCGGATGCGCCATGAAGCTCCGCCTGCCGCTCTTCGCCCGATTCCTTGTCTGGCTATTGCTGAACTTGGTGCTGCTGGCAGCCGTCTTCTGGCTGCTGGTGCGGACCGAGTTCCGGCCCGACGCGCTGATTGCCGGCGCCGCGGGCGAACGGGTGCAGCAGGTGGCGGACGTGATCTTTGCCGAGTTGCGCACTCGGCCCAAGGAGGACTGGACCGGCACGCTGGACCGTTTCGCCGCCGCCTACGGGGTGAAGTTCGCGCTCGTGGGTGACCAGCATGAAATCCTCGCCGGCGCGCCGCTGGACCTGCCCGAAGAGGTCCGCCAACGCATTCGCGGCCGGGGCGGTCCGAGGCGCGAAGGCGGGCCGCCGCCGGATGGCCCGAGGCCGGAAGGAAATCGGCCCGAGGGACTCCGCGGAGAAGAGCGACCTTTGGGACCGCCGCCGGAAGGGGACCCCGGGCGGCGAGGTCCCGGACGCTTCGAAGGGCGTCCGGACTTCGCGGCTCAACGGGTCTTCCTTCATTCCGCGAAGCCGGCCGCCTACTGGGTGATTCTGCGGGCGCCGCTGACGACTCCTGAATCCGGCCGCTTCACGCTGGGCCGCCTCGTGGTGATGTCACCGTCCCTGAGCGCCGGCGGCCTGTTCTTCGACACCACGCCTTGGCTCTGGGCGGGCGGCGGCGTGCTGGTTTTCTCGGTCCTCTGGTGGCTGCCCTTCGTGGGCAGCATCACCAAGTCCATCCGCCTTGTGACCGCCGCGACGGAGCAGGTGGCCGAGGGCAAGTTCACCGTCGCGGTGAACGACCGCCGTGGCGACGAGTTGGGCCGGCTGGGTGCCGCCGTGAAACGCATGGCGGGGCGCCTCGAAGGATTCGTCACGGGCCAGAAGCGGTTCCTCGGCGACATCGCGCACGAACTTTGCACCCCTCTGGCGCGGATGGAAATGGCGCTCGGCGTCCTCGAACAGCGGGCCGACGCCCGGCAGCGCGAATACGTGAATGACGTGCGCGACGAGGTGCGTCACATGTCGAACCTGGTGAACGAGCTGCTGTCCTTCTCCAAGGCCAGCCTCAAGGCCAAGGAATTGCCGCTCGTCGCCGTGTCACTACGGGAACTCGCCGACAAGGTCATCGCCCGGGAAGCCGCGGCGAGTGACGCCATCGAGGTTAGCGTGCCGGACGAGCTCCAGGCCAAGGCCGAGCCCGAACTGCTCGCCCGTGCCGTCGGCAACCTGATCCGCAATGCCCTGCGTTATGCCGGGCATGCCGGCCCGATCCGGCTGACCGCGTCAGCCCGCGGTGCGGAGATCATCGTATCCGTGACCGACGAAGGTCCCGGAGTGCCCCCAGAGTCCATCACGCGCCTGAGCGAACCGTTCTACCGGCCGGACGCCGCGCGCACCCGCGAACAGGGCGGAGTCGGGCTGGGCTTGGCCATCGTGAAAAGTTGTGTCGAGGCCTGCCAGGGCAAGCTCACGTTCCGCAATCGCGAGCCGAAGGGCTTCGAGGCGGAAATCCGCCTCGCGCGGGTGTAAGGCCGACCTGGTCCAGTCGTCGTTCGCTGCCGGCCGGGCGCATTGCCAGAACGGCCCCTTTTCCGTTGGCAGCCCTGCCGCGGCTCTCGTTAGGCTCACCCGCACAGCCGAAAGCGCTTTCTGTCAGCACATCACCGAGCATTTCCATGAACACCGTCTCGCAACTCAAGACCATCAAGAAGAACACCCAGGCCAAGGTTGAGGCCGAACTGTCCCGCACCGGCGGCCTGCTCCGCCTCGCGCCCGCGTGGGTGCCGCGCTCCTTCCTCCAGCCCGGCCTGCGCATCAAGCTCCATCCCGACGACACCTACGCCTACGGCCTGAACCGCGGCGGCATCGACGAACGTTGGTTCGCCTCCACCACGCCCACGGCCAACGAAGGTCGCGCCTTGGACGAAGGCCTGAATTACGCCGTGGTCGGCAAGGAACGATTCACGCTGGCCCAAGCCGTCGCCGACTGCGGCGCGACGCTCGTCGGCAAGGCCATCTGGAAGAAATACGGCAAGTGGCCCGTCTACTCGAAGTTCTTCGACAACATGGGGCCGATCCCGCACCACATGCACCAATCGGCCAAGCAGGCCAAGCTCGTCGGCCAGGAAGGCAAGCCGGAGTCCTACTACTTCCCGCCGCAGCACAACAACGTCGGCAACAACTTCCCCTACACCTTCATGGGCTTCGAACCCGGCACGACGAAGGAGCAGGTGAAGCAGTGCATCCGCAATTGGAACAAGGGTGACAACGGCATCCTCGACCTCTCCAAGGCCTACCGCCTCAAGGTCGGCTCCGGCTGGCTCATTGATCCCTGCATCCTGCACGCGCCCGGCAGCCTCTGCACCTACGAGCCGCAGTGGGGTTCGGATGTCTTCGGCATGTATCAGAACCTGGTCGAAGGCCGCGAAGTGCCCTGGAGCCTGCTCGTGAAGGACATGCCCAAGAACAAGCACCAGGACATCGACTTCATCGTGGACCAGCTCGACTGGGAGAAGAATGTGGACCCCAACTTCAAGGACAACCACTACCTCGAACCCGTCCCCGTGGCCGACACCCGCAGCGAAGGCTTCGTGGACCGCTGGATCGTTTACGGCAAGGTGGACGGCGAACAGCTCTTCACCGCCAAGGAACTCACGGTTGATCCCGGCACCAAGTGCACGATCAAGGACACCGGCGCCTACGGCCTCATCTGCGTGCAGGGCAGCGGCAAGATCAACGGCCAGCCGCTCGTCAGTCCGAAGCTCATCCGGTTCCACGAACTGACCGAGGATGAATACTTCTGCACCGAGGATGGCGCGAAGGCCGGCGTTACCTTCGAGAACACCAGCGAGACCGAACCCCTCGTCTGCCTGCGTTACTTCGGCCCCGAAGTGAACCCCGACGCCCCCGCGATGGGCGCGTATCGGAAGAACAAGTTCAACTGAGTTGAGTGACTTTCACGTGGCGGCGGCTGGCGGCAACGTCAGCCGCCGTTTTCGTGACGTGCTGGGTAATCCCGACGAAAATATGCCCGGCTCGTCAAAAATTGCCTGCAAGGGGGCAAGTCACCGCTTTCTGCCCGTCGGCGGCGAGATTGGCCTGCGGCCAGGCCCTGACGTGGCGTTGGTGGTGGAGGTCGGCAAGGATGTCCTCCGAGCCACGCGCGACTGTCAGCGCTGCGCTTCGTCCGGCTTCTGCCGCGTGGTCGCCAGCAGGCGGCGGATCAGGTTCGTCGCCACAATGACCGCCAGCAGGCCGACTACGCCCACCACGATTCGCCAGGAGGAACTCTTGGTCAGCGATTCGCCGAACCAAGTGAAGGCGAACACATAGGGGGCTTGGGCCGCCAAGGACACGGCCAGGTAGCGGGCGAAGCGGACGCCCGCCAACCCGAGGACGTAGTTTTGCAGGAACAGGGGCATTCCCGGGGTGATCCGGAATACCAGGAGGAAGCGAAGTTCGTTGGCGGGATCAAACGTCGGCACTTGGCGCCCCTGCTTCTTCAGCCAGCGTTCGAGCGGTCCACGCAGCAAATGCCGGGCAAGCCAGTATCCGAGGGACATGTTGGCCGCGAGCGCCAGCAGGCCGATCGTGAATCCGCCCCACGAACCGAAGCGGTTGCCCGCTAGGATGAAGAGCACGCTGGCCGGGAAGGGGCCCAACGGCAGCAGGACCATCCCCACAAACACCCACAGCGGATGGGCCGAGCCCAGCGCGACCTCCACTTGCTGGCGAAGTTGCTGGAGTTGCTCAAGCACGGGCGGAGGATGCGACCTTCGGCGCGAAGGCCGCCAGCGCAGAGTGAAGTCCACCGTTTACTCATCACACGAATGCTTGGACCGGGAACGTGCAAACGGACCGACTGCAAGTGAGGAAGCTCATGGGAAAAGCGCGTGTCTGGTAGCCCGGGCGACGCCGGTGGCCGGACCATTGCGGCCGGAAATCGGTTGTGAGTTCATTCGGCGCCGTTGACGAACAACGCCGACAGTTCCCCATGAAGCATGCATCGTTCCGCCATTTCCTGCTGGTGCTTGGCGCCCTGGCCGTTGCTGGACTGATCATCTGGCCGGGCTGTGCCACGCCGCCGTTGCCGGCAACCCGAACGCCGTTGTCGAACCTGAGGGTGACGGATTTCAAGTTCCCGCGCGGCTCCCAGCCGACTCGGACCGAGCTGGAAACCCAATTGGGCAAGCCCGACGAATTCCTTGAGGATCTGAATGTCGCCTGTTACCGCCTAAACAAGGTCAGCCGGCGTCGGCTATGGCTGTTTCTCTGCGTGCTGCCAATTGCCGCCCCCCGGGATCCGGACGTGATCGAAGTCGCGTTTGTCCAGTTTGACGCCCAGCAACGCGTCAGTCGGGTGGGGATGAAAACGGAGCAGTTGCTATTCTACTTTGGTGCTCCAGTGCGGTCGGATTATCCGGGTGGTGGACCGTCCAAGCGGCTTCGCTGGATGGTCGAACGCTGGCTCGCCGAACCGGAACCGGCGTCCAAGGGCACACAACGCTAATTCCGAGCGCATGCTTCCCTTCGTTCAAGGCGCAGTCCTCGGATTCTCCATCGCCGTCCCGGTCGGTCCCATCGGCGTGCTGTGCATCCGGCGGTCCATCGCGGAGGGCGCACGGGTCGGGTTCGCGTGCGGCCTGGGCGCGGCGACGGCCGACGCGATTTACGGGGCCACTGGCGCCGCCGGCCTCTCGGTCGTGTCGGATCTGCTGGCCAGGCAACGGGTTTGGCTCGGCCTGCTGGGCGGACTGTTCCTTTGCTACCTCGGCGTCAAGACGTGGCGCAGCCGGCCGGCGGATCAGGCCGCCCGCAACGACGCGGCGAGCCTCACTGGCGCCTTTGCCACCACGCTGCTGCTCACGCTGACGAACCCGATGACGATCCTGTCCTTCGCGGCGATGTTCGCGGGATTCGGACTGGGGCGGACTGGGCAATCCTGGCCGGCGGCGATCCAACTGGTGGCCGGGGTGTTCCTGGGTTCGGCCGCATGGTGGCTGGTTCTCAGCGTCGGTTCGCGCCGGGTTGGGGCTCGATTTGGTGCCCGGGAAATGACCTGGCTGAACCGCCTGTCCGGCGGGGTAATCTTGGGGTTCGGTTTCTGGAACTTGTCCAAACTCGCGTTTCAGTGACACTGCGCCCCGCGCGAGTCGCTTTCTGAAGCATGTTTCGTAACATCGGAGAACTGGTCCTGCTGTTTGCCGCCACGGTGCGGGCGTTGCCCCGCGCCTGGCACGAGCGGCGCAAGGTCGGGGAACAGCTCTTCGACATCGGCAACGCCAGCCTCTTCATGGCGTGCCTGCTGTCGCTCTTCATCGGCGGCGTGCTGTCGCTGCAGGTCGGTCCGGTGCTCGTAGAACGCGGTTTGGGCTCGGCGCTGGGCGGCTTGGTGGCGCTCTCCCTGTGCAAGGAACTCGCCCCGGTCATGATGTCGGTGCTGATCGCCGGCCGGATCGGTTCGGCGATGGCGGCGGAACTGGGTTCCATGCGCGTCTACCAGGAGATCGACGCGCTGCGCACGCTGAACATCAACCCCATCCACTACCTGGTCTTGCCGCGGGTCGTGGCCATCAGCATCGCGCTGCCGTGCCTGGTGATCTTCGCCAACCTGACCGGCTGGCTGGGCGGGGCATTGGTTGCCTCGCACAACGAACGAATCGCGGTCACCTGGACGGCGTTCTTCGCGAATCTCCAGCAGCAGGTCCAGTTCGGCGACATCGCCAACGGCCTAATCAAGTCCTTCGTCTTCGCGGTGATGGTCGGCGTCGTTTCCTGCCATCAGGGCCTGTCCACGGTGGGCGGCCCGCGGGGTGTCGGCCGGAGCGTCACCAAGGCGGTGGTGAACTCCTTCGTGCTGATCCTCATCATGGACTACGTGCTCACCCGCCTGCTGCTGCCGTTCGACAACGGCTGGGGAATCTGAGGTGCCCATGCCTGAAACCACCGCCACCGGCATCCCCGTCTCCGTCCGCGGACTGCGCAAGTCCTTCGGCGGCGAACCCGTGCTCAAGGGGCTCGACCTCGACGTGCGGGCCGGTGAGATCTTCGCGCTGATGGGGCCCAGCGGTTCCGGCAAATCGGTCTTCCTCCGGCACCTCATCGGCCTGGAAAAACCCGACGAAGGGGAAATCAAGGTCGGCGGCGAACTGATTGCCAACGAGGGCATCGGCGACCGATTCCGCCTCGCGATGGTCTTTCAGAGTGGCGGCCTGCTGAATTCGCTGACCGTCGCCGAGAACGTCGGACTTTACCTGAGCGAACACCGGCTGAAACCGCCCGCTGAAATTGAGAAGATCGTCCTGGAAAAGCTCGCCCTGGTGGAACTCGGCGCCGAAGACGCCACGAAATATCCCTCCGAGCTTTCCGGCGGCATGAAAAAGAGGGTGGCCATCGCCCGCGCGCTCGTCATCGAACCGCAACTGATCCTCTTCGACGAACCCACGAGCGAACTCGACCCGCTGGTGGCGCTCACGATCGGCCGCGAAATCCTGAACCTCAACCAACACATTGGCGCCACCACCGTCGTGGTGACCCACGACCGCGACCTCGCGTTCGGCATCGCCGACCGGATCGCGTTCCTGCTGGAGGGCGAGATCGTTGCGCTCGGCACGCCCGACGAAATCCGGGCCCACCCTCACCCGTTGCTCCAACGCTTCCTGAAGGCGGAATTCCGATGAAGACCCGGATGAATTTGGAAAACAGGAAAGCAGGAAAAGACCAGTCGAGGGATTGTTCCCCCCCTGTCTTCCTGCGTTTCAAATTTTCCCCGCTTTGCGCCTTTGCACCTTCGCTGTTTGTTTCCCCTGAACTGAGCCGCCC
>JBEISV010000321.1:0-5587 GCA_040375265.1 Verrucomicrobiales bacterium
CCGTTCGACATCGAGGTGTCGGTGGACGAGACGGATTCGCCGACGATGCCGCTGGAGCACCTCTTCTTCGCGCTGGAACTCCAACGCCGCGGCGTTCCGAACCTGGTCAGCCTGGCACCGCGCTTCATCGGCGACTTCGAGAAGGGCATCGACTATCGGGGCGACCTCGCGAAGTTCGAGGAACAGCTCAAGGTCCACGTCGCCATCTCCAAGTTCGCCGGCCCCTACAAGATCAGCATCCACAGCGGCTCGGACAAATTCAGCGCCTACCCGGCGATCGGCCGCGTTTGCGGCAACCTGCTGCACGTGAAGACGGCCGGCACCAGCTACTTGGAAGCCCTCCGGGTCGCGGCGCGCACGGACGTGACGCTGTTCGCCGAAATCGCCGCCTTCTGCCGCGGCTGTTTCGACACGGACAAGGCCAGTTACCACATCTCGGCCACGAGCGCCCAGGTGGCGTCGTTGCTGCCTTATCGGGGCGTGGGTGACGAGGCGGTCTATCTCGACGAAGTGGCCGGCCGGCAGTTGCTGCACGTGACCTTCGGCTCCGTGCTGACCCGCGGCGTGGATTCCCGGGGCCGCCGTTTCAAGGATTCCCTACTGGAGATCCTCCATCGTCACGCCGATCTCCACGCGGAGTTGCTCGAGAAGCACTTCGTGAAACACCTTTCCCTGCTCAACGCCGGCTAATCTCCGAATGTTCACCCTCAACGAAGTTTCCAAGTCCTACGGCAGCAAGACGCTGTTCGAGGATGTTACCGTCACCATCAACCGCACCGACCGCCTCGGGTTGGTCGGGCCCAACGGCGCGGGCAAATCCACCCTTTTCAAGCTCATCCTCGGCCAGGAAGAAGCGGACAGCGGCACGATCTCCCGGCAACGTGGGGCGACGGTCGGCTTCCTGCCGCAGGAAAGCGCGCCGGCCGGCGAAGAGACTGTTCTGGAAGTCGCCACCAGCCATCATCACGGCGACGAGTGGCGGCCGATCGACGGCGTGGCTGTGGCCAAGGCGAAGCGCATCCTCAAGGGCCTGTCGTTCCGGGAAACCGACTTCGACCGCCCGGCCCGGGAGCTTTCCGGCGGTTGGGTCATGCGCACGCACCTCGCCCGCCTGCTCGTGCAGGAGCCCGACCTGCTGATGCTCGACGAGCCGACCAACCATCTCGACCTGGAGACGCTGATCTGGTTCCAGGAATACCTGCGGGCTTACCCGGGCGGCATCGTGCTGATCTCCCATGACCGCGAGTTCCTGAACAAGCTGGTCACCGGCATCCTCGAGCTGCGGAGCGGCAAGCTGTTCGGCTACACGGGCAACTACGACACCTTCCTCGAACAGCGCGACGCGCAGCAGGAACAGCAGGCCGCCGCCTTCAAGAATCAGCAGAAGGAAATCGGCAAGCTGATGGACTTCGTGAACAAGTTCCGCGCGAAGGCCTCCACCGCCACCCGCGCCCAGGCGAAGCTGAAGCAGATCGAACGCATGGAGCGGGTGGACGCCCCGGAGGCCGAGGCGGCCGTCGTGGATTTCGCGTTCCCGCAGCCGACCCCGAGCGGACACCGCGTCATCACGCTGCGGCAGGCGCACTTCGCCTACGGCGAGCACATCATCTACCGTGGCATTGATTTCGAGACGACCCGCGGCGAGCGCACCGTCTTCGTCGGTCCCAACGGCGCCGGCAAGTCCACCCTGCTCAAGATGCTGGCCGGCGTGCTGACCCTGACAGGCGGGGAGCGCGACCTCGGTCCCAAGGCGCAGGTTGGCTACTATTCGCAGTATCGCACCGAGATGCTCCGGGTGGAGCGCACGGTCCTGGAGGAAGCCCTCGACACTCCCGCCCGCGTCACGGAGCTCTACGTGCGTTCACTGCTCGGCTGCTTCCTGTTCCGCGACGACGAGGTCTTCAAGAAGGTCGGCGTGCTCAGCGGCGGTGAGAAGAGCCGCCTGGCGCTGGTGAAGGTCCTGCTCAATCCACCCAACCTGCTGCTGATGGACGAGCCGACGACGCACCTCGACATGGCCAGCATCGACGCCCTCATCGCGGCGCTGACAGAATACACCGGCACGCTCCTGTTCATAAGCCACGACGTCTACTTCATCCGCGCGCTGGCCACCCGGGTTCTCCACATCAACGCCGGCCGGCTCACGCCCTACGCCGGCGACTACGACTATTACCTGGAGAAGACCAAGGCGATTTCCGCGCGCACCGCGCTGACCGCGCAGTTGACGAACGGCCGCCCCACCAACGTCGTGGCGGCCCCGGTCAACCGGGCCGAAGCCGTCCGGCCGACGCAGAAGGACCGCCGGCAGCAGGCTGCCGACGCGCGCAAGGTAATGGGTGCCCAGAAGAAGCGGGTGACCCTGCTGGAAACCGAGATTGCCAACATCGAGAAGCGTCTCGTGGACCTGACCGCGGAGCTGGAATTGCCCGCGACCTACGCCCAACCCCGGCGAGTCAACGAGATCAACCAACTGCTCAAGCAGGCGACCGCGGACCTCGAACGCCGAAACGGCGAATGGGAGGCAGCCGCCGAGAAGTTGAGCGAACTGGAGACGACCGCGGCGGCGGGCTGAATCCGGGATCAGAGGCGGAGGGGCGGCGATTCGCCGCCCACTTTGAACTTTGAACTTTGGAGCCCATGCAGGAAGGCTCCCCGCGTGGCCGAGCCGAAAGAAGAAACCCCGATTGACCGTCTCTGGAAGGAATACGCGAAGAACTTCCGGGACTTTGACGACCTGACGCTGGCGCGTTGGTGCTCGCAGACGTTGGGGCAGATCCAAGGCCGGGCTTGGCGGTTGTCCCATCCGTTGGTGGGCGCGTTCCGGCTGGCGGCGCAGTTGTCCCACGACCGGCAAATTTGGCTGAAACGCCTCGTGAACATTCCCGCGGGTTACCTCGCCGCGCCCTGCTGCCGCGCGCCGATGCTGCCGCTGTTCACCCGCGACGTCGTGGAAAACGGCCTGCTATGCCAGCATTGCGGCGAGACCTGCGTCCCCTTCGCCGAGCTTCCGACCAATCTCCAGCCGATGGTCAAGCGCTGGGCCACTGCCTACCAGCCGATCCACGACGTGGCGCACTGGGACGACGGCCGCCGGAAGAAATCCCGCGATTACGACGCCGACTTCGAGGATGCCGCCCAGAAGGCCGAGCGGTTGCTCGCGGATGCCGCCCACGACTTGGTGCCGCCATTGCTCGACATCTTTCCGGCCCTGATCTGGGAAGATCAGGACGAGTGCCTGGAAGTCCGGCCGGAGGACGTGCGGCTGTGAAGGCTAAGACGCTGCTCAAGATTCTGGCGGGCCTGACCGCGCTGCTGTTGGCTGTCATCGTCGTCGCCCTCCTCAGCGCGGATTGGGTGCTGAAATCCGCGGTCGTCGCCACCGTGCGCCAGCAGACGGGTTTTCCCTTCGAGATCGGGCAACTGCGCATGGGCATGCTCGACGGAACCCTGCGCGTGCAGGGGCTCAAGCTCGGCAACCCGCCGGGCTTTGGCGACCAACCGATGGTCAGCTTGCCTGAACTTTACCTCGCCTACGACCTTGAGGCGGCCCGCACCAACTCGCTGCGGTTTCGTGAGGTCCGCATCAATCTCGACCAACTCAGCATGGTCATCGACGCGCAGGGCCGGACCAACCTGACCGAAATCGTCGCCCGGTTGGAGAAGGCCGGCGTCGGCCAATCAAAGCCGCTGCCGACGAACATGCTCGGGGGCATGACCTTCGGCGGCATCGGCCGGTTGGATATTTCGCTGGGCCAGGTGAACCTGACCGACCTGCGGGCCGGGGCGACCTCCCGGACGATCGTCATGGGGCTCACGAACCAGACCTTCACGAACGTGGTGGACCTCACGCCGTTGGTGCCCTTGGCGTTCAAGGTGATGGCCAAGACCATGTTCCAGTTCCGCTGAGCCGGCGGCCGGTCACTTCTTCTTCGCCGGCTTGGCCGGCGCCGGCTTCTTCGCCGCCGGCAGTCGGGGAACCGGCTTCGAGGTGTAGGTCACTTCGCCGGACGGCATGGTGCGGCCCGCCTTGAAGGCGAGCACCCGGAACGTGTGGCTGCCGGCCTGAAGCCGGCTCAGGTTGAAGGCCCAGCCGCCGTTCGTGGCCGCCGTCTGTTCGCCCAGGAGGTGGTCCACGTTGTTCTGGAAATAGTTCAGCCGGACTACGCTGCCCGGCTCGGCCGAGCCGCTGAGGGTGAACGTCTCGTTGGCCGGCATGACGTTGCCCGGAGTAGGCTGCAATACCAGTGTCGGTGCCATCGCCGGTGGCGGTGGCGGCGCGATGACCGGCTTCGGGGCCGGCGCCTGGGGCAGCCAGATGATTCCCGCGATAACCAAGGCGAGCAGGGCGGGCACGACCAGAAACTTGCCGTCGTAACCGGCGATCCAATAGCGGGGTTTGCCGTCGCGAAACATCAGGCCTCCTCGTTGCCCTTGGCTTGGGCCTTCAGCACGGCGAGCTCGGCCGCCATGTCATTGCGTTCGCGGGTCATCAGCTCCAGTTCAGCCAGGAGGGCCTCGTCCGCCCCGCCGGCGCCGGTGCCGGTTCGCAGGCGTTCTGCCTCCGTCTCAAGTTCGCGGTGCGCCCGCGACGTGACCAGCAGTTCGGCTTCCAATTCCTCGGCCTTGCCCTTCCAGGAAGAAACTTCGCGTTCCCACTCCCGCACCTCCTCCTTCAGCGACGCCAGCTCGCCGGAAAGATCCGGGGCCGGGGTCGGCGGTGGCACGGCGGCGACCTGGGCTGCCTCATCCCGCGCGGTCGCCAAGGCGGATTCCAGCCGGGCAACTTCCTGTTCCAGGGTCTGCCGTGTGGCGTGGGCCGCGTCGAGATTGGCCTGGAGCTGGAGCGCCTGCTTGCGCCGTTCGGCGAGTTCCTCGCTGGCTTCGCCCAGTTGGTGGGCTAGCTCCTTCACCTCCTCGATGCGGGCCTTGAGCTTGTGTTCGGCGGCTTGGGCGTCGGCCCGGGCATCGCCGGTGACGGTTTCCAGCTTCTCGCAACGGGCCAGCGTGGCGGCCTTGTCGGCCTCGGCGGCGGCTCGCTGCCGCTCCGCGGCCAGGGCGCTCTCAGTAGCGGTGCGGGTGTCCTGTTGCGCGGCGCTGAGTTCGGCCGCTTGGCTGGCAAGCAACTGTTCCAGGCGTTCCTGCTCGGCTTGCCGGGCGGCCAAGTCGCGTTTGCCCGCTGCGATTTCGTCCGTGCGGGCAGCCAGTTCCGCTTTGGCGGTCGCCAATTGGTCGGTCAGTTCGTTGATCCGGTCCTGGGCGGCGCGCAACGCTCCCTTGGTGTCGTTCAGGGCGGCCTGGCCATCGGCGTGCCCCTGCAAGGCGGTCTGCAAGTCTGCCTGCAGCGCGGAGCCCTTGGCGTTCTGGGCCTGCAGTTCGCGGTCCAACTGGGTGATCCGCACCTGCGCGTCGCTGTTTTCGCCGTTCACCTGCGCCAGGTTTTTCCGTAGCTCGGTCGCGGCGTTGGCGTGGGTGACGGCCTCGGCCTCGATGTCGGCCAAGCGCAGGCTCAAGGCACTGGTCTGCCCCCGGAGATCGCTCGCCTCGGCGCGGGCGGAATCCAGCTTCGTTTCGGTGGAGGCAAGGGTCG
>JBEISV010000676.1:0-1804 GCA_040375265.1 Verrucomicrobiales bacterium
GCCCACGCTTGGCAACCACGACGCCGGCAGCGCCAATTCCGGGACTCAGTCTGGCGTTTACTACGACGTCTTCACGCTGCCCACCCAGGGCCAGGCCGGCGGCCTGCCCAGCGGCACCGAGGCCTACTACTCGTTCGACTATGCCAACATCCACTTCGTCTGCCTCGACTCCCAGGACACCGACCGCAGCAAGACCGGCATGATGGCCGAGTGGCTGCGCGACGACCTCGCCTCAACCGCCCGCGATTGGATCATCTGCTTCTTTCACCATCCGCCCTACACCAAGGGCAGCCATGACTCCGACAAGAAGGACGACAGCGGCGGCCGGATGCTGGAGATGCGGGAAAACCTGCTCCCCATCCTCGAACAAGGCGGCGTGGACCTCGTGCTGACCGGCCACAGCCACAGCTACGAACGCAGTCACCTGATCGACGGCCACTACGGTTACAGCACGAATCTCGTCGCCACGAACTTCAAGGACCGCGGCGACGGCCGCCCGGACGGCAATGGCGCCTACCGGAAACCCACGGGCACTAAACCGCACGAAGGCGCCGTCTATGTCGTCACCGGCAACGCCGGCCAAACCAGCGGCGGCAAGCTGAACCATCCGGTGAATTTCCTCTCGCTGAACAAGCTGGGCTCGGTGGTCCTCGACGTGAACGGAGCCGAACTGAACCTCAAGTTCATCACCGACAAAGGCCAGTTGCGCGACTACTTCACGATCCGGAAGTGAGCGAAGGTTGGTGATCGCCGGATGGCGCAAAAAATAGGGCTATCCAGATTCAAGGCTCGGCCGAACCCCGTTCATGATTGAATCCGCCCAAGAGTTCATTCGGCTGCGCATCAGCACTGATCCGGATGCGTATCGGAGAGCAGCCCATGAGCCTGCCCCGGAGTCAGTCTGGGAGGAACTGGTCCGCGATCATGCCGGGATGCGCCAATGGGTCGCCCAAAACAAGACCGTCCCCGAATCAATTCTGGCGTTGCTCCACAACGATCCGTCGGCAGATGTGCGGTGCACCGTGGCAAGGAAGCGCAAGCTTCCGAAACACCTGCAAGCAGCACTCGCCACTGACCCAGATGCCTCGGTGAGGCATGCGCTGGCTCACAATTCCAAGCTCGATTCTGGGATCCTCTTGCAGCTTTCCGAGGATGCCGAGGAATTTGTCCGCGAGGCGGCTATCAAGCGTCTCCAGAAGTTCCAAGACGACCAGACTTAGTCCGTTCATGGCCGATTCCCGGTTGCATGTGGCCGTGGCGCCGCTTCGATTCCGCCCATGCCGAAAAGCACTTGGATCATTGCGGGAGTCATCAGCGCCTTGCTTCTGCTGGTTCTGGGCGGACTCCAGTTACGGGAGCACGGCCAGCATCGGCGCGACGCGGAGGCCGCTGCCGCCGCTGCCCGACAAGCCGCCGAAGCCGCCGCAACGACGAACGCGGCACTGCTCGTCGAATTGGAAACCCTCCGCGAGCGCACCACCGAACTGGAGCAACAGATCCAGCAGGCCACCCAGGCCCAGGCCGGCCTCGAACAGCAGATGCGTGCCGCCCTCGAGTCGCGCGACGTCACCATCTCCGAACTCCAGGGCCGCCTCACCGTGGACATCCTCGATCGCGTGCTCTTCGACTCCGGCCCGAGCGCGGTGAAGCCTGAGGGGCAGGCCGTCCTGCGCAAGGTCGCCGGAGTGCTCGCCACGTTCCCCCAACGCGCCTTCCAGGTCGTCGGCCACACCGACAACGTGCCCGTGCGCGCCCGGACCGCCGACGGCTTCACCGATAACTGGGCGCTGTCGACCGGGCGGGC
>JBEISV010000135.1:0-10392 GCA_040375265.1 Verrucomicrobiales bacterium
ATCAGTTCGGGCACCGGGTCAAAGCCCGAATCACCCCACGGATGACACCGGCAAAGGCGCCGGGCCGTCATTCGGCCCCCTTGCAGGGCGCCATGCCGTTGCACGGCTTCCAATGCGTAGGCGGAACAGGAAGGGGTGAAGCGGCAGGTCGCCAACTGCCCCAGCAGGAAATTCTTCGCCGGGGAAAACACCCAGCGGTAGCCGCGCAGGAGCGCCACCGCGAGGAATTGGGCCACGCTCACGATGGCGGGGTTCCTATCCCCGTCACAGCCGGCGTGGCGCGCACCAGCAGGCCTGCCCGCCGCAATGCGTCCCGAAAATTCTGGTCCACCTCGGACTGTTGCCGGCCGACAATGGAATTTCTCGCCACCAACACGAGGTCGGTCGGATTGCGGATTTCGAACTGAATGCGGCGGAAAGACTCACGCAAGAGCCGCCGGGCCCGGTTACGGAGCACGGCATGACCCACCTTGCGGCTGGTGATGACACCTACTCGCGAGGAAGTTCGGCCGGATGCCGGCGCCCAATTGAGCACCAAGCAACCCAGTGCCAGACGGTTTCCATCCACTTTCAGCCGCGCGAACTCCCGCGCGGCGCGAAGCCGCCGGCCCGACAGACGTTGGCGCGGCGTGGCAGGCATGGTCTACAGCCTTCAGCTCACACCGGAGTCAGGCGCTTGCGGCCCATATTCCGGCGGCGGCGGATGATCTCACGGCCGCTCTTGGTGGCCATGCGGGCGCGGAACCCGTGCTGACGCACCCGGCGGATTTTCGAAGGCTGATACTGACGTTTCATGCTGTGTGTAAAACCGTCCCAACGCGGGAAACGGAGCGGCGGACAGTAACAATCGCGAAAGTCGCGTCAACCGCTGCTTCACTCCAAGTCACTTTGCTTTGCCTCGGCCGGTTCCGGTGGCAACGAGATGCTGAGGTCGCCCAGCAGCTCCCGATAGGCCCGATTCTGGCGCAAAAGCCGGTGTCCGGCATCCTTGAGCTTGTCCACGTCGGTCGGCGGCAACACGAAGCTGGTCGGCAGGTTGAGGAAAAATCGGCGCTCCTTAAGGTCCCGGAAGTTGGTGAAGTTGATCATGACCGGGTAGAGCTTGATCTCCGAACGGCCGCTCAACTGCCGCTGCCAAATCTCGAATTGCTCCTTCACAAGCTCAAGGGTCTCGAACGAATACCGGTCCAAGGTGTGGTTCGCGGCCGCGGTGCCCACCGTCAGCGAGCCCGGCGGCTGTTCGCGACGATCCCAGTTCCGGTCGGGAAACGAGTAGGCATTGGCACTGATCACCACGACCCGCTTGACCTTCGACGGGTTGAGATTTCCCACCAGCTCCGGCTGCGCCTGCATCGCGTTCATGCCGTCGAGGAAGGCCCGCAGGCCCAGATTGTCCGAGACGCCGCCATCCACCACGTGGATGAACGGGCGGTTGGTCGAGTCGAGGTAGGAGCGCATCTCCCGCGCGCGCAGCCGGACGCGGCCCTCGCTGGGCCGGTAGCGCCGCTGGATCCATTCCGGCGGGGAGTAGCCGCAATTCCCGGCGTAATTGTTCACCGTGATCGGCGTGAGCGCCGCCGGCACCGCGGAGGACGCTGCGACCGCCCGTGAAATGGGGAACCCGCTGACGTCGGAGCACAGCAGGTCGAACTGGGTCTGCGTGAACTCGAAGCGCGCGCCGGTCGTGATGTCCGTCGAGTTGATGATCACGAACGGTCCCGGCTTCCGGCCGAAGTCGCTGATGGTCGCCCCCTTGAACAGGATCCGGTCGTAAAATTCGGCCGCCAACTCGGATCGACCAAACCGACCTGAAGCGAGCCGCCACCAATTCAACGGGTTGGCCGTCCCGAGAACGAGGTTTCGCTGGACGTTCCGCTTGAGGAAGTCGGTTTCCAGCCGGGGAAAGATCTCGTCCCCGTAGAGTCCGTAAGCGGCCGCCGTGACCGAACCGCCGGAGACGGACGAAATCGCGTCGATCTCATCCAGCAGCCGGCGTTGGCCTTCCGGGGCCGCGAATGTCGTGTCCCGCAGCTCTTCAAGCACCCCGTAGGCGAGTGCCGCGGCCCGGGTGCCGCCGCCCGAAAACGCGACCAAGAACAGCGTCTCGTCCGAGTTGTCCGGCCGGGCCTGCTGGTGGAAGTAGTAGCCCGTGCTGGCGTCTCGTTGGCCGAGCGGCGGATTCACCGGCCGCGTCACGCACCCGGTAAGCATGGCCATGAGGAACCACACGACGAGACAAGGAGGACGACAAGCCATTGCCACCCCAGCGTTGGAAGACCGTTGCGGTCGGTCAAGCGGCTTCACGGCTTCAGTTGAGCCGCGAAGAACCGGAGCGACCTCGGCAGGTGCTGTTCCCAGTAATCCCAAGTGTGTGCGCCGGCGAACTCCTCGTAGCGGTGCGGAATTCCGGCCGCCGTGAGGCCACGATGCAGTTCGCGGTTGGGTTCGATCAGGAAGTCCTCCGTCCCGCAATCGAACCGGATCGGCGGCAGGTTTCCCCGACTGCGCACGAGCGCCGCCAGCGCGGAGCGATCTTCTTCCTTCCCGCTCCATTCCCGCAGCCGGCCACCGATCAGCGTCTTGAACTGATCCTGGTGAGTCGCGGACGAATGCCCGGAAATCGCTTGGAACCGCCGCGGAAACTTCCCGCCGAGCCGCAGGGCCGCGAAGCCACCCATGCTCAGGCCGGCGAGGAACAGCGGCGAATCCGGCGAGGTTTCCGCCACCGCCAGATTGGTCGCCGCTGCCACCTCCTCCACGATCCACCGCTCGAAGTCCTGTGTCGCGTGGGGCACGTAGCCCGAACCGTCGCCCCAGAGTCCGTCGCTGGGCATCGCCAGCACCATGGGCGGCAGTTCACCGGCGGCGATGAGCCGCGCGGCGGTGCGATGCGCACCGCCCTTCAGCGCCCAGGCCCAATGCGAGCCGTAGACGCCGTGCAACAGGATCGTGATGGGCAGATCCTTCAGGCCGGTCGCCTCCACGGGGACAAACAACGTCAGATCGGCCCGTTGCCCGAGCGCCGAGCTGTGCACGGTCACGAACCGCAACCCGTCGCAGGCGAAACGCGGATCGGAAATTTCCACCGTCTTGAACATGGCAGCGAGGATGCCCAAGGACCGCTTGCCCGTGACCAGATAAAACGCCGGCCGCGATCAGGTTCCCGGAATTTCAGGGCCCCAACTGGCCCGCGGCGGGTGCGTTGACGCCCAGAGGGTCGAACCTACTGTCGGCCACTCATGGCGCGCCTGGCTCGCAAGTCCGATTCCTCCCCTCCTCCGGCGGCACCGATCCCGCCGGCGCCGTCCTGCATCCGCCTGTTCAACGTCCGGCAGAACAACCTTAAGGGCTTCGACCTCGAACTCGAGCTGGGCAAACTGATCGTCATCACCGGGCTCAGCGGCTCCGGCAAAAGCTCGCTCGCCTTCGAGACGCTCTACGCCGAGGGCCAGCGCCGTTACATCGAGACGTTCACGCCCTACGCCCGGCAGTTCTTCGACCGCATGGACAAGCCGGCCGTGGATCGCATCGAAAACATCCCGCCCGCCATCGCCATCGAGCAGCGCAACGCCGTCCGCACCACCCGGAGCACGATCGGCACGATGACCGAAGTGTGCGACTACATGAAGGTGCTGTGGCCGCATCTCGCCCAGTTGCACTGTCGCCAATGCGGCAAGCCGGTGCGTCGGGAGGCACCGCAGGTGGTCTGGGAAGCCCTGCGGAATGACCAAGGACCATTGACCAAGAACCAACCGGCGTCGCCGGGAGATGTTCTGGTTACCTTCGAACTCCCGCTTTCCGACAAACTGACCATCGCGGAACAGCTCGCGCTGCTGTCCAAGCAAGGTTTCCAACGCCTGCTGCTCGACGATGCCGTGGTGCGCGTGGACGAAGCCCAATCCGCAATCCGCAATCCGCAGGCTGCAATCACCGTCATCGCCGACCGCGTGAAGCTGGTCGCGGAGAACCGCTCCCGCTTCGTCGAAGCCTGCGAGCAGGCCTACCACTTCGGCCGCGGCAAACTCACGGTCCGCGGCGCCGCAGCCGATGGTCATTGGTCATCGGTCCTTGGTCATTTCTCAGCCGGTTTCCACTGCGCCGCCTGCGACCTCGACTACCGCGAACCGACGCCCGCGCTCTTCTCGTTCAACAATCCCGTCGGCGCCTGCCCCACCTGCAAAGGCTTCGGCCGCATCATCACCATCGATCCCGACCTCGCGCTGCCGGATCGCTCCAAGACGCTCGCCGAAGGTGTCGTGAAACCGTGGCAGACCGAGACCGGCAAGCAGTGTCAGGATGACCTCGTCCGCGCCGCCAAGAAGCGCGGCGTGTCCATGCACGTCCCGTTCCGCGAACTCTCGGCCGAACACCAGCGCTGGGTCACCGACGGCGACGACGGTTACATCCCGGATGATCCCGACCACTCCTGGCCGAAGCTGTGGTATGGCGTGAAGGGCTACTTCCGCTGGCTGGAGAGCAAGGCCTACAAGATGCACGTCCGCGTGCTGCTTTCCCGCTATCGCAGCTACAAGAGTTGCCCCGCGTGCGCCGGGCTCCGCTTCAACGCCGACTCACTCGCCTTTCGATTGCGGAATGCGGAGTGCGGGACACGGAGCGAAAGCAGCGCCAACGCGTCCATTGGTCATTCGCCATTGGCCATTGGGAATTCCCTGACGCTCGCCGCCTTCTACGCCCTGCCAATCCGCGATGCGCTCGCCCTGATCGACCGCCTGGCAGGGTCCGATGAATTCCGCACTCCGTATTCCGCATTCCGCAATCCCCTCTTGGTTGCTTTGCAGGAAGTCCGCACCCGCCTGGGATTCCTCGCCGAAGTCGGCCTCGGTTACCTCACGCTCGACCGCGCCACCCGCACACTGTCCGGCGGAGAAACGGAACGCGTGAACCTCACCACCTGCCTCGGCACGCGCCTGACCAACACCCTGTTCGTGCTCGACGAGCCCAGTGTCGGCCTGCACCCGCGCGACACCGACCGGCTCGTCCAGATTCTGCATCGCCTGCGCGACGCCGGGAACACCGTCGTCGTGGTCGAACACGAGGCGAGCGTCATGCGCGCTGCCGACCAGATCGTGGACCTCGGACCCGGCCACGGCGAAACCGGCGGCCAAATCGCCTTCCAGGGCCCGCCCACCGCGCTCGTCCGCGCCACGGGCTCACTCACCGCCGACTACCTTACCGGCCGGAAGCGCATCGAGGTGCCGACGAGACGCCCCGTCAACGTAGGGCAGGCTGCCAGCCTGCCCGCCGGCTTTGGTAAACGTTCCTCCACACCCGAGCGTGCCGAGGTATCCGAAGCCGCCTTCGCCGCCGACATCAGCACACCTTACCGCACCGCCCAAGCGCCGGGCAGGCTGGCAGCCTGCCCTACTTTGCGCCTGACCCACGCCGCCGCGAACAACCTCCGCGATGTCTCGGTCGAGATTCCGTTGGGCCGGTTCGTGTGTGTGAGCGGCGTGAGCGGTTCGGGCAAGACGACGCTCATCCGCGAAGTTCTCCTGCCGTTGCTTCAGGCCAAGCTCGCCGACACCGGCGAGGCCACCGCGCTCGAAGACGGGGTGGACGGCGAGTCCCGCGAAGCCGCCACCGTCGCCCTCAGCGCCGCCACCCTAACCGGTTGGGAAGCGCTGGGCCACGTCGTGCTGGTGGACCAGTCGCCGCTCGGTCGCACGCCGCGCTCGAACCCGGCGGTTTACATCGGCGCCTTTGACGACATCCGGGACTTCTTCGCGGCGTCCGAGGTCGCCAAGGAACGCGGGCTCGACGCCAGCGCCTTCAGCTTCAATTCGGCGAAGGGCCAGTGCGAACGCTGCCGCGGCGCCGGCTTCGAGAAGATCGAGATGCAGTTCCTCAGCGACGTGTTCATCCGCTGCCCCGCCTGCCAAGGGCGTCGTTACCGGGAGCATATTCTCGACGTGAAGGTGACTGCTGGCATTGGCTGGAAAGTGATCAGTGAGTCAGTAGTCAGTAGGTCAGTGGGCAAAAAGCCCGCCACAGATACTACGCGGACTGACTCACTGAACACTGACCCACTGATTACTTCCCCCTCTTGGAGCATCGCCGACCTGCTCGATGCGACCGTCGAAGACGCGGTGGCCTTCCTGGGATCGTTCGGCAGCAGCCACCGGCCGGCCCAGCGCGCCGCGACCAAGCTGAAGCTGCTGGTCGAAGTTGGCCTCGGCTACCTGCGCGTCGGGCAGCCCATCAACACGCTGAGCGGCGGCGAAAGCCAACGGCTCAAGCTCGTGAGTCATCTCGCGGAAAGCGCCGCGGCGGAAACCAAACTCGTCATTCCCGAACCCGTCGCCAAGCGGCTCGCCAAGGCCACGCTGGAGCGGTTATCGGCAACCTCCCGAAACTCGAAACTCGAAACTCGAAACTCGCCGCGGCCCACGCTGTTCCTCTTCGACGAACCCACGACCGGGCTGCACTTCGACGACGTGCGGGTGCTGCTCGCGGTGTTCCAACGCCTGGTGAACGCCGGCCACACCGTGCTCGTGATCGAGCACAACCTCGACGTCATCAAGTCCGCCGACTGGGTAATCGATCTCGGGCCCGACGCCGGCGACGAAGGCGGCCGGGTCGTGGCCAACGGCACGCCGGAAGACGTCGCCCAATGCCCGGAAAGCCACACGGGGCGATTCCTGCGCGAGCTTGGAATTAGGCCGTAGTTGGTTTGGAAAATCCGGTCTTCACGAGCCGGCGGGTAGTCTCATTTCGGTCCCGCCCATTGGAGCTGGTGGCGAAGTCCCTCAGGGACCAAATCGAACAAAGCTCGAATTCGCCGGAGCTGTTCTGGATAGAGATCCGATATCATCGGGCTGCATCTCTCGGCATATGCTCTGGCCTGAACATTCAGAAACCAGATGTCGTGCTCCAAAAAGTCCGGCTCAAGGAGGGACACCGGCAGATTGTGAATCAATTCTGCTTCAAAATACACCGAGCGATCTCGAACTCGACGCCACCATGGCCAAGTGCTGACGTTTCTCAAATGAGGCAAAGTCCACCAAAGCATCTCTTTGTAGATCTGCTGCTTTGGTGACATGGGAAGGCGTCACAAAGTTGGGCGACCTTAGCGCCTCCGGCGACCTCCACCAATCGAATACCCGCCGCCGGACAGCTTCACCCCGCGCACGCGCCGTTCGGAGAGCGGGCCAAGGCGGGCTTCGTCGAAGATGGCGGTGTATTGGTAGGTGAAGTTCTCCAGCTTCTCGCGCGGCACCTTCTGGCCGATGAAGCGTTCGATGGACGCCACAAACTGGGCGTCGCTCGCCGTCATGATCGTCATGGCGTCGCCCGTGGCCATTGCCCGGCCGGTGCGGCCGATGCGGTGAACGTAGTCCTCGGGGTGCTCGGGCACGTCGTAATTGATGACGTGGGTGACGTCGGCAATGTCGAGGCCGCGGGCGGCGATGTCGGTCGCCACGAGGACCTCGAAGCGGGCCTTCTTGAAGCCTTCAAGCGCCTGGGCGCGCTGGCCCTGGGTGCGGTCGGAGTGGATGACGGTCGCCTTGTGGTTCGCCCGCTTGAGCGCGGCAAACACATCGTCCGCGCCGCGCTTGGTGCGGCAGAAGATGATGACGCTTTCCCAGTGGGCGTGTTCCAGCAGTGCGAGCAGCAGGTCGTTCTTCTGGCGCTCGGCCACGGGATACATGACGTGCTTCACGGTCGAGGCAGCGGAACGTTCAATGTCCACGGCCACGCGCACGGGGTCCTTCATCGCCCACTTCACCAGCGTGGCGATCGCCGGCGGGATCGTCGCGGAGAACAGCGCGGTCTGCCGCTCCTTGGGGCAGCGCTCGATGATGCGCTTCACGTCCGGCATGAAGCCCATGTCGAGCATCCGGTCCGCCTCGTCGAGCACGAGGTGCTTCACCTGCCCGAGCGACACGGTGCGGTCACCCACGAGGTCGAGCAGCCGACCGGGCGTGGCGACGATGACATCGACGCCGGCCTTCATGGCGGCGCGCTGCTGTTCGTAGCCCACGCCACCGTAGATCACGACGGAGCGGAGGTCGGTGAAGCGGGCGAACTTGCGGAAATTCTCCTCGGTCTGGACGGCGAGTTCGCGGGTCGGTTCGAGGATCAGGCAGCGCGGGTCATGGCCGTGGACGCCGATCTGGTGGAGGATCGGCAGGGCGAACGCGGCGGTCTTGCCGGTGCCAGTCTGGGCGGAGCCGATGACGTCCTTGCCCTCGAGCAGCAGCGGGATGGCCTGGGCCTGAATGGGGGTCGGTTCCTTGTAGCCGAGGGCGTTGATCGCGTCCTGGAGGGCCAGCCGGAATCCGAATTCGTGGAACTGCACGGGCCTTACTTAGCGCGAAGACCGGCCCCGGCGGAAGCCGCATCTTGCGGCAATCGCGCGAAGGGCAGCTTGAGCAGGCGCGGCCCCAGGCACGCGACGACGGTGTGAAATCGCGCCGCCCGGGCGATGGGGCCGAGGAAATCGCGGCGGCCCAAGTTGCAGCCGGCGGCCCAGTCGGAGAACGCCGGGATCACGAGCGTGTCGTCGCCGAGGGCAAAGGCGGGACACTTCACGCGGCTCGCCACGCCGTCGCCCAGTTCGAGGCTGGGGTGCTCGTGCCCGATGAGGAGCAGGCGGTCGGCGGGTTCGAGCACCTCCACCGGGGCGGCTTCGTGACCGTGCAGCAGACGGAAGCGGCCCAAGTCGAGCCACGGAACCACGGCGAGCGGTAACTGCCATTCAGCCAGTAGGCGGGTGAGCCGGACGTCGTGGTTGCCCTGGACGAGGACCAGTTCGACCGGGCCATTTTCCGATGAGGCCAGCCGCCGGGTCAACGTGGTGAGGGCTTCGCGCAGCGGACCGGCTTCGCTGGCGGCATGAACCAAGTCCCCCAGGAAGACGACCCGGACGGGGGCGTAGTCCCGGCACAGCTCGGCGAGGCGGTCCACCGTGTCGTCCGGGATCCCTACGGGCAGGAGCTGACCCCGTTGACGTTGCACCCAGGCAAAGCCCAGATGCACGTCGGGCACCACCAGGGTCCGCTCGCCCGGCAACCAGACGGCCCGGCGGGCGTCGAGCACCAGGTCGTCGTGGAGTGGCAGGCGTTGCGCGGTCACGGGAACACGTTAGCGAGCGGGGCCGGGCTGAGTCCACCGCTTCGGGATTGCGCCCGCGCCGCCGCCGCGGTTTCGTGGTGGGGAACAAGCCCCTCGCCATGAACATACCCACCACTCCCGTCGGTTTTCATTCGCTCCAAGCCTACTTCACCGTCCGCGATGCCACGAAAGCGATCCAGTTCTACTGCGAGCTTTTCGGCGGCGAGGAAATTCTCCGCCTGACGATGCCGGACGGCAAAACCCTCATGCACGCCGAGGTCCGGATCGGCGACTCGGTGCTGATGCTCAGCGAGGAAAACCTGGAATGGGGCAACAAGTCTCCCGCCACGCTCGGCGGCAGTCCGGTCAGCCTGATGCATTACGTGCCCGCGGTGGACGACGTGTTCGCCAAAGCCGTGGCGATGGGTTGCCAGGCGATCATGCCGCCGGCCGAGATGTTTTGGGGCGACCGGTTCTGCAAGTTCGTCGATCCGTTTGGCCACATATGGGCGGTCGCCACGCACCTGAAGGACCCGACGCCGGAAGAAATGGAAGCCGGCCGCAAGGCGATGTTCGAGGGCGACTGCGCGTAACGGGGAACAGGCCGAGACGCCCGCGTCACTCCGGCGCTACGTTCAGGTAACCGATGAGCATCTCGTCGTCGGTCTGTTCGCCGAAACGCACGGTGGACAGCGGCGAGGGATTCCACGGGTTCCACTCCGAGTTGTCGAAGCCGCCGGTAATCCGCACCCGGGTGCCGGCCGGCAGCCGTTTCGGCTCCGTCAGCCGGTAGAGCGCCTGCCAGGCAAATTCGTAGCCGGGCACGTTCAGGAGCGTCTCCGCGGAGCCATCCGGATACAGCGCCTCGAAACGCATGCGGGCCCCGCGGTAATGCATGTGCGGGCTGAGTTCATAGAGCAGCGAATCGCGCGCCATCACCGTCTCGGCAATCACCTCATGGTCACGGACGCCCGGCGGAATCGTGAAGGCGATGTCATGGACGGCGGTCGTCGTCAGCTCGCGGGCCGGCGGGGTGGGCGCCAGATAAAAGCCGAGCTGGGTCGTGTCCGTCGTCGCCTTGCCGTTGGGTGTGTAATGCATCTGGACGAGGATCAGGTCACCCCGCAACAGGCGCTTGCCCGTGCCGGCAGGGTAGGCGACCTGGTCCATGCCCGGGACGTAGCCGGCGAAGAAACCCGCGAGACCGCCCTGAAACTGAAGGATCTGGCTGGCCTTGCCGACAAAGACGAGGCTGTGGTGCACCACCTCGCGGTTGCCCGGCTTCACGGAGGCCGCCCGCAGCCACACGTTGGACGG
>JBEISV010000344.1:0-5160 GCA_040375265.1 Verrucomicrobiales bacterium
CACCCTTGGCATCGGATTCATCAGCCTGTGGGTGAGCAGTGCCAGCGAAGTGGCGGGTTTGGGCTTTGGAAAACTTGCATTGGTTTGGCTGATGCTGGCCTTGGCCAGCCTTGGAACAGCCCGGACAGTTCTATCTCGTTTTCGAAAGTCCGACCACTTCGGTTCCGGAGTGCTCGCCCTCGCGTCACTGCTAATGGTGATGCTGCTGAAACGAACTGAAGACCTCCATGGTGCTCACAGGGTTTTCGGCGAAAACGTGAGGTCGGGTCCCGCTAGCGTTGGCTCAAACTTAGGTCCGATCGGAAATCTAATTCTCGGGACACTGGTGTTCGCCCACTTGGTTTTGATGATGCAACTTCTGCGAAACAAGCGCCCGGCGCAGATGCGAAGGGATATGACTCCGATAGTCGTGCTGTGTGCGGTTTTCGTTTGGCTGGAAGCTGCGAACTGGATTTCGTTGTGAATCCACGTCAGGAGCCCTCGAGCTACCGCAGCACCTACCGGTGCCGGGGTTGGTGCTGAATCGTGGAAGGACAATTCGGCCGCCGCACCACCAATTTGGTCACCGCGGCGGCGCCTTCACCAGAGGCGATAGGAAGTGCCCCATAAATGTGGGCCAGCTGTTTTCTTTGCTGAACTGCTATTCCAACAAGATGAGGAGGATCGCGGCTTGCTCGTCCATACCAAGCTGTAGGCGCTCTGGAGCAGCAGCCTGCTTCGGGCTCATCCATGCGGCCCCGAGGTTGCGGGTGCGCCGCCGCCCGCTGGTCTCCTTGCACTGCCTTAAGATATCCGCGATGGGCTTGCGGAGCCGATGGCCGGTCTGGTGACCGAGTCCGCGGTTGGTCTCGCCGTCGCGTCCTTGGACGTGACAGCCAATTACGATGGCGACGTGGGGCTGGCGCCATTCCAAAACCGCAAAGCACCAGCCACAGGCTACCGAGGCGGAGCAGTCGGCGAGCTGGGTTGGAAGTGGTGGAAGATGCCTGCCCTAAACAACAAACCGGCGCAGGAGGTCTTCCTGCGCCGGCGGAGTTCCCGCTGAAATCAAGCGCGCCAACCGTGGTTTTCGCGGACTTGGATCATGGCGGCGAGGATGTCGTTCCAAGTCTGCTGCTTCATGAGCACCTCATTGGAGAACATGCAGCCGTCCCAGCAGATGTGTTTCAGCTTCTTGGTGACCTTGCCGGTTTTGTCGCGGAGCCAGTAGCCGGAGTCGCGGGCGATGTTCAGCTTGCCCTTCGGATCGGTCGCGAGGCAGTGGCGGCCGGTCTTCTCGTGGTCGCCGGAGCCGAAGACGGAGCCGTCGTTCTGCGCGACGTGGAAGTCGATGGTCCACGGACGGAGTGCGTCGGTGAGTTTGGTCATCGCCTGGTGGAACGCGGCGGGTTCGTAGCTGTATTTCTTCGGCACGATCCGGTGCGCCTCGGCGTTGTAGCCCAGCGTATAAAGGTGGGTGTGCGACATGTCGGCCTGGAAACCGACGACCTTCGGCATGTCCACCAACTCCAGCAGGTTGACCATGTGCTTCCACGAGTGCATGCCGCCCCAGCAGATTTCGCCCTCGGCGGCGAGGCGTTCGCCCTCGCCCTTGGCGATCTTGCCGGCTTCCCGGAAGGTTTGGGCAATGAGTTTGGTGGTGCCCTTGGGATCCTTGTCCCAGTCGGTTACGCTCGTGGCGCTATCGATGCGCACGACGCCGTAGGGCCGGACGCCCAGGTCGCGGAGCTGTGTGGCGATGCGGATCGCCTTGCGGACGTGGGTCACGAAGTTGGCGCGTTTGGTGGCGTCGCCGCCGGCGGAGGCGTCAAACCAGACCGGCGCAACGACGGAGCCGACCACGAGGCCCTTCTTCCGGATCTTCTCGGCGAGCTGCTTGAGGCCGTCGTCGGAGATGTCGATGTCAGTGTGCGGATTGTAGAGGAACAGGTCCACGCCATCGAACTTCACGCCGTTGACCTCGGCCTTCGCCGTGAGATCAAGCATCGTGTCTAGCTCGATGAACGGCTCGGCGCCGGGGCTGCCCTTGCCGACGAGGCCGGGCCACATGGCGTTGTGGAGTTTGGGGAAATTGTTGCCGGCGGCAGGGGCAGAGGCGGCGGAAGGCTTTTTGCTCATAGTGATGGGAACGTGCGGAAGTAACTGCCGGAAAGGCGCAAACGCGGCAAGCCGGTTTTGCCCTGGGAGGCCATTTCACAGGCCTTGGGCTCGGGAAAAGCAAAACGGGCCGTCCCGAAGGACGGCCCGTTAAGAATTGGTTCGGCTCTGAATCAGGCCTTGGCAGCCACGGCGGCGGCCTTGGTCTTCAAGGCTTCCTGGGCGACTTTGACGATTTCGCCGAAGGCCGCGAGGTCGGTTGCGGCGAGGTCAGCAAGTATCTTGCGGTCCACGGTCACCTGGGCGGCCTTCAGGCCTTCGATGAAGCGGCTGTAGGTCAGGCCGGCAGCGCGGGTGGCGGCGTTGATGCGGGCCTGCCAGAGATAGCGGAAGGTCCGCTTCTTCACCTTGCGGTCGCGATAGGCATACTGGAGGCCGTGGTCGACGGCGTCGCTGGCGTAGCGGTAAAGCTTGCTGCGCTTGAGGCGGTAGCCCTTGGCGAGCTGAAGCATCCTCTTACGGCGTTTGCGGGAAGCTGGGGCGTTGGTAACACGCATGGCTTGAGAAAGTTAAAGGTGGAAGCGGGTTTCAGTGCGAGGTCGGCAGGCAGGCCTTGATCTTGTAGACGTCGCGGGGGGAGAGCTCGAACTCCTTGCCGAGACGGCGACGACGCTTGGAGCTTTTGCCGCTCAGCAAGTGGCGCATGCCAGAGTGGCGGGCGAACACCTTGCCCTTCGCCGAGATTTTGAAACGCTTGGCGACTGATTTCTTGGTTTTGATTCCCTTCGGACGACGCATAAATGGCCTTAGCCCTTTCGTTAAAGGCCGCGGAGCTTAGTGGGGGAAGGCATGGGTGCAAGGGTAAAGATTTCGCAAGGCCACTTTGCACCTCGCCCCGAACCACGTTTCGGCCGACTTCCGCGCTCGCCAATCGTCCCCCAAGTGGCAGCGTTCCCGCCAGCTTCCCTTGCCATGAAAATTCGCCCGCTGCTGTGTCTTGGATTTGCGCTGTTCACCGTTTCGACCGTCCAGGCGGATTCGCCCCCCGACCTTCAGCCGCTGCGGGCGCAGATCCGGCGGGTCGTTGAGGCGCTGGACTACGTGGGGTCACCGCTGACGGACGGGCAGCGGCGGACCGTGGACGCTGCCTTGGCAGAGGCCAACGGGGAATTGGCGGTGGCGAAGCTGCACGCGGCCTTGGCCCCGCGGACCCTGTTCCGCGTGAACATCAATTCGGAGATGCGGGTCAAGGTTGCCTCGGCCGACGCCAAACCCGAGCTTGTGGAGGGCGGTTGGACGACGTTTCTTGTGCGGGTGGACAACGAGGCGGGGGCGACCGCGGAGCTGCGCGCCACGAGCCCGCAGGCGCAGCGCGTGGCGAACGCCACGGCGGACCGGACGGCCGACCTGTGGCTTGACCTCGATCTGTTCAAGGGGCAGCCGCTGCGGAAGGAACTGAGCGGGCTAAGTCTCGAATACCGGCTGTTGCAGCTCTATTCGCGCGACGCCGGGCAGCGGGAGGCGAAAATTTCCTTCAACGTCGGCCAAGGCACCCAGGACCTCGGGTTCCGCAGCGAAGCGGACGTGCTGTTCTCCTGCGTGCCGGCCCACGAAGTCCGGCTCCGCATTCTCGACGAGGGCGGCCAGCCGGTCACCGGGCAGTTGCTTGTCACGGATGCCCAGGGCCACGTTTTCCCGGCAATGTCGAAACGTCTGGCGCCGGATTTTTTCTTCCATCCGCAAGTTTACCGGGCCGACGGCGAATCGCTGCGCCTGCCTGTCGGCAAGTATGCGGTGCAGTTCGCGCGCGGCCCGGAGTCGCTTGTGGAGAAGCGTGAAATCGAAGTCCGTCCGGGCACCAACGACTGGCGCTTCCAGGTCCGCCGCTGGATTGATCCCGCGAAGTTCGGCTGGATTTCCGGCGACCATCACATTCACGCCGCCGGCTGCGCCCACTACACCAAGCCGACCGAGGGCGTCCACGCGCCGGACATGATGCGCCACGTGCTCGGGGAAGACCTCAAGGTGGGCGCGAATCTAACCTGGGGCCCCTGTTTCGATTACCAGAAGCAGTTCTTCACCGGAAAAGACGACCAAGTTTCCCGGTGGCCTTGGATCCTCCGGTATGATGTCGAGGTCAGCGGCTTCGGTTCCCATCAGTCGGGCCATCTCTGCCTCCTGCGCCTGCGGGAGCAGATGTATCCCGGCGGCGATTCAATGGGCCACTGGCCCAAGCTTTGCCTCAACACCCTTAAGTGGGGCAAACGCCAGGGCGCCTTGGTCGGGCCGGCCCACAGCGGCTGGGGGCTGGAGGTGGACTCCACGGAATTGCCGACGTTTGTGGTTCCGCCGTTCAACGGCATCGGGGCAAACGAATACATCGTCGACGTGACCCATGAAGTTCCGGGACCGGACGGCAAGCTGGTTCCGGCCGTCGACTTCATGTCCACCGTGGACACCCCGTATCCGTGGGAGCTGAACATCTGGTATCAGACCCTGAATGCCGGCTTCCGCACGCGCATCAGCGGCGAGACGGACTTTCCGTGCATCTACAGCGAGCGGGTCGGCCTCGGTCGCAGCTACGTGAAGCTCGGGGCCAAGTGGACCTACGAGGACTGGTGCGAAGGCATCCGTGCAGGCCGGAATTACGTCAGCGACGGCTTGAGCCACCTGCTGGACTTCCGGGCGGACAACACCGTGATGGGCGAAAACGGCAGCCAACTTTCCCTGCCGCGGCCGGCGCCGGTCACGTTCAAGGTCCAAGTGGCCGCCCGCTTGGACGAAACGCCGCAATCCAACATCAAGCAGCGCAAGTTCACCGAACATCCCTACTGGCACCTGGAGCGCGCCCGCCTCGACGGCACCCGGACGGTGCCCGTGGAGTTGCTGGAAAACGGCTTCGTCGTTGGGCGAACCAACCTGGTGGCCGACGGCGCGTTCCAGGACCTCACGTTCCAGCACACGGTCACTCGGTCCGGTTGGTTTGCCGTGCGCATTCTGCCGAGTTCCCACACGAATCCGATCTTCGTCGAGGTCGGGGGCAAACCGATCCGGGCCTTCCGG
>JBEISV010000459.1:0-3933 GCA_040375265.1 Verrucomicrobiales bacterium
CCACCTGCAGCACCGAACCGTCGTCCATTTCCCTCTGGCCCACCTGGAAATCCCGCTGGGCGTCCAAGGGCACGCGCAGCACCGGGACCTCCCGCCGCAATTCGCCGAAGCCCGGCAGCGGCATGGATTCCGTCTGCGAGCCAAACCAGCTTTCCGGCGCGTAGATCAGGACGCGCATCCCGTTTCGTTGCTTGATCTGGACCAGCAATGGTTCCGCGCCCGGCGAATGGGCATCCCGCCGCACCACCGCGCTCAGGCCGGCCGCGCCAAGCCGCTGGTAAGCCTCCGCGTAGGCGGACAGCTTGGCGAAAATCACCCGCTGTTCCCGCTCCTCCAGCCGGAGCGTCAGGAACCAGTAAAGCCCGGCGAACAACAGCGCCCCGCTCGCGCTGAAGACCAGCGCAAACCAAAGGCTCAGCCGGATGGCCAGCAGGCCACGGATTCGCTCAAGCAGGCCGGAAGACATAACCCACTCCCCGGATGGTGTGCAGCCGCCGACGGTCCGGATCCACCTTGGCGCGCAGGCGATGGACCAGCACGTCCACCACGTTGGTCTGGGGATCGAAACTGTAGTCCCAGACGTGCTCCAGAATCATCGTCTTGGTCACCGTGCGTCCCGCGTGCCGCAGCAGGTATTCCAGCAGGGAAAACTCCCGCGGCTGCAAGTCCACGCGTTCTCCTCCCCGGGTCACCTCGCGGCTGAGCAGATCCAGCGTGACGTCGCCCACGGTCAGCCGGCTGGCCTCCGTGGCTTGGGACGCTCGGCGGATCAACGCCTGCACCCGGGCCTGCAATTCCGAGAACGCAAACGGCTTGGTGAGGTAATCGTCACCACCAGCCTGCAACCCGCGCACCCGATCATCCACGGTCGCCTTGGCGCTGAGGAACAGCACCGGGGAACGTCCGCCCGCCGCCCTCAGCCGCTGGACTAGGCTAAGCCCGTCCAGCTTCGGCAACATGATGTCGGCGACAATCGCGTCGTAAGCGGTCGACAGCGCCAGATCGAGGCCTTGCTGTCCCTCGGCGGCGTGGTCCACGGCAAAGCCGCCCTGCTTCAGCCCTTTCACCACAAACGAAGCAATCTTCGGATCGTCTTCGACGACGAGGATGCGCATGGCGCCGAAGGTGACCGAACTGCGGCCGGCCGCCAAAGAACATTGCGGCAGGGAAGCCGGCGGGGGCGCATCTTTTCACCGAGGCTGAGCCGGCAGTCGGAGCCCCCCGCGGTAGCTGCCGACGTGAGTCGGTGGCAGTCACGCCGCACCGACCGGCACACCCACGGACTGACGTCCGCGGTTACCGGGTGAACCGGCCCCGGTGGCCACGAAGAACCGATGCGCCAAATGAGCAGCGAACGGGGATTGGATTCGGGAACCGGCGCGGGCGATTAGTTTTACCGGCGGGCAAAGTAGAAAACCGCGGCCGCGCCAACGCCGAAGAGCGCCCACGTTGAGGGTTCCGGAACTGGCGTGAATCCGAAGATGTCGAGGCGAGTTGAACCACCCTTTGGAATCAGGAATTCGAGATCAATGCTTTGTCCGGCATAGCGGGAAACATCGACCACGGGATCAGCCAAGGCGTCGATTCTTGGGTCGTTGACCCGCTCCCCGTTGATATACATCTGCATCGAACCTCCGCCGGTAAAAATCCATAATCCCGCGGCGTCGGCGGGCACGGTGCCGGTCTGCTGCACCCGGATCACGGGGCCGCCACCCGGACTTGTGTGATCCGAACGAAGATAAAGGGTATTGGCTCCAAAGGCCGTCTGGGCACGCTCAGGCGAATTAGCCTTCAAGGCAGCGAGGCCGCCTTCACTGCCAATGGGGTAAGGCGAAAACGTCACCGTAGCCTGCGGTTGATTGTCGGCCAGAACTGTCCACCCGCGCAGTATCTGGGCGGTGTTCCCCAGCAAGGGGCCGCCGGGAAATATCGGGGTCAGAGAACCGCTCAAATCAGGCTCGTCGAACTTCAGGTTCACAAATTCACCCGCGATGCAGGTGGTTGCAGAAAAGAGCAGAACGAGGATGCGCATGGCGGCAAAGGTGGCCGAACGGCGGCGGCCCGCCAAAGAACATCGCAACCCAGCACGGCGGGGGCGGCCCGCCACTTTTCGCGCTCGCGTCGGCCGCGGGGATTCGCCTCCATCGCGGGCGCGCCGTGATTCTCGACCTCGACAAATTCCTGCAGCAGGAAAAGCCCCTCTGGACGGAGCTGGAAAGCCTGCTCGACCGCTTCGAGGCGCACGTCACCACGCGCCCCACGCTCGCGGAAGCCACCCGCCTCCACTACCTCTACGAACGGGCCTCCGCCGACCTCGGCCGGCTGGCCACCTTCGCCAGCGAACCCGCCACAAGACGGTATCTGGAATCGCTCGTCGCCCGCGCCCACGGCGAGATTCACGAGCAACGGTCCGCGCCTCACCGGTTGCGCTTCCTGCATTGGTTCCTCGTGGTGTTCCCGCAGACCTTCCGTCGGCAGCGCAATTTCTTCTGGTTCGCCTGCGCCATCACGCTGGCGGGCGCGCTGTTCGGCGGCCTGGCGCTCCGCCTCGACCCCGATTCGCGTCACGCCACCATGGCGTTCGGCCACGACCAACGGACGCCGTCCGAACGGGTCCACGACGAGGAATCGGGCAGCCAATCCTCCGTGGCCGGCGCCCACGCCCAATTCTCGTCCTACCTGATGACCCACAACACCCGCGTGAGCGTGCTGACGCTCGGGCTCGGGATGACCTGGGGCGTCGGCACGCTCATCTCCCTGTTCTACAACGGCGTGATCCTCGGCTCGATCACGGTGGACTACGTGGCGGACGGGCAGGCGAAGTTTCTCGCCGGCTGGATCCTGCCGCACGGTTCCGTGGAACTGCCCGCCATCCTCATCGCTGGGCAGGCCGGGCTGCTGCTGGGAGTGACATTGCTCGGCCGGGGCTCACGGTTGCCGTTGCGTGAACGCCTGCGGGCGGTGGGCCAGGATCTCATGACCCTGATCTTCGGGGTCGCCGTGCTGCTGATTTGGGCGGGACTCGTGGAGGGCTTCTTCTCGCAGTATCACGAGCCGTTGGTGCCCTACTCGGTGAAGATCGCCTTCGGGCTTGTGGAATTGGCCCTGCTCACCGTCTTTCTCGGCCGCAGCGGACGTGGCGAAGCGGCCCACGGTCCACCCCAGCCCCGCTGAAACATGGACGCGGAACTCACCCATTCCCTGCGTCTCCGCACCGCGGAAGGCATCACGTTTTCCCAGCCGCTCGCCGGCCCCCTGCCCCGGTTGCTCGCGTGGCTGGTGGACGTCGGGATCGTCTTCGCCCTGACGTCGGCACTGGGCATCGCGATCGGGTTGCTCGGGTGGGTGGCGCCCGACGTGGCGGTCGCAGCCAGCACCCTGGGATTCTTCGTCGTCCAGTTCGGCTACGCGATGCTCACCGAATGGTCCTGGCGCGGCCAGACGCTCGGCAAACGCATCCTCGGCCTGCGGGTCGTGGACATCGCTGGCCACCGGCTCCAGTTCAGCCAGGTCGCCATCCGCAACCTGCTGCGCGCCGTGGACATCCTGCCCGGCCTTTACCTGGTCGGCGGCATCGCGGTCCTGCTCTCGAAACACGGCCAACGGCTGGGCGACCTGGCCGCAAACACCGTGGTCATCCGCGTGCCGAAACTGGCGCAGCCCGACACCAGCCAACTGCTGGCCGGCAAGTTCAACTCCCTGCGCCGCCACGTCCACCTGTGCGGCCAGCTCCGCCAGGCCGTGACGCCCGCCGAGGCAGCCCTCGCGCTGAGTGCCCTCCAGCGGCGCGACGACTTCGAGGCCACGGCCCGGGTCGCCCTCTTTCGGGAACTCGCCGAGCATTTCCGCGAAAAGGTCGCCTTCCCCGCCGAGGCGACCGACGGTGTGGCCGACGAACAGTTGGTGCGCAACGTGGTGGATGTGCTCTACCGC
>JBEISV010000143.1:0-9809 GCA_040375265.1 Verrucomicrobiales bacterium
AGGACTGAAGGCCGTGGTCTCCAGGTCCGGCTCCAGCCCTTGGGAACCCAGCAGTTTCAGCTCGAAGGCATAGACGCTGCGCGGTTGCGGCGGCTGTTTCGGCAGGTGGGCGAGGAACCCGGTCAGGAGTTCATGCACTTCCGGCAGGGGCGTCTCGGTTTCGGTGACCTGTTCGACAAAGGCCACGGCGTAGCTCGCCTGGGTCACGTAGCCGAAGTCAGTCCGCAGGCCGTTGCGCATGTCGCGCACGCCGACCTCGCGCAATGTGTGGAGCTCCGACCGCTGGCTCCGGGCGAAGCTGAGGTCGGCCTCGAAGAACAGGTCCAACTTGCCGTAGAACGACGACTTCGGCTTGCGGGCGCCCTTCGCAACCGTCGCGATCCGGCCCAGATCGGGCGTGAGCCAATGCACGATCAGGCTGGTATCCGTGAGCGGACGCGTCCGGAGGATGATCCCGCTGGCACGCTCGTCGGTCATCGCTTGGCGTTCGGATCAAGCGTGGGCCGGTAGTAGGCCTCGGCGGTCGCCCGCGGGATGCCTTCTTTGACCAGCAGTTCTACCTGGTTGCTGGCGAAGGCGGGCCAGCGGTCCAAGGTGATCCACTGCATCCCATAGCCACGCCACACTTCTCGTGTATAAGGCCGCCACGGCGCCCGGAGGTGGTCTCCACCACGGACTGCGAAACGATCGAAGAGAATCGCGATCTCCGGATTGCTCTTCTCCGACAATCCTTGGACGTAGATGCGGGTGCAGCGCTCCTCTGGGACGTCGGTGCGATTGGTTGCCGCAGCCATTAACCAATCTGCTTTGTCGTCCACGCCTACCAAAGCGATGGCCCACTCGGGATCTTCGATTGCCAGCAGGCCAAGGGCATCTCCAAAGCCATTCTTGTGGGATGGATACTGACCTCCGTGCGCAGCCGCATAAGAGCTAAGTGTCCCACCCACTCCCTCAATGCAGTGTTTGTGGCTTCGCCCTAGATTCCAAACACCGAAGCCAAGTAGCCCAATTGCTAGACTCCCAAGGAGGCCGATAGCGAGCAGGACTATCTGCCAAGGTTTCAATCGGCTCATGCATTCCTGCCTTCCTGATTCTCCACCAGCTTCCGCACCAGCCGGTTCTCCTCTCGCTTCATTACGCGGCGTTTGGCCGGCTCCAGATCGTCGAAGCCGCGCAGGTGCAAGATTCCGTGGATCACGTAACGCAGGAGTTCGGCTTCCCAGGTCGTGCCAAATTCCGCCGCCTGCCGGACCGCCTCGGGCACGCAGATGAACATCTCGCCGAAGAGCCGTGCCGGGGTGCTACCGTGGTCAAACGTGATGATGTCCGTCGGGCCCTCGTGCTGGAGAAACTGCCAGTTTACCTCCGCCGACCGCTTAGCCGAAACGAAGTGGATACCGAGTTCCGCCCCCTGCCCCGCCTCGGCCAGCGTCGCTTCGGCGACCGCGCGCACCCGGCGCGAGTCCAGCTTCCGGTCGCGCTGGCGGTTCGTGATGACGACGTTGATTTCGACGGTATTGGCCATGCTTGATCAGACCGGTTCACTCACAGATCCGCACGTCCCGAGCACCCCGGACCGGGGGAACTGTTCTCACGAAACGCCGACGCCGGAAACTAAGTCGAAGCGGAAAAAAGGGCGAACCGCATTCCTTCACCCGCCGGAGACAACCCCGCCGCTCAGGGAATCATCGGCCGTCCAATGTTCAGGCCGTGTTTCAGGCAGTAGGCGCCGTTCACCACGTATTTTTCGGCCCAGTGCTTCAGGCCGGCGCGCTCCTCGGGGGTGAGGGCGCGTTTCACTTTGGCCGGGGCGCCGAGGACCATTGAGCCGGGCGGGATCACGGTGCCGGGGGTGACCACCGCGCCGGCGCCCACGAGGCTTTGTTCGCCGATGACCGCGCCATCGAGAACGGTGGCACCGATGCCGATGAGACACTCGTCACCGATGGTGCAGGCGTGGACCACCGCGGAATGCCCGATGGTAACCCAGTTGCCGATCAGGCACGGGAAATCGTCGGCAAGGTGCAGCACCGCGTTGTCCTGCACGTTGCTATGGTGGCCGACGACGATGCAGTTGATGTCGCCGCGCAGGACCGCCCCATACCAAACGCTGCTGTGGTCGCCGAGGGTCACGTCGCCCAGCACGACGGCGGTGGAGGCCAGGTAAACGTCCCGGCCCAGCACGGGTTCCTTGCGGAGAAAGGTGTCCAACTGCGCGACGAGCTTGTCCATGCGGGCAGCGTGCGGCGGCCACCGCCGGGCTTCGAGCGCGAAGTTTCCGCTTTGCGCGGCCGGGCTGCGAAATGGCTGCCCGCCCCCTGCCCGTGGGCTTCACTTCTTTTCGTGGGCGGCTTTCTCTTCCTTAGCGGACGCACATTTGCACAGCCACTCGGCGTTCTTGCAGGCCGAGCAGATCGCGGCGTCGTATTGGAGGCGGGCGACGACCGGCTTGGCATTGGCCGTTTCGCGGAATTGGAAGACGGTCAGGAAGTCTTCGCCCTGCTGCATGGGCACCACGAACTTTCCGTCCTTCTTCTCCACCGCGAGCTTCTCCGGCTTTTTCCGGTCACCGGTGGTGGCCGTCAGCGTCTGGTCCTTCAGCTCCACGGGTTTCATGTCCCGGTCGAGCAGCGCGATGTGGAAGTAGCCGTCCTTGGCGGTGACTTCGCCGTGCATCGTCTCGTTCTTGCTGAATTCGATGATGCGCCCGCCGTTCGGGCCGAGTTCGACGCCGCCGTGGGCGAGCGCACGGGTGAGGCCGAGCAACAGCACGGCTGCGAGGGTGAGGAGTGAGGTCTTCATGTGTTTTCTTTGGTTTGTGTTTGGTTGGCAGTGGTCACCACTGGGGCGGCACAACGTTCAGTTGGATGCGCCGGCTTCGTGCTCAACGGCTTGGGCCGCCGCCTTCCGGCCGAAGGTGTAGAACACCGTCGGCGTGACCCCGAGGCCCAGCAGGGTGGAGGTGATGAGCCCGCCGACGATGACGACGGCGACGGGGTGGAGGATCTCCTTGCCCGGCTGATCGGCGGCCAGCACGAGCGGGATCAGGCCGATGCCGGCGGACAGCGCGGTCATGAGCACGGGCACGAGCCGTTCCTTGGTCCCGCGGATGATCATCGCCCGGGTGAAGCCCTCGCCCTCGTGCTGCATGAGGTGCAGGTAATGCGAGATCAGCATGATGCTGTTGCGCGCGGCCACGCCGGCCACTGCGATGAAACCGACCAGGGTGGCGATGCTGATGTTGTCCAGCATGACCCAGGTCAGGGCCAGCCCGCCGACCAACGCCAACGGGATGTCAAACAGCACCTGGAAGGCGAAGAACGGCGTGCGGAAGTAGCCGTAGAGCAGGAAGGCGATGATGACGAAGACCACGGCACTGAGAATCGCGATGCGCTGCGACGCCTCCTTCTGCGCCTGGAACTCGCCCTCGTAGGTGATGAAGTAGCCTTCGGGCAGCTTTACCTTCGCCGCGATCTCGTCCCGCAGCTTCGGGACCAGCGACGAGACGTCGCGCACGGTGGGCTTGATGGCCAGGGCAAAGCGTCGCTGGCTCCGTTCCCGGAAGATGACGTTGGGTCCCTTTGCCATCCGAACTTCGGCGATCAACGACAGCGGAACCCGTTGCGCCGTGTCCCCGCCGGCATGCACTTCGATTGGGATCTGGGCGATGCGCTCGGGTGAATCACGCCATTCCTCCGGCAGGCGGATCACCAGGTCCACGGCACGCTGGCCCTCACGCAACTCGGCCACGGCCTTGCCGCCGACCAACATCGAAAGGGTTTCATTGAGCTGGCCGGGCGTGACGCCGTAGGCCGCGGCCCGTTCCCGGTCCGCCTCGATGCGGAGCTGGGGGATGGTCGCCTGCTGGTCGAGCTTGCAGTCCTCGAATCCGGGAATCGTCTTCGCCACCGCCCGGATCTGGATGCCGAGCTCGCGGAGCTTGCCGAGGTCCGGCCCAAAGATCTTGATCGCCACCGGGGCCGAAACGCCGCTCAGCATGTGGCCGATACGGTCGGCGAGCGGTCCCATGACCACGCTGAACGTGCCGGGCACGGCGCGAACCTTCTGGCGGATGGCGTCCAGTATCTCCGCCCGTGAACGTGCGTTCTTCCCGCCGCCAATTTCGCGGAAATCCACGTCGAACTCGGCCGTGGAGACGGGCACGACGTGGTCGCCGCGTTCGGCCCGGCCCAGCCGACGGCCGACTTTGCGGACCTCCGGCACGCTCAACAGCTCGCGCTCGATTACGTCGGAGATCTGGTTCATTTCGTCGAGCGAAGTGCCGGGAGCGGACGTGGTAGAGATCAGCGCGGTCTCTTCGCGGAAGGTGGGCAAGAAATCCTTCCCCATCTGCGGATAGAGCGAGAACGCGCCGACCACGGCGAACGCCGCCAGTCCCAGCAGCAGATAGGGCTGGCTGAGCCCGAAGCGCAGGAGCGTGTGTTCGAGCAGCCATTTCAGGCCGCGCACGAGGCGACCGTCCTTGTGTTCGTGCCCTTCCTTCGGTCGCAACAGCAGCGAGCACAGCACCGGAATCACCGTCAACGAGACGACGAACGACGCGACCATGCTGATGATTGTGGCGATGGCGATGGGTGAGAAGAGCCGGCCCTCGACGCCGCTCAAACCGAGCAGCGGCAGGAAGACGAGGATGATGAGCAGCGTGGCGTAGAGAATCGAGTTCCGCACTTCGCCGGAGGCGCGGCCGATGACCTCCAGCCGCGGATGCGGATGCGGCCTGGCCGCGTTTTCCCGCAGCCTCCGGAAGACGTTTTCCACGTCCACGATCGCGTCGTCCACCACCATGCCGATGGCCACGGCCAGGCCGCCGAGCGTCATCGAATTCACCGAGATGCCGAACCAGTTGAACGTGAGCAGCGTGATGGAGAACGACAGCGGCATCGCCATCAGCGTGATGAACGTGGTGCGGAAGTTCAGGAGGAAGAGGAAGATCACGACCGTGACCATCACCGCACCTTCGAGGATGGCGTTCTTCAGGTTGCCGATGGCGTTGGTGATGAAGTCGGCCTGGCGGAACAGGACCACCGTCTCGACGCCCGGTGGCAGGGTGGGCCGCAATTCCGCGAGCGCCGACTCAATCTGCCCCGTGAGGGTGAGCGTGTCGAAGCCGGGGGACTTGGTAATGCTCATGATGACGCCGCGCACCCCATTGACGCTGCCGTCGCCGCGCATCGGTTCGATGCCCCACTCCACCTTGGCCACGTCGGCGATGCGGATGGCCCGGTCGCCGACGCGCCGAACCAACGTGCCCGCGATGTCGTCGAGCTGCACGGTCATGGCCAGGTTGCGAACCATGATCTCGGTGGAGCCGGTGTTGAGGAATCCGCCGGTGCTGTTGCCGGACGCCTCCTTGGCGGCGCGTTGCAACTCCTCGTAGGTGACGCCGCAGGCCTGCATTCGCAGCGGGTCGGGCTGGATTTGCACCTGCTTGATGCCGCCGCCCATGTTCAGAATCTCGGCGATGCCCGAGAGGCTTTGCAGGCGGGGACGGACCACCCAGTCGGCGAGCGAACGCACTTCGCGCGGCGGAATCGCGGCGTTGGTGCTGCGGATGCCGACGAGCAGGATTTCGCCCATGAGCGAGGCGACGGGAGTAAGGAACGGCTCGACGCCTTCCGGCAAGGTTCCGCGCACGCCCTGCAACCGCTCCTGCACAAATTGCCGGGCGCGGTAGATGTCAGTGCCCCAGCCAAACTCGGCGTAGACCAGCGACAGGCTCACGTCGGAGTTGGAGCGCAGCCGGGTGAGGCCGGAAACGCCCATGAGGGCGCGCTCGATCGGTTGGGTGACGTTGACCTCAACTTCTTCGGGGGCGAGGCCCGGAGATTCCGTCAAGATGATGACCGTCGGCTTGGTCAGATCTGGCAGCACTTCGACCGGCAGTTCCCGCACGGCTTGGAAGCCGAGCAACAGCAGGAGCAGCGAAAGCCCGAGCACGACGGCCCGGTTGTTCAGGGCGAGGCGGATCAGCTTATTCAGCACGGTCGACTCCTCCGCTAGTTGGCTTGGTTGACGAAGCGGCGGGCGCTTCCTCAGTCGCCGGATTGCGACTGAGTGTGGCGATGACCAGCAATCCCAGCAGCACGCCGTTCCCGATCAGCGAGAACAGCGTTAGGCCCGAAAGCTTGCCGCTGCCGGAACCGCCGTGGTCGTGTCCGTCGTCCGCTGCGTGGCCGGCCGCCGTCTGACCCTTGCCGACTTCGCTGCCGTCTTCGTTGTGTTCGTGGCCGTGCGCGGCATCGAGGGCCTCCTTGAGCGAAACGCTGCCTTTGCCCGCGAAGGCCAGCGAATACGCGCCGGTCGTCACCACCTTGTCGCCGGGCAGCAGACCTTCCTTGATTTCGACGGAGCGGCCGTTCACCGCGCCGACCACGACGGGCACCTTGACGAAGGCATTCGGGATGCCGTCGTCGGCCACGTAGAGGAAGCGTTCCGCGCCGTCGCCCTGCACGGCTTCCCGGGGAACTGCCATCACGTCCGCGCGTTTCCGGGTGACCACGTTGAACTCCGCCCGCATTCCCGGCCGCAGCCAGGTGCCCTCGTTGTTGACGTGGCAGGCCACCTCCAGCGTGCCGGACGCCGGATCGGCCAATGCCCCGAGGTGCTCGATCTTCGTCTCCCACGCCTCGCCCGGCCAGCCCGGCGACGTAACTCGCGCCGCTTGGCCGCGGAGCAACTTCTCCGCGAGATGTTCCGGCACCCGCGCGAGCGCATAAACCGTGGACAGGTCCACGATCGCGAGCAGCGGCTTCTCGGGACTGACCGGGTCGCCGGGCGTCACGGCCAATTCGACGACGAGGCCGTCCCTCGGCGCGGTCAGGGTGATTTGCGGCGGCGGTTCACCGGGTTGCCGGCTCTCGATGATGACGAGCGGCTCCCCCGCCTTCACGGCGTGGTCCGGCCGGGCGTTGACCTGCACGACGCGGCCGGCGATGCGACTGCTGACCACGGAGCGGTGGCCGGGCAACACCTCGATGCGACCAAGGGCGAAGAGCGTCTCCTCGAAGACCTGTTCCTCCGCCTCGACCGTCTGGAGGCGCAGGTTTTTGACGCCGGTCTCGTCGAGGAAAACGGTGTTCGCAACGCGGGCCGGGTCGGGTTTGGCCGAGGCCGGCCCGGCGCAACAGGCCAGCAGGCCGCCGAGCAGCAGGGGCCCGAACCGGCGATGGAAAGGGGCTGAACGAGTTGAGTTCATGGGACGATGGAGAAGTGGGGCAGTTCACCTTGGGCAACCTGAAGCTGCAGTTGGGTCCGAAGTCGCTCGCGGCCGGCGGCGACGAGACCCAGTTCGAGGCGCAGTCGTTGGTCCCGGACCCGGGCCAGCTCGGCGTAACCGCCCTGGCCTTGCTCCCGGAGCCGGCCCGTTTCCGCCTCAAGGGCGCGGGCCGCCGGCAACAGCACCTCGGCAAACTCCTGTTCCGTGGCCAGCGCCAGCGCCAACTGTTCGCGGGCGCCGGCCTGCTCCGCTACGGCGCGAACTACAAGGGCTTCCCGTTCCAGCCGGCGGCGCTCAGCCGCCGCGACCGCTTCGTGGAGACGCCCTTGGTTCCGATTCCAGAACGGCAACGGCAACGACAGGCGCAGGCCGACGAAGTTGTCGCTCTGTCGGCCAGTCGGCGCGTCCTCTGCCCGTTGCATTTCGCTCACGACGCCGACTCCGACATCCGACCACCGTTCCGCCCGGGCGAGTTCGCTCGCCCGCTGGGCGATTTCCACCCGGGCACCGGCCAATTCCACATCGGACCGGGAAACGTTTTCGCCGCGACCCGTAGGCGGAAGGGCGGCCGCCGGGGGCAAACCACCGGTGAACTCCAGGGCATCGTTCGTGGTCACCCCCAGCAGCGGACGCAGAGTGGTGGCCAGGGCGGCCCGCTCGCGGTCCTGTTGGCGGACCGCCAGGCGAAGCTGGGCGGCTTCCAGCTCCAGTTGCCGGACTTCGATCGCTGAGCCTTCGCCGCGGGCAGCGGCGGCACGGGTGGCCGCGACGAGTTCGGCGGCGACCTGAAGCTGCCGTTCCCGCACCTGCCGTTGCGCGTCCAACGCAAGCCAGTCCGCGATGCCAAGCGCGACTTGGGTGGCCAGTTCCCGTTCGGCGTTTCGCACTTCCGCGGTGGCGGCAGCCACTTGGGCGGCGGTCACGGCCCGTTCCCGACGAAGCCGGCCGGTGAGGGGAAATCGCTGGGTCACGCCCAGGGCGAGAATCCCCTCGCGACCGTTGAGGTTGGGCCGCAGCTCCGTCTCGACCTCGGGATTGCTGAGCCGACCGCTCTGTTCCTGGCGGGCCACGGCCTCCACCACTAGCAGCCGGGCGGCCGCCAAGTCGCGGTTGGCTAACAACGCGTGGCGGACAGCTTGATCAGGGACAAAAGTCGCGGCTCGCAGCGGCAACAGGACGGCGAGCAACACCGGCGGAATCAGGGCAAACTTCACGGGAAAGACGGATTTGAGCGGAGTCCCGGCAGGGCGGGACAGGGGGCGGACGAGACCAGCGGGCCGGCAAAGGAGGTCGCCGGATCCGGATCCGCTCAAATCAGCAGGACAGAAGTCAGGAAGTGCCGGCGCTGCCGCGGCGGGCTCGCCGCGATTTCAGGCTCGGGCAATGCCAAGGCAGCTGTGGGAAAATTACGGACCCACTTCCAAACGGGCGCCGGCAGGGCCAAGTCCAGAGGCGCCGGCCCCACTGTCGCAATTCCGGCGTGATTCCAATCGACGTCCACGCGCACGGCGGGGTGCTGATGCGAATGGCCAGCGCCGCCCGACGCGTGGTCGGTGTCCGAGGCGCAACCATCCTCGTGGTGATGGCCCGGATGACACTCGTCCGAATGGCAGTCCGGCGCGGCGACCAACCGGACGACGGGACCGCAGTCGCAGCGGTAACCGGTCACCTTGCCCCGCGCCGAGGTCGCGCCCACAGCGAACAGCAGCAGGCCGGCGAGAAGACGTTGGAACCAGGTTGGCACCGGCACGAGAGAGCACATCGGCGTCCGCGTGTTCAACCTTTAGTTTGGGCCGGAGCCCGGCAGCGACCATCCGCGGGACAGTCCGCTTCCGCCTTTCCTCCTAGGGCGCCGCGGGCAATCTGCCTGGGCTTGAGCCACCAGCCCGACAAAATCTTCGCGGGAACGCAGATCGTCTCGCGGATCGAGATTCGTGGGCCGAACAACTCTCTCGTCCACCCGCGCGGCGCCGTCGGCATCGTCACCCGCACGCCCGCGGTGCCCGGCGAGAAGTTCCTCGTGCGCTTCCCGGACGGCTTCGAGGCATCCCTTGCGGGCGACCAACTGGAGGTGCTGAAACACTTCAAGGATCGCCTCGGCGAGTCCGCTTCCGGCGCCGGCGGCGCGGCCTCACCAGGTTTCGACCTCGAACCCTTCGTGATCTACCGCTGCGTCGTCGGTTCCCGCGCCTACGGGCTCGACACCGACGCCTCCGACACCGACCGCCGTGGCATCTACCTCGCGCCCGCCGACCTGCAATGGTCCCTTTTCGGCGCGCCCGAACAGTTCGAGGACAACTCCGGCCAATGGTGCGTCTGGGAGCTACAGAAGTTCCTCATCATGGCCCTCAAAGCCAATCCCAACATCCTCGAATGCCTCTACTCGCCCCTCGTCGAAAAGGCCACGCCGCTGGGCGAGGAACTGCTGGCCCTGCGCGACGGCTTCCTGTCGCAGATGATCTTCCAGACCTTCAACGGCTATGCCCTGAGCCAGTTCAAGAAGATCGAACAGGACCGCCGCAACCATGGCGAAGTCCGCTGGAAACACGCCATGCACCTCCTGCGCCTGCTC
>JBEISV010000673.1:0-1854 GCA_040375265.1 Verrucomicrobiales bacterium
GCGACGCGACGTTTCGTCCGTTGTTGAATGTGGACAAGTTGCTGACCCGCGACTCCCGCATGAAGGAACGCAAGACGTATGTTCAGCCCGGCGCCCGCAAACGCTTCCAGTTCAGCAAGCGTTGATCCACCCAGAATTTCTCCGACCCCGCTGGATTGTCCGGCGGGGTTTTTTGTTGGGCTGCATCCTGACCTGAGCTTGGCATGTATGTTCCGGAACATTTTGCGGTGACCGACCCCGGACTGTTGGCCGAGGCGATGCGGGAATTCCCGTTTGCCACCATCGTTACCGGCGGAACCGAACCGATAGCATCCCACGTCCCGCTGGTGTTTGAGCCGGCGCATCCCCCGTTTGGAAAGCTGACAGGCCACTTGGCGCGGGCGAATCCGCAGTGGCGACAGTGGACCGATGCCACAGAGGCTTTGGTCATTTTCCAAGGGCCGCATGCCTACGTCTCGCCGGACTGGTATGTGAACCAACCGGCAGTCCCGACTTGGAACTACGTGGCGGTGCATGCCTACGGCCGGATCACTTTGGTCAACGACGGACCCCGGCTTGACGCCCTGATGGGGGAACTGACTTCGCGCTTCGAGGCGGGTGCGGGCCCCGGCCCTTCGGACGCGGAAAAATCCTACCGGCAACGCATGCTAGGCGGAATCATTGGCTTCGAGATCGCGATCACGCACCTCGAGGGTAAGTTCAAGCTCAGCCAAAATCGTCCGCCGGAAGATGTGGCGGGCGTCATTGCCGCCCTGGAAAATTCGGCCGAACCAGGCGATCGGCAGACCGCCGAGTGGATGCGGCGGTTTGCCCGGCCACGATAACGCCATTGCCAGCCTCGTTTGTGCCTCAACACTGATCCACGTTTCTCATGAACTCGTTTACCTCTCCCGTGCGCGTCGCCATCGTGGGCGCCTCCGGTTACTCCGGCGAAGAGTTGGTCCGGCTGCTGCTGAATCATCCTTCGGTCAACTTGGTCGCCGTGACTTCTCGGCAGAACGCCGGGCAGAGTGTCGCGCAGGTTTTCCCGAAATTTGCCAGCCATCCCAAGTCGAAGGCGCTGTTCTTCAGTGACCCGAGCGTGGAAGTGCTGGCGAAGGTGACGGACATCGTTTTTCTCGCGCTGCCGCACGGTGTCGCCGCCGAGTTTGCGGTCCCCTTGCACGCAGCCGGAGTGGTGGTCATTGACCTCAGCGCGGATTTTCGGCTGCGCAGCGCGGAGGTTTACCGCGACTTCTATGCGCACGAACACCCCGCACCGGCGCTGCTCGCCGAGGCCGTTTACGGCTTGCCCGAGGTGTATCGGGACCGGATCCGGACCTCGCGGCTGATCGCGTCGCCGGGCTGTTATCCGACCAGCATCCTCCTGCCCACGTTGCCGCTGCTGAAGGCGGGCCTGATCCGCCCCGGCGGCATCATCGCGAACTCCATGAGCGGCGTCAGCGGCGCCGGCCGCAAGGCGGACGTCGACTACCTCTTCTGCGAATGCAACGAAAGCGTCCGCGCCTACGGGGTGCCCAAGCACCGGCATCTATCGGAGATCGAACAGGAGCTGAGTCTGGCGGCAAAGGAACCGGTGACGATCCAGTTCACGCCGCACCTCATTCCGGTGAATCGGGGTATCCACACGACGCTGTATCTAGCCCCGACCCGCAGTTTCTCCTGCGCTGACGAGGCGGCCGCGCTCGGCCGCGAAATCGAGGAATGCTACCGGGCCGCCTACGCCACGGAACCGTTTGTGCGCGTGCTGAGCGGCAAGGCCCTGCCCGACACCAAGAACGTCGTCGGCACCAACACCCTCGAACTCGCGTGGCGCCTGGATCCCCGGACCGGCCGGCTGGTGGTCCTGAGCGC
>JBEISV010000131.1:0-10457 GCA_040375265.1 Verrucomicrobiales bacterium
GAGGCGATGAAGCTGATGACCGAAGGGGCGTTCCAATCGGAGGGCGAAGCCCGCCTCAAGGTCATTCGCGCCAAGCAAAGCTCCACGCAGCTCAGCACCTATTTTGTCGGCCGCATGGCCCATTACCGCCTGCGCCAACAGGTCCAGCGTGAACTGGGCGACCGGTTCGACCTCGGCCGTTTCCATGAGGCTGTATTGGACCACGGCTCGGTCCCGACGAAATACCTGCCCGAACTCGTCCGCGAACGGCTCGCCAAGCCACGGTGAGCCCGGGGCGCCCTCGGGGATGTGCAACCACCGCCTCAGCCGGAAGGCGGTGGTCGGCCACCCCGGCGACCCGCCAACGGGCCACCCGGTAGCCTGCCCGATGCCGGTGGAGAGAACCCAGAAAACCAGTTGCACGATGCCCGGGGCCACCGCCACATTCCGCCCCGCGCCGCGGAGAGGTGGCTGAGTGGTTTAAGGCGCACGCCTGGAAAGCGTGAGTAGGCTAATACCCTACCGGGGGTTCGAATCCCCCCTTCTCCGCCATACTTTCGCCCCGTTGCCCGGCAACGGGGCGTTTTGTTTTCACGGCACCGAGGCGGCAGAATTCATGGCCGCAAATCCGGCCGGCGCTGCCGCTTGCGCCCCGGCCGATCACCGCGCGCCGATGGTCCGGGTCGGTTTCCGTTTCGCCTCCCGTGCGCCCTGGCTATCCTTGGTCGGTCGCCGCCTCCCATGTTTGAACATCGTCTTCAACCGCTGCTTTCTTCCCGCCGGCTCCTGATCCGGCTGGCCAAGGCGGCCGTGATTTCCCTCGCGGTCATCACGTTTTCCCTCGCGATCGGGCTGCTCGGCTACCATTGGAGCGAACACCTGGGCTGGCTGGATGCGTTGCTGAACGCGGCCATGATCCTCAGCGGCGAGGGGCCGATTCACATTCCGGTCACCGCGGCCGGGAAGTGGTTCGCGACGGCCTATGCGCTCTACAGCGGCCTCGCCTACTTCGTCGCCTCGGGCATCCTGGTCACGCCGGTCGCCCACCGGTTGCTGCACCACTTCCACCTTGAGGGCGAACGCCGGCGCGACTGAACCGCCGGGGCCGCACCGCTTTCCGCTTCGCCCCGGGTCCCCCGCTGCTACCGTCACCGCCGTGCCGGATTCACTGGTCGTCAACGAGATCTACCTGAGCCTGCAAGGGGAGAGCACCTTTGCCGGGCTGCCGTGCGTGTTCGTGCGCCTCACGGGGTGCAACCTGCGCTGTTCCTATTGCGACACCGCCTACGCCTTCACCGCAGGCAAACGCCGCACCTTCACCCAGATCCGCACCGAGGTGGACCGGCTCGCCGAGCCGTATGCGGATCTCGCCCGCGCCCATTTTCCGCCGGTCATCAACGCCGGCGATGCCTCCGCCCAGCACCGGCTGCCGCTGGTCGAGTTCACCGGCGGCGAACCGTTGCTCCAGCCCAAGACCGCCGAGCTCATGCGCCAGTTCGCCGCCGAAGGCTACACGGTGCTCGTCGAGACCAGCGGCGCCCACGATATCGCCCAGCTCGACCGCCGCATCCGCCGCATCATGGACCTGAAATGCCCCAGCAGCGGCGAGAGCGAACGCAACCTCTGGTCCAACCTGGCGCACCTCCAGCCAACGGATGAGATCAAGTTCGTCATCGGCACCCGCGAGGATTACGCGTGGGCCAAGGCAGCGATCCGCGACCACAAGCTCGACGCCAAATGTCCGCTCCTGTTCTCGTGGGTCGCGCCGCTCGCACCGGCGCAGCAGGACAAGGCGCTGAAGCCAGTGCCCGGCGGCCACACGCCGCTCAGCCGCCGCGACCTAGTGGATGCCATCATCGCCGACCATCTTCCGGTGCGTTTCCAGCTCCAGATGCACAAGTTCGTCTGGCCAGTGGATGCGCGGGGAGTGTGACATGAATTTGGGAGTGGGAATGCCGAAGCGGAAAGCATGTCGCCAACCCGGGGTGACGGGAGCGCGGCTCTCTGAGCCGCCATTGATGCGGAACCCACTTGCGGCTCGGAGAGCCGCGCTCCCGCCGGCATCGGCAGTTCAACTCCCATGACCACCGCCCAAACCCTGGACCTGCTCCGGCAGTTCGAGTCGCGGAACGTGACGTTCCGCGAGCCTGACGGTTCATGGCCCATTGTTTGGGAACGCGCGCGCGGCTGCGACGTCTGGGATGCGGAGGGTCGGAAGTATCTCGACCTGACGGCGGCCTTCGGGGTCGCGGCCGCTGGGCACGCCAATCCACGCGTCGTGCGGGCGGGCCAACGCCAGATGGCCACGCTCCTGCACGCGATGGGCGACGTGCATCCGCACGCGCTCAAGGCCCGGCTCGCCCAAGAGCTCAGCGAGCTCACCTTTGGCCGGTGGGCCCGCACGGGGCGCGGGAAGCGGCAAGCTGGAACCGGGAAAACAATCTTCGGCAACTCGGGGTTCGAGGCCGTGGAGGCGGCGTTGAAGACCGCCCGGCTCGCCACGGGCAAACCTGGGATCATCGCCTTCGAGGGCGGCTACCACGGGCTCGGTTACGGCGCCCTCAACGCCACGCATCGCGAACACTTCCGCGGACCGTTCCGGAACCAGCTCGGCGGGTTTGCCCACTTCCTCCCGTTTCCCGCGAGCGCCGCCGGAACCGGGCTCGCTTCAAATGCGGAATTGGAGCAGCTCGAAGCAACGCTCCGCGCCACCTTCCGCCGCCACGCCATCGGGGCGGTGCTGGTCGAGCCCGTGCAGGCGCGCGGCGGCATCCGGATTCCGCCGCCGGAGTTCCTCCCGCTGCTCCGTAGGGTCGCGGACGAACACGGCGCGTTGCTGATTCTCGATGAGATCTACACGGGCTTCGGCCGCACGGGCGCGTGGTTTGCCTGCGAACACAGCCGCGTTACGCCCGACCTCATCTGCCTCGGCAAGGCGCTCACGGGCGGCTTCCCGCTCAGCGCCTGCGTGGGCCGCGCCGACCTGATGGACGCCGCCTGGCCGCCCACGACCGGCGAGGCGATCCACACCAGCACGTTCCTCGGGCACCCGGTTGGCTGCGCGATGGCGTTGGCGCAGATCGCGGAACTGAAGGCGAAACAGTTGGTCGAACGCTCGGCGAAGCGCGGCGCCTGGCTCGGCGCGGCGCTGCGTTCCGAGTTCGAGGTTCCGGGTTCAAAGTTCAAAGTTGTGACACGTTGCATCGGGCTCATGGCGGGCATCGAGTTCACCACGGTGGACGGAAAACCTGCCACCGAACTGTGCCTGACCCTGATGAAGCGGCTGCTGGCCCGCGGCTTCATCCTGCTGCCCGAGGGTGAACACGGGAACATTCTCAGCCTCACGCCACCGCTCACCATCACGGAAGCCCAGTTGCGCCGGACGCTGCGGGCCTTGTTCGGGGAACTCGCGAAGGCCGCCGCATGAATACACGCATCAGCGCCTTTTCCTGCCTTCCCGCTTTCCAGATTCTGACCCTTCGCGTCTCCGCCCCTTCGCTGTTTCACCGATGACCATCACCGAAATGCGCCGCCTGCTCGACGAGCGCGGCCTGCAGCTCACCCGCTCGCTCGGGCAGAACTTCCTGCACGACGGCAACCAACTGCGCCGCATCGTCGCCGCCGCCGAACTCACGCCCGCCGACCGCGTCCTGGAAATTGGCCCGGGCCTCGGCCCCCTCACGGAGTTGCTCGTCGCGTCGGGTTGCCCGGTCACCGCCGTCGAGATGGACCGGCGCTTGGTCGAGATTCTGGAGCACCGCCTTCAAGTCCGGTCCGTGGACACCCTCGCGCCAGATTCGGCGGCTCCCGGCCTGACCCTGCTCCACGCCGATGCGCTGGTGTGGCTCAAGCGGAACCCGCGGGACTGGGCCGGCTGGAAGCTCGTCGCCAACCTGCCGTATTCCGTCGGCTCGCCCATCCTGGTGGAGCTCGCCGAGGCCGACCAACCGCCGGACCGCCTCGTCGTGACGCTCCAGCTTGAGGTCGTGAAACGCCTGCTCGCCGCGGCGGACACCGAGGACTACGGCCTGCTCACCTTGCTGATCCAACTGCGTTACGAGCCGACCGGCTGGTTCAAGCTCCCCGCGAATTGCTTCTTCCCGCAGCCCAACGTGGATTCCGCCTGCCTCACCTTGGTGCGCCGCCCGGTGCCGCTGCTGGACCGCGAGGCCGCGAAACGGTTCACCCGCCTCGTCAAGATCGCCTTTGGCCAGCGGCGCAAGATGATGTTCAAGCTGCTCACCGCCGCGTGGCCGGAAGCCCAATTGGAAGCCGCCTTCAAGGCGACCGGCATCGCCCGGACCGCCCGCGCGGAACAGGTCGGCCTGGAACAGTTCGTCGCGCTCACCCGCGCGCTCGCGCCGGCATGAAACTCCAGCTCGTCCTCGTCCTGCTGACGGTGCTGACCGGCTTCAACGCCGCGACCGCCCGCGGCTGGCCCGGACGCCTAGTCTGGCTGTTCGCCGCGTTGAACTTCGGCCTGATCGCGCTCGCCTACGCGGCCCGCGCCCCGGGCGTTTGGGGCAAACAGGCCGACGGACGGTTGCCGCTCGGCCGGCAGCTCGCACTGCTGCCCGCGCACGCGCTGAACCAGGTCGCGTTCCAGACGATGTGCGCCTTCACGTCGTCGCGGCCGTTCGACGAGATCGAGCCCGGCCTGTTCCTGGGCCGCCGCCTGACCGGGCGCGAGGCCAACCTCAAACAATTCCGCACGGTGCTGGACCTCACGGCCGAGTTCACCGAACCGCCCGGACTCCGGCAGGCCGCCAACTATCTCTGCGTGCCCGTGCTCGACCACACGCCGCCGACGGCGGAACAGCTCCGCCTGGCGTTGGACTTCCTCGCCGCGCATCGGGCCGACGGACCGGTATTGGTCCATTGCGCCGCCGGCCACGGCCGCAGCGCCTTGGTGTTGGCAGCCCTACGCCTGCAGACTGGCCAAGCCACCAACGCGGCCGAAGCCGTCGCCCAGCTGCAGCGGCTCCGCCCCAACGTGCATCTCAACCCCGCGCAGCGCGCATTTCTGGAGCGAGCGGAGTGAGGAAGGAGCAGGGAGCAAGGAGCGGGGAGAGCGGGGTAAGGGCACGGAGTGGGCCGGGCCCCACGCTTGGAAATGGGCTTGGGGTCAACTCTTGGATTGTTCCCGGCGGCGAGGCAGCGCCGCCCTACCGCTCCCTGCTCCCTGCTCCTTGCTCCGCGCTGCTTCGCTCCCCGCGCTTACTCGGGCGGCAGCACTTGCAGGTCGCTGACCTCGACCGAGTCGCCGGCCCGGAGTCGGGTGATGGCCAACCCCACGTAGCCGGCCCGACTCGGATCGCCCGGCCCCACCCGGGACCAGAAGGCCGGGGTGAAATCACCGACGCGGACTTCCTCGGAGTGCCAGCCGGCGCGGACGATAAGGTCCTCATCGTGGCGAAAGGTCTCCCGCGCGGGCGTGATCAGGCTCAGGCGCCGGCGCTGGGACCACGGACTCGTGACCCGGAAACGGAATCGCAGGAGGGAATTCGGATCCAACCCGAGGTCAGCCGGCAGCGGTAACACCAGCGCCAGGCCTTCTCCCGAGGCCGCCGCCGGCCGGCGGAAACGGACCGTGCCGGCACCGTCCTCGCGCTCGGCTTCGCCGCCGCCGGTGACCTGCCAGCCGGAGATAGCCCGCACTGGTCCGGTGGCCAGCCCGGCAGGACAGACTTGGATTTCGGCCACGTCGGACCGCCCGTCCTCGCCCCGCCAGCGGAGCCGGAAGGACTTCGGGTTTGGACCCCCGCCGGCCGGCGGCCGGGCCCAAACCCGGATCACTTCGTCCGTCAGCGCTTCCAGTTGGGCGGCGCCGTGGGTTGGGCCGTCGGGCAGGCGCCAGCCGGTGGGCGCCTCCAGCCTCCAGTGGCCGGCCTCGCGGGCGGGGCCGAAATTGTGCAGGCGCAGTTCCAGCTCCAAGGGCAGCGAGTTGCCGTGCCGGTAGGCGAGCCGCGCCTTGTCGGGCACCCACCCCGGACCGAGCGGCCGGAGCGTGACCACGACCGGGCTGGGATTGGGTCGTGGCGGGGCGGCCTGCGGGACGGCCCGCACGGGTTCCCATCGGCAGCCGGTCACCTCAAACCGGCCCGGCGCCGTCAATAGGTGCAGGTTCGTGGACGACGTGGCGTTGAAATGCAGCGTCGCCTCCGGCCAGTCACCCTGTTCCCCGTTTAGGCCCACCCGCACCGGCCGGACCGCCGCCGGGAACCGGAGCTGAAATTCAAAGAACGACACGGGGCTGACGCCCGGGGCGGACTGGGCAGCCGCGCGGCCCGGCCGTTCCGGCAGATCGATTTCGGCGCGCCGATGGGGCGTGAACAGCATCGTCCACCACCGGGCGGGTTCGGCGCCGGCGGCCGGCAGTGCCCACACCCAGCCGACGGTTTGCCGCAGTTCCCGATGTTCGAGCCGGAAGCGAGGCCGGGCCGAACGCAACTGCCGGGTCAGGTTCAGCCACGCCGTCAGGGCGGGACGTGGTTTCCCCGCCGGGGTGCGCAGACTGAAGTCCAACCCGCCCTCCTGGTGCGGATGGAGGCAGAAGGCGATCTGCCGGCTTACGCCCAGCAGGGCGCCCTCAGCCGTGGTGCGTTCCAGGAAGGCCTGTTGCCGACCCAGCAGGGTCGGGTTTTCGGCCAACGGTCCCGCCGGCAGTTCCGCAAAGCCATATTCGGTGAGCCACAGCGGCAGGCCGGACAGTCCGTGCCGGGCGAGGAATCGTCGTTGGCTGGCCACGCTCGGTGCAAAATCGTGGGCCCAGCCGTAGAAGTGGAAATTCCACCCATCCGTGAACGCGCCGGCGCCGTTGGCCAGCAGTTGTTCGAAGTAGGGGCCCGGAGCCGCTGCCGCCGCGGGTAGCAGGACCGGCAGGTCGGGCCGGCCGGACTTCAGCCCCCACCAAGCCGCCTTGAGGGTCGCCGCCATGCGGTCCGGCAGGTCGGGCGTAAAGTGCAGGTCCGGTTCGTTGCCCACCTCGACCGCGGCAACGGCGCCGGGGCCGGCGGGCGAATTCGTCTGGGCGGTCCGGAAGACGGTCCAGAGATCCGGATTCAGGCGCCATTCGGTCAGGTCGGGCGTGTCGGCCGGGCGAAACGGCGTCGCCCCGGGCCACCAGACCACGGTGGTCGGCGCTGAGGCACCGACGCCGGCCGGCCGGGGACCGCTGCGCCGCCAGCGGACGTCGGACGCGTCGAGCCGGGCTTCCCAGGTGGCGTCGGCGGGATCGGCGGGCCGGGCCGGTTCCCAGTGCACCCCCCATTCGCCGGCTTCGGCGACACCCGTTGAGAGGAGCCACAGCAGCAACAGCGAGAGCGACGGGCGCATGACCGGGCATTAACGACGGCCGGTGGCAAACGGCGGGGCAGTCGCCAACACCGCGCAAAGCACGACAAAGGTGAACCGCAACGACTGGACCTGGAACGGGAAGTCCCACTTCGCATGGATCAGGATTCCCACCAGGGCCGCGGCCGTGAACAACGGGAAAACGGCGGGCGGCAGCGGGCCGGCCGACGTGAACCACGAGGCGGCAAACAGGCCCAACAGGCCCACGGCGAGCACCAACCCGACGGTCCCGAGGGTGATCCGGGTTTCCAGCCAGTCATCATGGACGTAACCCTGCCATTTTTCCTCAAGGTTCTCCCGGTAGAGCACGTTCAACCGCAAAAACGTGCCCGCCCCGCTGCCTCGCCAGCCGAACTCGCGGGCCATGTTTCCGGCGGTCTTGTAAATCTCCACCCGGCCGCTCAGTTGGTCGTCGAAGACGTCCGCAAACCGCTTCTTCTGGGCGTCGCCACCGAGGATCCAGCCCAACGCCAGCGCGGTCACCAACGACGCGCCCAATCCCAGCCGCACCCCGCGGCCCACGTTCCGTTGCAGGGCGGTCACGCCCATGACCACCACAGCGAGGAAAACCATCAGCAGCGCCCCACCGCGACTCGTGGAAACGATGGGGACCGCCATCATGAGCATGACACAGGGCAACAAGGCCAGTGCCGGTTCATTGCCGAACTTGGCGCGGGGATTCCGGCGCCGGTTCTGGGCGTGCAGGGCCCACCAGAACCCAAGCGTCACCGGCCACACGAGGTTGAAGTATTGGGCGGCGTTGGTGCGGTAGGGATACGGGCCGAACTGCTGGCTGTTGAGCTTGTTGATCATCGGCACGACGAGCCACAGCAGCTTGTTGGTGCCATCCAGGCGTTGCAGGATGCCCGTCAGGGCGAGCGCCGCGCCGCTGAGGGATAGCGTCCAGAGCAGCCAGCGCAGGCGCTGCGGGGGGAAGGGGCATTCTTCGACCTGGTGTTTCTCGTGCCGGGATTTGGCGAGCAACCAGTCCCGGGCAGCCCAGAACGCGCAGGCGTAGGCCGCGAACCGCAGCGATTCCTGAAGCGAATCCTGCCAGTCGTAACTGGCAGGCAACCACGCCCACGGGGTGCGGTCCAGGGCCTGGATCAGTGGCCCGGCCCGGGTGAGTTCCACCGAACCATGGGCGTTGAGCACGCCGGCGAAGGACCAGCCGAGAAATAGCACCGTCAACCCGGCCAGCGCTCGCACCACCCAGCGCCCCGCCGCGGTCGGGTTCACCCACCGGTCGGGGCGATAGGCGAACCGCCAACGCAGCAGCCACTTGCCCCCCAACAAAAGGCCGAGGGCAAAACAGCCATTTACCAAGACATCGATGGCCCAATAGATGGTGCAACCGAACACCCACGGTGCCCAAACGACGAGCAACAGCAGCAACACCCCGGTCAGCGTATCCAGCCAGCGATGCAGTTTGGGCGTCCGTTTTGCCGCGTCCATGGGCGGTCAGCATGGGGCAAGCGGGCGGAGCGGCAAGCGGCAAGCGGTGGGGAGCAGGGAGCGGGGGGAAGCGGGGAGCCAGAAAGTGAAGCGGCTAGGGAAATGCAGGGAGCGAACGCCGTAAGCGGTGGAGAGCGGGGACTCGCCGGCCTTGCCAGCTGGCAACGAACCGCACTGCTCGGTCTTGCGGTTCGGGTCTCCGTTCCCAGCATCCCGCTCCCTGCTCTTCCCGCTTGCCGCTTCGCTCCCCCGCTCCCTGCTCCCTGCACCGGGCCTCCGGGCTCCGGGCTCCGGGCTTCCGGCCGGTTTTCATTCTTGCGACTGGCACGGGTTCTTCTTATTCGTTCAATCGCAATTGAACGAAATAGTTCGGTTGAACTCCCAAAGGCGTAGCTCCGCGGTTGCGAAGTGACCGGCACGAAGTGTCGGCGCCCCCCCGAAAGCACGGAGCCTTAAGCAGGGAGCAGGGAGCCAAAGACCAAAACGGAAAGGGCAAAGCGGAAAGCGGGAAGCGAACGACGGCCGGAGCGGCGCAAAGCTAGAAGAAGCAAGGAGGCCGCCTCCAGCGATCCTAAGAGCAACCGGTCACCCAACCTGCCTCGGCCCAACTCGTTTGCCACCCAATCCGCAGGTTCGGTAAATCAGTCCGGCCGCAGGAAGGATAAGAGAAATCAAACTGCGTTAACGTAAACCAATCGTTAAATCGGCTTCAACCCAAAGAAATTAAGCCACTTCTGGCACTTTTAAGCCTCTGCCCCTGCTCCCTGCTCTTCCCGCGTCCCGCTTTCCGCTTCGCACCTTGCTCCCCGCTCCGGGCTCCCTGCTCTAGCCGCACCTCCTGCTTCTCCTTTCCCCCGCGTGTCTGATTCCCTGCCCAACTCCCGGCGTGAGTTCGTGGAAACCGCCGGCCGCCTGTGCCAGATGCTGGGGCTGCCCCGGTCCACCGGCCAGATTTACGGCCTGCTTTACCTGTCACCGCGGCCCTTGTCGCTGGACGACATCGCGGAATTGCTGTCGATCAGCAAGGCCAGCGCCAGCACCGGCACACGGCAACTCGCCACCTGGCAGGCGGTCAAGGAAGTCTGGGTGCCCGGTGATCGGCGGGACCATTTCGAGGCGCTCGGCGACCTGCGCGAACTGCTGCGGGCCGGCTACCGGAACTTCTTCCAACCCAAGTTCGAGAAGTCCCAACGCAAGCTGGATGTCCTGCTGACGGCGCTGGAACAGGACCACAGGGACGGCGTCATCACCCGCGAGGATTACACCTTCTGCCGGGAACGCCTCGACCACTTGGGCAAACTGCAGGACCGCGTGGACAAGATCCTGCCCTTGGCAGAGACGTTTCTTTGAGAAGAAAGCGCAGGGAGCGGGGAGCCTAAAGCAGGGAGCCTAAAGCAGGGAGCGGGGAGCAGGGAGCAGGGAGCTAAGCGGGAAGCGGAAAGAGCTCGGAGCTCGGAGCTCGGAGCAGGGAAGCGAAGCAACAGGAGCCAAGGACGGCCACAGCTGGCAGTTTAGGCAAATAACCGCTTCAAGAATCCATTCGATCAGGCCGCCCTCCGGTCGCCGCCCACGGACGTGGCCGGTTGCGCCCCGACCCAACTCGCCCGTCCCAATATTTTGAGCCGAACAATTCAGAGAGCCCCGTGATCCCGTCACCCAGCGCGTCCTGC
>JBEISV010000268.1:0-6458 GCA_040375265.1 Verrucomicrobiales bacterium
CCGAAAATGCGCCGATTCGAGGCCACCTGATAAACGGGCGCCGTCCCGAGTCCGATTTCGGTGACGGTTTGCGCGGCTGGCAGGGCGTCCCGCACCGCGATGGCCACTCGCTTGAGGGCTTCCCGTTGGAACGTGCTCTCGAAGTTCAGGGCATCAAGCCCCTCGTCCTTCAGGATCTTTTCCGCCCCGAAATCGCAGTCCGGCGCATCGTGCTGGTGGAGCGTGTGGACCGTGACTCGCTGGACCGTGGTGCCAGCAGCGGCGGCGAGGGCCTGGCGAAACGCGTCGTGGCCCTCGTTGGCGATCCCGATCCAATCCACGGCGCACAAGACGATGGGCTCGCCGGCCCCCAGCAGCACGATGCCGCGGGCGCGGAGGCTCATGTCCCAGGTGTTGGTCACCGGATCGTAGGCCATGCGGGTGCCAATCGGAGGCGTGACGTCGGCATCGAACGTGGCGACCCGCAACGGTCCGGCGGCGACCAGGCGCAGGAGGGTGAGCGAAAGCAGGAACAGGCAGGCGGCAACGCGGGCGAACATGGCGTAACCCTAGATGTTGTCCGGCCGGTTAGAAGACCGGAGTCAGGGTAGGGCGCCGTCCCGGCCACAGCTTTTGCTTCCCCTTGCCGGCCTGCCTCCCATTCTCCCGCCGATGTCTGATGCGCCCCTGCTCACCCTTGATCTGCCCGGCATCCGCAAGCTGAAGTCCGGCAAGGTCCGCGAAGTGTTCGATCTCGGCGACCGCTTGCTGTTCGTCGCCTCGGATCGTATCTCCGCCTTTGACTGCATCATGCCCAACGGCATCCCGCGCAAGGGCGAGGTGCTCACGCAGATTTCCCACTTCTGGTTCGACCTCACGGAAGGCTGGCTGCCCAACCACCGCCTGGCCCGGGCCGGTGATCCTTTGCCGGCGGCGTTGCAACCCTTCGCGGCGCAACTGGCCGGGCGGAGCATGATCGTGAAAAAATCTCAGCCGCTCGCCATCGAATGTGTGGTGCGGGGGTATCTGGCCGGCTCCGGTTGGAAGGAATACAAGGCCAGCCAGACCGTCTGCGGCATCCCGCTGCCGGCCGGTTTGCAGGAGTCCGGCGAACTGCCGGCCCCGATCTTCACTCCGGCGACCAAGGCCGAGACCGGTCATGACGAAAACATTTCCTTTGAGCGGGCCGCTGAAATCGTGACGCCGGCCATCGCGGAAAAGGCGCGTGAACTCAGCCTGCGCCTGTATTCGACCGCCCGCGATTATGCCCGGCAACGCGGCATCATCATCGCGGACACCAAGTTCGAGTTCGGCCTGTTCGAGGGTGAACTGATCCTAATCGACGAGGTGCTGACACCTGATTCGTCCCGCTTCTGGCCGGCCGACCGCTACGCCCCGGGGCGCAGCCAACCGAGCTACGACAAGCAGTTCGTGCGCGACTACCTGGAGACGTTGGCTTGGGACAAAACGCCGCCCGCGCCCGCCCTGCCGCCCGAGGTCGTGGCTCGCACGCAGGCCAAATACCTCGAAGCATTCGAGCGATTGACCGGGCGGAGTCTCTGAGGTCGTGGAGCGGTCCCGAGACCAATGGCCGCCGGGCTTTGCCAAAATCCGCACGGCTTCCGGGGTTGCGCGTTCACCGAACCGTCCGACACTGGGCAGCGGTTCGGGTAGCACGTTTCTTCCGCGACCTTCCCCAGGTCCACCTCCTTGGCGTCCTGCCCGAGCCGTTTTCTTTTCCGGGTCAGATTCCGGCGCGATCCAGTTCCGCATAGGCGCTGGCGAGCCACATCTTTACCCGCTGCCGTTCGAGGATTCCGAGCCCCGTGCTGTCGGATTCGCTGCGGTTCTTGGCCGCCCAAAAACTGGTGCTGCCGGCGTCGATCTTGTTGATCACCGGTTCGTGGAGCCGCTTCAGCGTGATCACCGTCGCGCCGAGCTCCCGCAGGCGTTCCTTTTCGGCGGACTGCTCCAGCAGGTCAAAGTTCTCCCCCCTCAGTTGGTTCAACACGATGACGTAGTTGAGGCGGGCGCCGAAGCGATCGAGCAGCTTCTTCAGCAGGTCCAGGGAATCCTTGCCGGAATCCATGACGTGCCAGTAGGTCAGCGAGAACCCGCCTTCGCCGGCCATCTCGAGCACGCCGGACTCATCCATCCAGCGCACGAGCGGGACCTGGGTCTGGGCGGCAAGGTCCACGAGGATGCGTTTGTCCGGATTCGCGATCGCGGACTCCACGATCAGGTCCAGGCTTTCGTAACGGTCCACAACCACCGGTGACGCGTAGTCCGCGTAGAAGCGGAGCAGGGCCCCGTGGGAGCGGTCGGTATCGAAGCCGAGGAAGCTGAGTTCCTTGTCGATCAGGTATTGGGCGACCACCCGGGCCACCACCGACTTGCCGACGCCGCCTTTTTCGCCGCCGATGAGATGAATCTTTGCCATGTTCGTGACTGCCTTCCGCGAAGCACGGAATGCGCACCGCCCGCGGCCGTGATTTCGGCCGGTCCGGACGGCGCGCTGGTCCGCCGGATACAAGCCTAGGAGTGGTCGAAAGCGAAAGGCTACGGGAATCCTAGGTGGAGCATGAATCCCTTACATGACTATATCCCTAGCCGGAAGAACGCCGGCTTGCGAAGAGTTGCCATGCCTGCGGAATCCAGCGCTTGGCAGACTGGTTTCAGCCCTAGCACCGAATTGTTCGAATTCCCGGGGCGGACCCAATGGGCCGAAGTCAGCCCAGATAGGGAATTGTCAGCGGCCCCTGCGGCAGCACCGCCACGCGGGCTTCGGGGCCGAAGCGTGCCAGTTCGGCTGTCACCGCCGCCGCGATGTCCGGACAGGGCCGGAGATGGGCCGCGTGCACGGCTTCGTGGGACATCTGGGTGTGGAGCAGCACCTTCGCCTTGCCTTGGATCAGCGATTGGATGTGAGCCTGCCACTGTTCGGGCCGGACAAATCCCGGCGAGGCCAGCAACGTCAGGATGCCTTCCGGCGAACCGCCTTCGCGCAACAGCTTGTCGAACGGGCTCGCGGCCGGGACACCTTCGCTGCACTCCGCGGCGAGGATGATCGTGCCGCCCGGAGCGACGATGCGCGCGGCCGCGCTCATGCCCTTCACGCCCTGATACAGGTTCATGTCGAGCGGGTAGCCCGAGTTGGTGGTCACGACGACCTCGAACGGCCGGTCCACCTTTTGCATCGCCGAGCCGCGCACGAATTCGCGGCCCACGCGGTGCGCCTCGACGAGGTCGCCGGCGAAGACGTTGGTGAGCTGGCGGTGGTCGTTGAGCGTGACGTTGATGAGGAAGCTCGGGCCGACGCGTTGGGCGATTTCCAGCAGCTCTTCCCAGAGCGGATTCCCTTCGCAGATGCCGAAGGTGGCGCGCGGGTCGTTCAGGTTGTCCCAGCCGTGGTTGCTCATCACGGTCTCGGTCGCGGCGACGCCGGGCATGAGCGCCTTGGGCCCGCCGCTGAAGCCGGCGAAGAAATGAGGCTCGATGAAGCCGGTGAGAATCCGCACGTCGGCCTCGACGGCGATCCGGTTGATCCAAGCGGGCGTGCCGGTGCGGGTGGTGCCGAGCTGGACGCAGGCGGCGTGGTTTTCGGGTTCGTGGTTCACCACGCGCCAGTTCGCGACCACCTCGGGCGTGAGCATCTTTTCCAGCTCGGCCTGCGTGTTGGGCCGATGCGTGCCGAGTTGGTTCAGCAGCGTGACTTGGTCACGGCGGACGCCTTGGGCCTCCAGATACGCCAGCAACCATGGAATCAGCCGGTGATTGGGCGTGGCCCGGGTGATGTCGGTGAAGAGGATGACGATCTTGGCGTCGGGCTTGAGCCATTCCCGCAGCGGTGCGGCGCCGATGGGTTGCTCCAGCGCGGCGAGCAGCGCGGCGCGTTCGTCGGGCAGGCCCGGCCGGGGCGACGGTTCGATGACCGTAGTCCGTCCGTCCGGGAACTCGACGGGAAGCTGACCCTGACCGTAGGCGAGGTAAACTTGCATGCGCGCAGTATGGGCAAGGGGATTGGCCCGCGCCAGCCTTCGGAAGCGAGGCCGTTGCGTCGAGGTTGTTGGCGGGAGCTGGAACTACCGTCGCTGACCTGACTTCGACCAAAGCCAGATCGCCGCCAGGTTCAGCAGCGAAAACGGAACGGCAGCCAAGGCTCCACCAAGGACCCGAATCGCCAGGGTTTCCCGGTCCTTGACCCGCTTTGAGCCGTCCTCGTAGACAAGATACGTGTTGTGGTCGCCGAAGACGCCTACGGCCAGCCAAGTGGTCAGCAGGGTCACGGTGAACACGGAGGCGTAGTCCTTGCGGTTCATTGGCTGAGTGCCGTTCGGTTCAGTCGTTCAATACGGCGGCGCCTCGAAACCGATGCCCCTGGCCAGCGTGCGGATGCGCAGCAGATACATGTCCGCCGTGATGTAGAGCGTGCGCCCGTCGTCGCCGAAGGCGCAATTGGCCGTGTTCTCACCAGTCAGGAGGGTGCCGAGGTGTTTGCCGGCGGGACTGATGATCAGGATGCCGCCCGGGCCGCTCGTCCAGATGTTGCCGCCCTGATCGACCTTCAGGCCGTCGGGACCGCCCTTGAGGCCCTTTTGCGCGAGCGGCTTGCAGTCAAAGAACAGCCGGCCGTTCTTGATGGTGCCGTCGGCCTGCACGTCGAATGCGCGGAGAATCGGTGCATTGCCGTCCGATTGGGCGACGTAGAGCGTCTTTTCGTCGGGCGAAAGGGCGATGCCATTGGGGAACGTCATCTCGCTGGTGAGCAGCACGACTTCACCGGACTTGCGGGCCAGGTAAACGCCGTTGAACAGCAATTCCTTCAGCGGCGAACCGTTCAGTCCGTTCAAGCCGTAGGGCGGATCGGTGAAGTAGATGTCGCCCTTCCGCGTGAGCACCAGGTCGTTGGGCGAGTTGAAGCGGCGGTGGTTGAAGTGGGGGACGACAGGTGCAAACACCCCTTTCGTGCCGTTGCGGCTCACGAGCTTGGCGATCTGGCGATTGCCGTGCTGACAGAGGAGAAGATTGCCGGCGCGGTCCGTGGCGAGGCCGTTGGAGCCCAACTCACGGTCATTCCGGGAATGGCCGGTGTAGCCGCTGGGTTCGAGATAGACGCTGAGTCCGTGCCGCTCGGACCAACGGTGGACCTTGTTGCGCGGCACGTCGGAGAACACGACGGCTTGCTCCTTGCGCAGCCAAACCGGGCCCTCGGACCAGTCGAAGCCGTCCGTGAGTTTTTCCATCTGGGCCTCGGGCGCCAGCAAGGCGTCCAGTTCGGGCGCCAGGCGCTCCACGGAGCCGAAGGTGGGAAACGTAGCCTTCACGGTCTTTTTGGCAGCGCAACAGGGTTTGGTGCAGTCCTTGGCGCACGCCGAGTCGCAGCATTCGGCCGCGGCCTTGCCCTTGCCGGGCGCGGCCGAGCTGCGGGAATTCACGAGGACATTTCGCTGGGCGTGGGCGCTCATCGCCGCCGCCAGCAACAAGGCGGAAACAGGCAGGGATTTCATGGGAACGGTTCTACCGTAGGTGGGCCCGGCGGTGCTGGTCAACGGCCGGGGTTGGCAGCGGATGTTGGTTAAGCGCCGGGGTTAAGCGGTCCGGGCGAGCGCCGCGCAAGCCGTAGCATCAGCCCCGATCCATGGATACTTCTCGTGAGGCAGAATGATTCAAACGGAGCCATTCTTCTAGAGGCCCGACGACGACCTAGGGTTCGGCTTCCGCCGTCCACGGCAGGCCGGAACTACGCGGTGGGCTGTCTACCCGCCGCCGTCCTGCGGTCTCGACGGGCAAATTGAATGGCAACTGAATCAATGAAATCACGCACCTCGCTCACGAAAGTGTTGGCGACGGGTTCCCTGCTGGCGCTCACGGCGTCGGTATTTGCGGGCACCCGGACGTTCAACTTTGACACCGATCCGGCGGCCGCCCTCCAGATCTTCGGCAACAACCCGACGGTCTACGTCGGCACGGGCGGCAATCCCGACACCGGCGGCTACATTTCGATCACCGACGCCGTTAACGGCCAGAACTCCTCGATCATCTTCCCCGACATCGACGGCGGGGTTCCAGTCAAGGCGTTCACATTCTCCGCGGACCTCCGCGTGGGTAACGCGACCGGCAACGACGGCCGCCCAGCGGATGGATTCTCCATCAACTACGCGCGCTCCGGTGATCCGGTGCTCGTCGCGGCGGCGACCAATCCAGACGGTGTCGGCGGCGCCTATGCGGCCGGCCTGCCCGAGGCGGGAACCACCACCGGCATCGCGATCGGCTTCGACGTGTGGTCCGGCAATACCCTCCCCGACGGCGGTGACGTCGAAGGCGTGATCGTGCGCGTCGACAACGTCACTGTCCTGCGCCAAGCGCTGTCCACCCGGAACGGCAACTGCGACGACACGAATTCCATCCAGACCGGCCCCTTCAATGCGGATGCCGCGGGTGATGCCTCGGGCCTTTGCTGGGCCAAGTTGGAAGTTGCC
>JBEISV010000328.1:0-5463 GCA_040375265.1 Verrucomicrobiales bacterium
CGCTCCCACCCCTCGCCGAACAACGCCGGATCGTGGCCAAAGTGGAGCAACTGATGGCCTTGGTGGACGCGTTGGAAACGCAGCTCGCCGCCTCCCGCGCCACCGCCGCGAACCTCCTCTCCGCCCTCGTCTCCGAACTCACCACCGCCAGTGCCAACGGCGCGCCCCATGCCAGCCCAGGGCAACGCCCTGGGAAATCGGCCCACAAATCCCACAAGGGCTGAAGGCCCGGCCTAACATGACCGCCATCCTCCCGCGCCAATTGGCCGCCAATGGGTCGCCCTTTCAGGGCTTCGGACATTTGTTCTGCACCGTTACCTGGGGCGTTGCCCCAGGCTGTCCTATTGCCGGGCCGTTGGCCCTCTCCATTGGCCGACCAACGCCGGATCGTGGCCAAAGTGGAGCAACTGATAGCCTTGGTGGACGCGTTGGAAACGCAGCTCGGCGCCTCCCGCGCCACCGCCGCCAGCCTCCTCTCCGCCCTCGTCACCGAGCTCACCGCCGCCTAACCGAGGTGAAGCCGGCCCAAGCCCACCGCATTCTCCATTTGCCCCTGTGTCTCCGGGAATCCAGCCCTTGTAACCTTGGTGAAGTCCGCTGATCCAACTTGATCCCGAATTCAATGCCCGGCCCAGCCATCGCAGCCCAGCGGAGCCGTCCAACCTACGCCTTGGCGGTCACGCTGGTGATCGGGATCGGCCTGCTGTGGCGGTCGAGGCTGTTGCCGCTTCCACAGTTCGTCGCCAAATACGGTGGGGACTCCCTTTGGGCGTTGGTCGTGTTTCTCTGCTTTGGATTCGCCCTGCCCCGCGGTTCGACGACGCGGCTTGCTTTGCTCGCCGTCGGTTTCGCGTGGTCCGTTGAGTTCCTGCAGCTGTATCACGCTCCGTGGATCGACGGAATTCGTGCAACCCGCCTGGGGCACCTGGTGCTCGGCAGCGTGTTCAACAGCCCGGACCTGCTCGCCTACGCGGTTGGCGTCGTGCTTGGGGCTTGGGCGGAGCGAGCCTTCCTGAAGCAACGTCTGAGGGCCTAGAAACGCGCGGCAGACGGTGCGGTGTTCGGCGCTGGCAAACTGACGCGACGGTGGAGCCGTTGGCCCCTCAGCCTCTATGGTTCGCCGGCCCCATCAAGCGCAGCAGGTTGATTTCGACCGACTGGGCGCCATCGCCCACCCAGATCAATCCGTCCTGCACCGTGACCTGCAACTGCATCGCCCGTTGGGCCAAGGCGGCGAGTGACTGGCTCTCCTTCGCCGGGATCTGCCACACCGTGAGGTTGCGTAGGCGGGTGAGCCGGTTTTCGAGGTCCTTCCACCAGATAGGCGTGCTGGAACTGAAGCTGTAGACACTCACCCGATCCACCCTGGCTGACGTCCGCAGCAGCCGCTTCTCGTCCGGTTGACCGACGTCGATCCAGTGCGTGACGCGGCCGGTCGGGTCTTTCTGCCAGAGGCTGGGTTCGTCGGGTTCCCACATGTCCTTGGCGAGTTCCAGCGGCGGTTCGTTGGAATCGCCCGGGCCATTGAGGGCGAAGGCCAGCAACCGGACCAGCAGCCGTTCGTCCGTTTCCGAAGGATGCCGGGCGATGGTGACGGAGTGGTCGCAGTAGACGTTGCGATCCAGGTCCGAGAGTTGCACCTGGGCTTTGTAGATCGTTGCTTTGAGGGCCATGGACGTGTTTCCGGCCCATACCCTACAACGAGCGGTGGACCGTGGGAATCATGCTGACGCAGGGGCAGCGATTGCCCCGGACCGCCGGCGGTCACTGCCCCAGATATTCGTCGTTGGTCCAGGTCACGTTCGGGAACGTCAGGATCCGCTCCAACTGTTGGGTGCCTCCGCGCACCATCACCTGCACCCAGTATTTCGTGTTGGAACCTTCCGTCGCTGGACGCCGCCCTTGGAGAACATCAATCGGAAAACCGATGCCGGCCGGCCCCACGGCACTGGGGGGTGGGAATTCCGCCAACCGGCTGCGCATCCCGCCGGAGTCCTGCTCATAGACCTCGAACCGCAGGCTGCGGATCGCGGACAGCCCGCCTTCACGCGGACCAAACAGGGATAACCGCAGGAGGCTGTTCGTGCCTGTCCCCGCAGGCCGGCTCTTGAGGTAGATCGTCGGACGAAGCTCCGCAGCCCCGGGGTTCACGTAGATGGTGGGTTCCGTCACGGCCAGGGCCTCATCGCAGAACAGCCGGTGGTAATCGTAACTCACGATGGCATAGCCCTGCATTCCCCAGCCCCGCCCCCAACTGTTCTTGATGATGAATCCTTCGGCGGTGTAGCCGACCACGGTCACCGCGTGCCCGCCGTAGTCATCCCGCTGGTCCGGGTGGGCCAGCCGGACTGCGACCTTGCCGGCGATGGCTTCGTCAATGAGGCGGGGGCGGAGCGCCCTGGCGGCGGAGAGGCTGTAGGCCTGGTCACCAAGGGCGAACAGGAAGCCTTCGGAAGGCGTGATGACCCCTGACTTGAATTGTGACCAGTAAGGCGCGTAGAGGCGCGTGTAGCCCACGGCCACCGCCCGATGGCCGGTTGTCAGCAGTCGCTTGATGGTGTTGATGTCCCGGGCCTCGTCGTCCTTGAGGAACACGATGTTCTGGGGCTCGGCGCTGTATCGGGTGGATCCCGCCCGCTTCACCAGGTCGGCGATGCCCGTCTTGCCTTCCACCAGATACTTCTTCAGCTGGCTGTCGTCCTTGCTCCAAAGACCCGACTTTGGTTCGTAGGGCGCCACGCTTTCGTGCAGGAAGCCCGCCTTGCTCAGCAGGTCGGGGTAGTTGGCCAGCAACCCACCAGCGCCCACGTCGCCGGTGCCCAATTCCTGGAGCTTGAGGTAGCCGTAGGCCGCCTGCTCGCTGAGATCGGCGGGAATCCCGTCGAGGGTTTCCATAACGGCGGCCACGGAGAATGCGGTGCAGGTTCCTCGCGCTCCCTGGGACTTCACCGGCGACTGGAACGGACGGTGGTCCACGGACGGGGGAAACAGACCCGTCAGCGAGAGGGACGGCTGGGCGCAGAGCGTGGCCGCGGCGGCTAGAGACAGAAACGAAAGGCAGGCTTGAACTGTCAGCATGGATGACTTTTTCCCGGCCACGCCGCCGCTTCTAGTCCTGGCGCTGAACCGTGGCAAGCGAGTGAAAGGATGGACGTCATCGGTTACGGTGTGGTCGCACGGGACGCGGTGATCCAAGTCCGGCCGCGAAGCCGACGTAGAGGACAGTTCCGGCTTCTGCTCCGGGCCTAGACCGCATGGTGAACGATGCCCGCCACGCCTTTCTCTCCATCCATTTCCGGGCGGAAATTGCGGCTTTTCATCGGCAGTTCGGTCGTGTCCGCTACCGAAAAGCCCTGACGCAACTTACTTCGGCCATGCTCATTCCCGTAGGAGAACGACGTTTCTGCACGCTCCAGGCCAGCCGTCCTCAGGAGGTGCGCTGCGAAAAATGCCGGCTGGACTACGTCTACATCTCGACCCGCTCCGCGACCGGCAGCGAAGTGAACCCCCTGTTCCTATCGGGCGGGCAGGCTGACCGGGTCGCGGCCGCCCAGGCTCGGGCCCGATTGGAAGAAGCCTTTGAACATGCCATCGATCCGGTGCCATGTCCGGGCTGTGGCTGGTTCCAGTCAAACCTGATCGCACCTGCCCGGCGAATGCACCTGGCCATCCTCCGCAAGGCCGGCATCTGGATTTCGATCCCCGGCCTGATCCTCATCTTCCCGTTCTACATGGGCCACCGGGTTTTCCCGGAATCGACGGGCACTACGGTCATATACCGTATCCTCCAGGCGATCCTCACGGTCGCCCTGCTCCTGCTTCCCTTGCGGAGATTTCTGGGTTCACGATTCGAGCCAAACCAGTTGCCGGCGGAAGAACGCATGCGGCTGGGGAAGACCTATGCCTTCACGCGGGAGGCGTTCCGGCAATTGATGACGGAGGCAAGAATGGCCGATTCGGCCCCAAGGTCGGGAGGTCAGCCGAAAACGCAGTGAGCTGGATCCACTCTTTCCGGTCATTACTCGCCATGTTGTTTTCTCCGGACTTCACTTCAACGAGGCGCTGGCGACCGCGGCGACATGGGGATTACCGTCTGGAAGAACTGCGGTCCCAGCGCTTCCACCCAGAAGCGGGCCGCTTCGCGAGCGCCGGTCGCGCTGAGGTGGACGGAGTCGGTTCGGTCAGCGGTCCCCAAGGAATCGTAGTCGGGGCCGGGATAGCAGTAAGGATGCTGCCGAATCATGCGCTCCTGAACGCGTCGGACACTTCCGTTGCCGCCGGGGGGTGACTGGCGGTTCACCACGACGGCGAGGTGCGGGCAATCCGCATCGCGCCGGGCCTGTTCGATCCAGGCGGCATAATTCGCCGCGATCTTCTCCGCGTCCGGCTCCGGCCAGTCGTTCTGACCTTGGTCGGACAGGATAGCGCGGACGCCGGTGATCGCGCCGTATTGGGAGAGCGCGTGTTCCAACCGGCGATAGGGCATACGGAGCGAAGCGTTCACGAAGGGATGGGCAAACGGCTCCCCGCGCGCGGATTTCGCCCAATGCTCCAAGCTGCTACCGCCGAAGGCCGCGTTCAACACGAGCACCGGGACGTTTTGGGCCCGGGCGATGTGCTCGGCGAAGGCCGCCCAGAAATACGGGCCGTGTCCGGCGGGAGCGGGCCGAACCTGGTCCCCAAACTGCCGGCCGACGGCCGGAGGCAGGAATTGCGGGTCGCCGGTGGCCTGATAGCGACGCTCGGCCTCCCGGTCGCCCACGGGCAGCGCGATGGTGTTGACCCGGTCATCGGATGCACCCGGGAGATTAATGTCCCCGCCGTGCGCGACCGAATGGCCGACGACGACAAAGACCTCGCCGACACCCACACGCCCGACCGAGGCGGACGCAGTCACGCCGTCGCCGCGGGTCCGGACCTCGAGCGAATACCAGCCGGCGGCGGCGCGCAGTTGCCCCTGGAAACCGTGATCCACCTGGACGCTCCCGAGCGCCGTCCAGACCCCGGGCTTGCCGGAAGCAACGTCCACCAACCGCGCCTCCACGGTCGCGCCGGGCCAGGCCGCCGTGCCCGCGACGGGAATCGTCGCGTCGCCCGCGAGGCTGCGCTGGAACACCAACCGCGAGGCCGGCGAGGTGATGGTCAGCAGGGGTTGCGCCGCCGTCCCGTCGGTGGGGCGCAGACGGACCCAGGCGACCGCGGGCGCCTTCAGCGACAAGCGCAACGACGCCTGGTAGCCGGTGAGAGCATTGGTCCTGACCGTGGCGAAAACCTGTTCCGTCCCGACGGTGCGGACCTCCGCAGTAACCCCGCCGGTCCATGCGAAGCCTTGCCATTGCAGGACAAAATCCCCGCGCGGATCGGCGAAATTGCTCACGAGCAAGGAGGCTTCCCGACCGTCGGGACTCAGGCCGGCGGCGAACGCCAACCGGCCCGCCACGTCGCCGCGGGTCGCCACCCGCC
>JBEISV010000185.1:0-8387 GCA_040375265.1 Verrucomicrobiales bacterium
CCCTCGGACGAGGCCTCAATCTGGAGCGACACGGTGAACTGCACCACCGGCAACACGCCGCCCGCGGGGGCCAGATTGATGGGCCGCCAGACGTTGAAGTCCGCAGTCACGGCCGGTGCGTTGAAGCCGATATAGGCAACCTGGCCGAAGAATCCGTCCGTGGGCCCGGGCAACAAACCGTTGCCGCCCAACGCGACTGATTTTCCAGCCAAGTCGGTGGCATAGCCGATCCAACTGCTCTGACCGGCCAAGTCATTCTCGGCATTGAAGCCCTCAAAGGGTTCGAAGCCGGTTTCATAAAGAATCCGTGAGCCCGCCGGGATTTCCGCGGCCCGGGCCATTCCGAGGGCGGCGACCACGGGAATAATCCCAAGGGCCGCAAAACGACGTCCGTTCGCCCCAAGGGCCAACGCACGGGCGGACAGCGCATTCATTTGGAGGTGCCGAGCGGGGCGGCCTATTGCGGTTGATTGCGGGGCAGGGCCGGCCGGGATCCGCCCGAGCGATCACCGCCGCCGCCAGGGCTGGCCGTGACCGGAGCGGAATAGCTGCGGGTAGCCGGAGCCGCCTGCGGCACGCTGCGCTGGACCGGTTGCTGATATTGCGGCCGGGCCTCGTAGCGCGGCTGGGCGACGGGTTGGGCCGGCGCCGGCGTGTAGCTCGGCTGCGGGCGGCTCATCGGCGCCGGGGTGTAGCGGGTGGTCATGTCCGGCCGCGAGTAGCTGGAACCGCCCGGAGCCGTGGGTTGCAATTGGACGGCCGGCGTATCGCGGCGCACTTGCAGTTGCTGTTGCGGAACCGGGCGGGCTTCCGTGCGACTCGGTGCCGTCGCCGGCACTTGGCGCACCACGGACGGGGCGATGCTCGCCCCCGGAGGCGTCACCGTGGCCGGCCGGGTTTCCGTCCGCACGCCGGTGGCCGGCCGGCTGACTGAGGCTGGGAAATTGTCGGTGGCCGGCGCGACGCCGGCGGGCCGGGTCTCGGTGCGGCCGTGCAATTGGGCGGCACCCGTGGTGCCGGGGGCCGTGGTCACCGTCGGCCGGCCGGCGGTTTGGCTGCCGCGGGGCGTAATGGCGACCGGGGATTCCCGGCGGGTAACGGCCGTGGGCCGGGTGGTCGCATTTGGGTTGCCAGTGCCGACGTTGCCGGGGCGGGCCTCCCTGCGACTACCGGCGGGGGCGATTTCCTGACCGCGGCCGATGACCGCCGGCGATTGACGACCGGCCGCAATTCCGTTGCCGACACTGGTTCCGGTGGAGCGTGACGCGAAGGTCGTCGGCCGCGCTTCCTGGCGTGCCAGCACCGTGGCCGGCGGTCGGCTGGCGACGGCGCTCGCGTTGGCGGGCAGGGCAGGGCGGTAAACTTCGAGCCGCTCCGTGGGCCGGCCGGCCCGCAAGGCGACGCTCTGGGCGCTGACCGGCCGGCGCGCCTCCGCCAACGCGACGGGACGGATTTCGTCGCGGGTATGCTTCTGGACCACGTCGCGGCCGACCCCCTGGTTGATGATGACGGTGTTGTTGTTGACGACGTAGTTGTTGACCACGGTGCTGCGGTGATAGAGCCCGGTCAGGTCGTGGTGGGACGCCCGGAAGCGGTAGCAATGCGGGTCGTAGAAGCGACCGCGGGGCACAAAACAGAAATCGTTTGCACCGAGCCCGAACGAGAAACCCAGGGAAACCCCGGAGCCGTGGTAGGTGAGCCCAATGCCCGAGGACCAACCGCAGGCCGGCGGCAAGGGTGCCCAGCCGAAATGATCGTCACAATGGCGCCAGCTTACCCAGGAGGGGCCCCAGACCGTGCCGGGAACCCAGCACCAGCCCCGGGCGGCCACGTTGCACCACCGGCCATAGTGAAACGGCGCCCACCCCCACGAGTAATACGAATGCCAATACCAACCGGACGACGACCAGACCCAACGGCCGTTGTCGCTGTAAGGCCGCCAGCCGACGTTGATACGCGTCACCGTGGGTTGCCAGCACCAGCCATAGTCACTGACTTCCACCCAGGTGCCGTAGGGAGAAAGTGAATTGTAAAAGACATTGTAGTTGACCGCGGCGGGAGGTTCAGGCGCCGGCGCTGGGGCTGCTCCCGGGGTGTCGCCGGCGGTCGGTGCATTGGGCAATGGCGGGGGAGGTGGGGCAGGGGCGGCGGCCAAACCCACGTTGGCCCCCGGGGCGTTGGTCAGGGCCAGCTTGGGCCCCGCCGGCGCGTTGGTTTCGGAGGCGTCGGCGAGTTGTGCCTCCGGCGGCAGTTCCACTGCGGCCCCGCCGAGTTCAACTTGGCGTTTCAGGAGGGCGGCGATTGCCGGTTCCGGAATGCCGAGATCCTTGAGGTAGATGACGTGTTCGGCGGTAAGCGTGAACGGCTTCTCGATGGTGGCGACGAAATCAACCAGAACCTGTTCGCCCAGAGTGCTTTGCGCGAGCTGCACGATGTCCTGGACCGGCGCCGGCAGTTCCGGTGGAGCGGGCGGAGCCTCGGCGACTGCGGCCGTGGCCGCAGGTGAATTGGTCGCCGGGACCGGTTTGACCACTGCCGCGGCCTTTGGCTCGGTCGGCGAAGCGGTGGCGACGGCCGGCGTGGGCGCCGGTTCCGCGGCCACCGCTTTATCGGCCGGTTCGCAGCCGGTCACCAAGGCTGCCAAAAGGGCAGGCAGGAGCAGGAGTGTTTTCATGGCACGCATGAGGATTGGGAGTGGGAAATGCAACGTGTCGCGGCGGGGCGCCCTCAGGGTCGGATCCCGGCCGAGCCGATGGGCTCTGGACCATACGCGTTCACGTCGGGAAGGTTGACGCTTGCAAACTAAGATTATTCAGCGGCCGCGGCAAGCGCCTTCTGCCCGGCCAGTTGCGGGGGGAAAAAACCCTTGCGCCTGCCGGAAGGATTCCTACCTTTCGCCCGCTTCGCATCGGGCGCGGTTAGCTCAGTGGTAGAGCACTACCTTGACACGGTAGGGGTCACAGGTTCGAAACCTGTATCGCGCACCATGCGGAGAAGCCTCCTCAATTTTCCCACCGGCGGTCTCACCCCGGTCGAACCCTGCCCATGAAGTCCCACGAACTCCTCCGGGAAGTCCTCAAGACCACCAGCGCCAAGCAAGTCGCCGCCGACATGGGCCTGTCCCTTTCCCTCATTTACAAGTGGGCGGAGACTCCCAATGAAGATCTGGGCACCGGGGCGGCCAACCCGTTGGACCGGGTGGACCAACTGATCCAAAGCACGCAGGACCCGCGGGTGATCCACTGGATTTGCCAGCGCGCCGGCGGCTTCTACGTCAAGAATCCGAAAACCCACCATTCCCATCCGGACTTCCTGATCCCGGCAACCAACCAGATCGTCCAGGAGTTCGCCGACTTGCTGGCGGTCATCGCCAATGCCGCCGGGGACAATCACATCGACGCCAGCGAGGCGAAGACGATCCGCAAGCGGTGGGAGGACCTCAAGACGGTGACCGAGACGTTTGTCACCTGCTGCGAGCAGGGGAACTTCGCCAAGTTGCGCGACAAGGAAGCCGAGGCCCTGCGGGGTTAAGGCGCTGCCTTGCGGGCCGGTCGGTTGGTCACTGCCGGCGTGTTGGTGGAGATGACCGTAGTCCGCCGGCGTTCCGGCATCATGGCAACGTAGTCCTCGCTGGGAATGAGCGACGTGTCCCGACCGATCCAGAAGCCGACGAGATAGTCGACCCCGGGATGAGTCACCAGCGTCCCGTCGCCGCCCGCGAGCTGATACGGCGAAGCGGCCCACTGGAACGCCGCGGGAGGACGTTCGGGCAACTGGAGGGTGAATTTCGACCACCGCTGGCCGTTGGCGTCGAGGAAGTTGAGTTCCCGGTTCTTGGATTGGTCCACCGGGGTGGCCCAGCGGGGCGGATCCGGGAATTCGTAGAGCACGCCTTGGAAGGTCACCAGCAGCGCGGAACTCGAGGGAATCTTCTCGAAGCCTTCCAGGTAACAGCCGGCGAGGAACGGGTTCAGGTGTGATTCGGCCTGCCGCATCGTTTCCGTGAGCCGTTCCTGGAATAGCAGCTTGCGGCTGGGTTCGTTGATCTCCAGCCGGCACAGCACGTTGAGGCTCGCCATGTTGAAGATGTTCGGGGCGTAGTCCGAATACTGGAGAACCGACGGCGGCGGCAGCTTCAGGTATTCGGCCGCCCGGAGCTCGAATTCCTTCCGGAAACGCGCGGGATTGATCGTGGCACCGCTCCGCAGCAGCGCGGCCCGAAGCAACGGGGTGACGTAGGTGCGATTGCCCTGACCGTCGTCGATGCGCCAGCCATCCATTTCCAGACGGTTCAAAATCAACGTCACCGTGTTGGAAATCTGGCTGCGGATGGTTTGGTCGCGCACCAGTTGGTAGGTGGTCATCAGACCGTAGTTCACGGCCGCGTAATGATCCCGGGACGGACCGCCGAGCCAGACCTCGTTGCCATAATCGCCACTACCGGAGAACGCCAGTTTTCCAAAGCCGCTCCGGACCGGATCGGCGCCCCCCCAGGTGGCATAAACGGGCCGATAGGCGGGGTCGTCGGCGCGAGCCGAAAACCGGGCGAGGTAGCCCGGCTTGCCGCTCACCCTGAGGAGCCGATCGATGCCGTCGATGGACGCACGGAGGTCCTTGAACATCTCGGTGTCACGCGTGACGACGTAGCGGAACGTGTAGGCGGCCAGCGAAACTGCGGTCCACGCCGCGCTGTCCGGCGTCGCCTCGTAACGGGTCACGGCGGTGCGGTTGGTGTCTGCGAACCGCGCGCTGACGATCAGCCCGCCGACGCGGTGATGCTTCCGCAGGTCCGTCAGGTAGGTTTCGGCCCGTCGATGCATGGCGGTGAGCTGATTGGTGTTCAGCTCGATCCAACGGCCGGTGTAGCGGTCCCGGGCGAGTCCGTTCAGCACGGTCCGCTGCCGTTCGTTGAGGGCGTCCGCCGACTGGCCGAAACCGGGCAGGGCGACGGCCATGAATCCGAGCAGGGCGATGACAAAACTGCGAACCGACATGATGCGGTTAACGTGCGGATGCCTCTGCCCCCCGGCAAGAACTCACCTGCGCCAATCCGGCTTCCCCCCGTCCCTCAGGAGATCCGGCGGTAGGCGGCATGGTTGGTGGGGATGCCTTGGCCGTTGAACAGCTGTTCAAAGTCCGTCTTCACCGCGAGGAGTTCCGGCGGTTCCTCCACCTTGGCGAACGCCGGATTGGCCGCAAACACCTGCGTCATCTGCTCGAAGTAGCCGACATCGTCGGTGCGGAGGAACACGGTTCCGCCGACGGCCAGCGCCAGGCGAGCCTGCTCGGTGAAGGCGGCATTGACCAAACGCCGGCGCCAGTGACGCCGCTTCGGCCACGGATCGGGGAAGTAGACGTGAATCGCCGTGAGGCTGCCGGCGGGCACCATGAATCGCAGCACGTAGGAGGCTTCCAGCCGCAGGCAGCGCACGTTGGTCAACCCGTCCTTGCGGGCCCGGCGGTCGATCTTGCGAAGCCGGCCCATCAGGCGTTCGACGCCGAGGAAATTTACCGCGGGCCGGAGCGTGGCGTATTGGATGAGGAATGAACCGTCGCCCGCGCCCAGCTCCAGTTCGACCGGATTTGACTGGCCGTAGATGGCCGTCAGGTCCAGCCGCTGCATGATGTCGGGAGTCAGGCGGTAGGCATCCTCCGGCAACGGCGCGGCCGGCGTGACTGGCAATGTTGATGGCTCCATCGGCAAAGGCCGGAGTGTCATCGGACGTCGCCTACCTGTCACCTGTCTTGACCAATAGCGCCAGCGAGGCCGTGTAGCCGTGCAGGAAATTTTTCGGCCCGACCGGCCCGAGTTCGCCGTTGCAGAAGAAGCCCGCCAAGGGCAGCGGCCCGAGCTGTTCCTGGATCAGACCGGCGTCGTGATTTGGCTTCCCGAACAGCCGTTTGCCCCGGCCGTTGCAGATGCCGACCACGCCGCCGTAGACCGTCGCGTCCACCAACCGTTCCCGCGCCAACGCGAGGCAGGCATTCATGTCCTCGGTCGCCGACGCGGCGTCGCGCCGGTGAAATTGGATCGTCTGGCCGGTCCGCGGCATGGCCCCGACCGCGATCACGCCGTTGCTGGGGTCCGCGCCGAGCAGGTTGCGAACAAGGAAATCCCCGCGCTGGAATTCGTCCCGGTATTCGCTGCTCGCGAACCCAACGAACAGGTTGCCCTGCGACTTCTCCTTCTCGGCGTCGGTTAGGCCGTTGAAGGTGTCCACCAGCACGCTGTAGGCGGGCCGGTTGGCAATCTGGAGGATGAAGTTGCGGTCCGCGCGGGTGACGGTCCACGGAGCGCCGATCGGCGTGCAGCCCTGCGAAATGACGCACTCCAGCTTCACGCCGCCGCTCACGCTCACGGCGACGATGCCTTCCTCGAAGACTTCGCCGTTCAGGTAAACCTGTGTCCGCTGCTCCTCGAAGATTCCCGAGGCGAGGCCGCCCACGCAGGCGATCCCGGGATACGCCGTGTTCCACTCCCGGAGCCACGATTCGCCGTCCACGTTGAACGGGTCGGCGAAGATCAGCCAACCCTTCGTCGCCGCCGGTGCCAGCCCCGTCAGGCCGTGCCATTCGGCCGGTTCCGACACGTCCTGCATCGCCGCCTGGTCGAGGTGGACGGCGCGGATGTCCCCGTCAGGCAGGTGGAACAATTGCAGCGCCAGCCCAGGTTGGTTTTCCCATTCTTCGCCGTTGACGATCAGGCTCTGGCTGGAGCAACCGGCCAACAACGGCACCCGCGCGTGCAGGCGGACCACTTCCAGCACCTCCGCGGCAACCTCGAAGAAGTCGGGCGTCATGAACAAAATCCCCAAGGTCACGGCCGGGGCCTCGAGCCGGGCCCGGACTCCTTCGGCCCAACGCTGCACGCGGGCTTCATCCCACGTGCCGGCGAAATGCGCGGCGACGGCGTGACGGTTCTTCATGCGCCCCACTAGTAGTCCGGCGATGGGTGACAAGCCAACCCAAACACCGAACCCAGCCTGGGAAACCGGTTGCAGCCCCGCCGGCCGCGCCGCAAGCTGCGCCGGACGGCAACATCCCCCGCCGTCAGTTGGATTTCTCCCCATGACTCCGAAATCCCGGAAACGTCCGTCTCAGCCCGCATCCGAGCCGCCCGTGGCCCGGAAACCGCCCGCACCCGCGGCCGCTCCGGCCAAGGTCTCGCCGCCGGTGCTCAAGCCCGTGCTCCAAGCTGCGGTGAAGCCGGCCAAGGCAGCGACGCAAGCCACTGCCAAGGCTCCGCCCAAACCCAGCGTCGCTCCGTTGCTGAAGGTGCCCGCGGCCAAATTGCCGGTGGCGATGCCGAAACCCGCCCCGAAGGCCCCCAAAGCGAGCAAGGCAAAGCCCGTTGCCGCCAAAGGTGTTTCCGCAGTTGCCCAGGCGGTGCCTACCCCGGCGGTGGCGGCCGTTTCGGTCAAGAAGGCTGCCGCGCCGGCCAAAGCTTCCAAGATTGCCCCCGCTCCACCGGCGCCGGTGATTCCTAAGCCGGTGGCAAAAAAAGCGCCGGCCAAGGTTGTGGCGGCGCCGAAGCCGAAGGCGGCGGCCAAGTCGCCGTTACCGATTCCAGCGCCGGTGGTGGCAAAGTCGGCGCCGATCAAACCGACCGTGGTCCCGGCGGTGGTCGAGGTGAAGCCGGCAAGTCCCGCTCGCGTGCCCGCTGGTCGCGTCCGGTCCGCGCCGAAGCCAACCAAGGCCCAGAACGCCGCGAAGCCGTCGCGCCCACCCGCCAAGTCACCGGCCAAGGCGGTGGCGAAGACAACGGCGGCACCGGAATCCGCCGAGGTGCCGGCGAAGCGATCCAATCCATTGCCCGCAGCCGAGTTGGTCGTGCCGGAACCGCCGGCCGCCCTGGCTGCGAAGACGTCCATCGCCGAAGAACTGATGCGCCGCGTGCCTCAGTTGTTTGCGGATGGACCCCGATCCAAGACCGCGCGGGTCGTGCCACCCATCCCGGCCATCCTGCTGGACGGTGACCGACCGGAGCTGCCGCCGGTGCGAGTCGATTCCAGTCTGATTCAGGGACTGGCTTCTCCCGAAGCGGAAGTGGTTTCTTGGGCCGGCGGCGCGATCCCGGCGCCTGCCGGGCTGCGTTCCGACTCGGCTCCGGTTCCCGCGGCAGCCCCTGTGTTGGTTCTGCCGGCTCCCGGCGGGACGGTTGGCGCCGTTCCCGCGATGCCAGTCGCCGAATTCCCGGGGCAGGGTTTACTCTGGCTCACGGCGCGGGATCCGTTCTGCGTGTGTGCGCGCACTGGCAGTTCCCCGGGGCGGCCATGGACGCGTTTGCCCAGGCCCATCCGGGCGGGGCCTGGTGGCTGCGGTTGCGCGCCAGTTCGGCGAGCGGCTGGTTGATCAATGAGCAGAGACTGCCGCGGGAAGCGGACTTC
>JBEISV010000210.1:0-7640 GCA_040375265.1 Verrucomicrobiales bacterium
CAAAGGAAACACCCGCCATGACCCATCGCACATCGTTCCGCCAGACTCTGGATGAGATTCCCACCGCCTTCGGCCCCTTCGAGGTGGTCGCCGCCGCCGAGGGCGCCTACGTGGAGACACCCGGCCGCATGCATGTGGAAATGGATGCGTTTCTCCGGCCGGTCCGCCTTGCGGAACCGGAACGCCACCTGGCCGTGGACTGGCTGCCGGCTGCGGTGGTGATTGAGGAACGGGTCCCGGAGGAGGCCGCCGCCGAAACCGCCCGCGAGCTGTTCCTGGCTTGGAGCCGCCGGGTTCGCGAGGCCGTCGCCCTTCACCGCGGTGTCTGCCAGGTTCCGGGCTGACCGCCTAGGCCTTCGTCGCGAGCACGCGGTGCAGGGTGTGCAGCAGGGAGCTGAGGGTGAAGGGCTTCTGGATGAAGTTCACGCCCTCGGCGAACGTGCCCTGGGAATTCAGCAGGTCCTCGCTGTGGCCGCTGGTGAACACGACCCGCAGCGCGGGCTGTTCGGCCCGGAGTTGTTCGGCCAGTTCGATGCCGGAGAGGCCGCCCGGCATGACGACGTCGGTGAGCACCACGTCGATCTTGCCGTGCCTTTCGCGGCAGACGTTGAGCGCGCCGGGACCGTCGTGGGCCTCCAGCACGGTGAAGCCATTCCGGCTGAGCAAACGCCGCGCGAGCGTCCGTAGTTCCTCCTCGTCCTCAACCAGCAGAATGGTCGCCCCGGCGGCGTTGGCCGGGCCGTTCTTGGCGACCGCCTTCGCGGCCTCGGCCTTCCGTTCGCTGACCGGCAGGAAGACGCGGAACGTCGTTCCCTTGCCCACCTCGGACTCAACCTCGATCCAGCCGCGATGCTGGCGGATAATGCCGAACACGGAGGCCAGGCCCATGCCGGTGCCCTTGCCGGGCGGTTTGGTAGTGAAGAAGGGTTCGAAAATGCGCTTGAGCGTGGCCGCATCCATGCCGGTGCCCTGATCCATGACGCTGAGGCATACGAAGGCCCCTTCGCGCGCCTCGGCATTGCGGCTAGCCCAGCCGGCGTCGACCCGGACGGCGGTGGCGGCCATCCGCAGGCGGCCGCCCTTGGGCATCGCGTCGCGGCTGTTGACCGCCAAGTTGATCAGCACCTGCTCGAGCTCGCCGCCGTTGGCCTCGACCAACGGGAGGTCCACCGGGCAGGTCACTTGAAGTTCGATGTGTTCGCCGAGCAGGCGGGCTAGCATCTGGGCCACGGAATCGATGAGGGTGTTGAGAGACACCGCCTCGGTTGTGCCGGGCTCGCGTCGGCTGAAGGAGAGCAGTTGTCGGGTCAATCCCGCGGCACGCTGGGCGGCGGCGTTGATCTGGTGCAATGAGGCGCTGAGATCCGGCGTCAGTTGGGCGGTGGCCAACTGGAGTTCCGCGTGGCCCATGATGATGGTCACGAGGTTGTTGAAATCATGCGCGATGCCCGCGGAGAGCTGGCCGACGGCCTCCAGCTTCTGGGCCTGCCGGAGCTGGCTTTCGAGAGCCAACCGCGCGGTTATGTCCTGGGTGACCATCAGCACGCAGGTTTCATCGCCGAATTCCAGGAGGTCGGCGGAGACTTCGGCGATCCGGCCATGGCCACCCCGGTGCCAAAACTTGAGCTGCCGTTCCCGCACCGTTTCCCCGGCGAGCAGCGGTTGCAGCACGCTTTCCCGGAGCTGCTCCTGATGGCAGACGCCTAGGTCTGCCGGCGTGCGGTTGATGACCTGGTCGCGTTGCAGGCCGAACAGCCGGAGGAAGCCTTCGTTCACCTCGCGATACTTCAGGTCCTTGGTGGACAGGATGGACATCGGCATCGGGTTGGCGTCGAACACCTTTACAAAGCGCTCGACCAGCTCCTGCGATTGCGCCTCGGCTTCCAGGCGTTCGTTCATCTCCCTCGCCAGGTCCGCATTGGCCGATTTCAACTCCGCGCTGCGTTGGCCCACCTGACTATCCAGGTGGTCGAGGTGACTGTTGACCATCCGGGCCAGCAACCATTTCCGGGCAAGCGTCTGGGCCAATTGCTGCACCTCGAGGTTGTCGAAGGGTTTCTTGAGGACCACGAAGCTGTCGTTCTTGCCCACCCGGTCGAGGATCTCCTGCCACGAGTGGTCGGAATAGGCGGTGCAGAAAACCACCTGTAAGTCCGGCGAGACTCGTTGCAGGCGTTCAATTGTCTCCAAGCCATCCCAACCCGGTGGCATTCGACCGTCCACGAAGGCTACCGAATACGGCTGCGCCAGTTCCTCCGCCCGCTTCACCATTTCCAACGCCTGCTCCCCCTGCAGCGCCGAATCGATGTCGAACTTCAGCGCCCCCTCTTGGGTCGGCTTCGGTTCGTCGCCGAACAGTTGCGATTCCAACGCCGCGGTCTCGCTCGCCGCGCCAGGGTCGGCCCCCAGGACCTTGAGGAAGTCCTCATGGATGCGGGGGGAATCGTCCACGATCAGGATGCGGCAGGATTTCTGGAAGCTCATGGTGGCGGGGAAGTGGGGCCGGCTCGGCCGGTGGATTTCAGTTCGGGGACGGCTTGGTCTCGCCGACCGGCAGTTCCAGTTTGAAGGTGGCGCCCTGGCCCGGGCCTTCGGAGTTTACGGTCAGGCTGCCGCCCATCTGCCGGGCTGCGAGCGCGCCGCTGTGGAGGCCGAAGCCGTGGCCATTCTTCTTGGTCGTGAAGCCATGCTGGAAGATGCGCACGAGGTTTTCCTGGGGAATGCCCACGCCGTTGTCCTGGACCTCCACGCTGACCCGCCGGTTGCAGGTCTGGGCCACGCGGACCCGGATCTTGCGGTCGGGCCGGGCCGCGTCGCATACCGCGTGCCGGGCGTTGGTGATGAGGTTAACGAGAATCTCCAGCACCTTGTGCTTGTCGACCGTCACCGTCGGGGCGGTGGCGTCGTAGTCGCGGTCCACGGTTACGCTGTTCCGCACCAACGACTCCTCATTGAGCCGGAGCGCATCCTCGAGCAACACCGCCGGGCTGACCGCTTCCGTCAGGCCATCCACCTTCGCGTAGGTCTGCTGCATCGCGACGATTTCCTTGATATGGCCGAGGTTCTTGGTTAGCCCCGCGAGTTCGCCGACGAGTTCGTTCCGTTCGTTGTCGAGCTGCCAATACAGTTTGCCGAGGTAATCCGGCAGCAACTTGCCCTTCGGATCCTCGGTGAAGAATTTCCCTAGGTTCCCGGCGTGTTGCTCCAGCAGCCGCACGGCCCGTTGGAGCCCGGAAATGCGGGATTGCCGCAGCCGGTCGCCAACGACAGTGGCTGACACGTTCACGCTGTTCAGCACGTTGCCGACATTGTGGAGCACCCCGGTGGCCACTTCCGCCATGCCGGCTAGACGGGAGACCTCGATCAAGCGGGCCTGGCTCTGGGCTATTTCAGCAGCAGCGGCCTTCCTGGCGCTTAGGTCGGTGACGACCGCGACGGTTGCGATGGTATCGCCGTTGGCCTTGGTCAATGGCGAGGTCTTGATCGCGACGCTCACCGCCGTGCCGTCTCGGCGCCGGAGCTCGGTCTCGTATTGCTGCCGTTCAAAAGCCAGCGCCGCGCCCTGCGGCGGATTCAGCAGTTGCCGGGCGGACAGGGCGTCCAGCTCGGCCGAAGTGCAGCCGACCAGTTCGGCCATGCTTGGATTCGCGTAGAGAATTTTTCCCGAGGCGTCGTGCAGCAGGAGTCCCTCGGTCAAGTTTTCGACGACCGCCCGGAAGCGTTCCTCGCTCGACCGCAGCGCTGTGGCGGCCCGCCGCCTTTCGGTCATGTCAATCACCTGCACCAGTTGGGCTGGTTCCTCCGCGAAATCATGGGTTTGGGTCGTCAACTCCACCAACAGCACCGAGCCATCCTTCCGCTGGTGCTGGCATTCGACCGGGTCGGTTGACCCTGCCGGAGCCGCCGCAAACCCAAATTCGCAGGCGCAGCCCGCCAGTCCGAGCCGGTGCGTATCCAGGCGCAGGAACTCCACCTCAGGATATCCGTAAAGCTCCTCGGCCGCTTCGTTGACTGCAAGGATCCGCTGGTTCGCTATGCCAACGACCAACATCGGGACCGGACTTCGATGGAACAGGCGCCTATATCGGTGCTCGGCTTCCTGCAAGGCCGCCTCCCGGGCTTCCACCTGACCCAGCATCTGGTTGAACGTATCCGCCAGCAGGCCGAGCTCATCGTTGGAATGCTTGGGCGCCCGCAGCCGAAAATCTTGGCTTTGGGCTATCTTCGCCGCCGTCGCCGCGAGTTGCTGGATCGGCTCGACGAGCAACCGCAGCGAGGGCCGGAGCAACAGCAGGGTGAACCCTGCGCTGAAGACAAAGGCGGCGCAGAGGGCCACGCAGAAGCTCCGCAGCAACACCATGGCCGGATCGTTGTAGTCCGCCTTAAGGTGGAGACTCGCCAGTCGGCGGCCCTGCCACTGGATAGGCTCGGTCAGATACAGTTCGCCGGCAGCTACCATCTGGCCCTCGAGGTGAGTCAGTTGCGGCACTTCCGCACCCTTCCCAAAACTGGCCAATGTCTTTCCTTCAGAGTCCACGACCACCGCCGCCCTGATTTCAGGGGCGGTCGCCAACGAATCCAACAGGTCGCTAACCTCCGTCAGTTTGCCTTCGGATACCGAGCGCGCCGCATGATCGGCGACCAATTTCGCGGCTACACTGACGCTGCCAACGATCTCTGACCTGATCTCACTCCACTGAAAGGCGAAGAGAATGACCGCGAAACAGGCCAGCGCGGCCCCGCACACTCCCAGGAAAATGGCAGTGATCTTCCGTTTGATCGGCAAATCGCGAAGGGGCGGCATGACAAAACCATGGCTGGTTTCTCACCTCATCGGCGGGTTGTGGACCAAAGTTTAGAGCGTCCTCACCCAGGCTACCCCCGGAGGTCTGGATAACCCCGGCATAAAGGTGGATTGGACCTGAATAACCACCCCGGGGAACCCCTTGGGGACACTTGTCCGGACTTCCCCGGTCCTTCTTCACAATCGGAAAACGCAGTTTCGCGCCAATTTCACCGGCACCGCCCGTAGTTGTTCGACTTGCTCACACCCCCTACTAATAGCTTCCCTCTCTCTGAAGGAACACAATACTAAGGGCGCCAATGAAACTCACGATTGCCAAAGAGCAGTTGCTCGCCGGGTTGCAGGCAGTCCAAAACGTGGTCGGTAGCCGCACCACGCTGCCGATCCTTTCCAACGTCCTGCTGTCCGCCGCGGACGGCCACCTGGAACTGACCGCCACCGACCTCGACGTCACGATCGCCTGCTCGGTGGTAGCCACCGTCGAGCGGCCCGGGCGCACCACGCTGCCGGTCAAGAAGCTCTTTGGCATCGTCCGGGAACTGCCCGCATCCGAGATCGAGCTCGACGTGGACGAGAAGGCGGTCTGCTCCGTCCGAGCCGGCGCCTCATTCTTCAAGATCAACGGTCTCGCCGCCGAGGAATTTCCGCCGCTGCCGAGCTTCAAGCAAGCCCGCGCCGTGTCCCTGCCGCAGGAAAAGCTCAAGGCGATGCTCCGCAAGACCAGCTTCGCGGTCTCCACGGACGAGAGCCGTTACGTGCTGAATGGCATCTTCTTCAGCCTCAAGGACCATAAGGTCACGCTCGTTGCCACCGACGGTCGCCGGTTGGCCTTGACCGACGAGGAAACCGAGATCTCTGCCGAGGCGCAGGCCGATTTCATCGTTCCGACCAAGGCCATCAACGAGGTCAACCGCCTGCTGGGCGGCGCGGGTTCGGTGGAGCTGAAATACTCGGAAAACCAAGTCTCCTTCACCACCGCCGGCGAAGGCCAGATGGGGGTGCTGATCATAAGCAAACTGGTGGACGGGAACTACCCGAACTACCGGCAGGTCATTCCCGGCGAATGCCAGGAACGCATCAGCCTGCCCCGCGAAGAATTCCTCGGCGCCCTGCGTCGAGCAGAGCTGATGACCAGCGACAAGAGCAACTCGGTGAAGCTCGGCTTCAGCCGCAACCAGCTCTCGATAACGGCCAACACGCCGGAAGTCGGCGAGGCCCGCGAAAACCTGGCGATCAACTACAAGGGCAAGGACTTCGCCATCGCCTTCAATCCGGCCTACCTCATGGACCCGCTGAAGGCGCTGGAGACGGACGAGATCGCGTTCGAGCTGATCGACGAACTGAGCCCCGGCGTGGTGAAGGCCAGCGTGCCGTTCCTCTACGTGATCATGCCGATGCGCATGAGCTGAGCGGATTTGCCGGCGGAATTGTCACCAAAGAGCCGGCAATTCAGCCTTGTATTGCCACGGCCCTTCCGTGCCACTGTCGCGCGTCGTGAGTCTGCTTCAGTTTATCGCATTTGGTTTCATCGGGACGGTCATCGTGACTTCCTTCATCGAGTGGGCCGTGCATCGATTCGTCATGCACCGGCCGGTCGGCAAGTTCGACTACCCCTTCAAGGCCCATGCGGTCGTCCACCACGGCATTTTCCGGGGTGACGAGAGCTACCACCTCCAAAACGAGAAGGACAAGGAGACGATCCCCATGGCGTGGTGGAACGGTCCGCTCCTGATCGCGATCTGCTCGACCCCGGGCTCGCTCGTCGCGTGGTTCCTGGGCCACGGCAGCATCGCCATCGGCGCCTGGGTGGCCGCCGGCGCCTACTACGCGACCTACGAATACCTGCACTGGTGCATGCATCTGCCCCGCAAGCGCGGGCTGGAGCGGTCCGGGGTGTTCTTCCGCCTGAACGGCCACCACATCCTGCATCACCGCTACATGCACAAGAACTTCAACGTTGTGTTCCCGTTGGCAGACCTGTGCCTCGGCACCCTGCTGCTGCGCTCGAAGATCGCCTTCCCGCAGCCGGTGCATCCGGCGGTGCCCGACCTGCAACCGCTGGAGGAAAAGCCGGCCTTGCCGGTGCGGGTGTGGCGCTTCGTTTCGCTCTGCCTGACCGGCGTGAAGTAGGCCGGAAGCGTCCGGGTGACAGCGGTCCAATCAGGTCGCTGATCCAAAAGCAAAAGAGCGCGAACGGTTCGTTCGCGCTCTTTCGTTTCTCCCAGTCGAGCCTCAGACCGCCGCGCTGAACTGAACCGACAGCCCTGCGCCTGAGGTGATCCGGACGCGCCGGCCATTGGCTGCTAGGTGCGTGCAGATCTTGAACACAGCCTCCGCCTCGTCGGGTTGGCCGATACCGGCCGCGAGGTCGGCGGCGCCGAAGCTCTTCCCGGGATTCGCGGCGAGGTGAGCCACGGCCCGATTCTGCAAGCCCAGCACTGCCGCGGCCGCCTTCTTGCCGGCTTCCACACCGGGCTGGTGGTAGGCGTTGATGTTGATCAGCGAGGCGTAGAGCCCGACGGCGCGTTCGAACAGAGCGATCAGCATCCCGACGGTGAACGGGCTGACGTCGCGGACGGTCAGGGTCACGCTCTGCCTGCCGTTTTCGTAAAGCGCGGTGCGGGTGCCGAGGAAGAAGCCGTTGAGGAAATCGCCGCTAGTTGCGCCGGGTTCGACTTCGATGCTTGCGCTGGCCCGATCCTGAAGGACCTCGATGAACACGGCGAAGAAGTTGGCGACACCCTCGCGCAACTGCTGCACGTAGGCGTGCTGGTCGGTTGAACCCTTGTTGCCATAAACGCTCAGGCCCGAATTAACGATGCGACCATCGAGGTCC
>JBEISV010000296.1:0-5994 GCA_040375265.1 Verrucomicrobiales bacterium
CGTAACGCTCGCCCAGCGCCGAAATCTCGCCCGCGGTGGGCATCAGGTAGCCGGTCAAGGCCGCAAGGAGAGATGTCTTGCCCGAGCCATTGGCGCCCAAGATCACCCAATGTTCCCCGGGGTTCACCTGCCAGGCGACGTTCCGCAGGATTGTGGTTCCATCCCGGACGATGGTCAGGCCTTGGACGTCGAGAATGGGGACGGAGGCAGGCGGAGCGGAAGGACGGCGCGCAGCCGGTTGCTTCATGGCGAAAGGCGAAGGGCAGCCAGCTCGCTTACCGCTTGGCGAAGATGCGGTTTGCCTCCTCCAAGGTTTCCTTGGATCCGATGTCATACCAGATGCCGGGCACGGCCCAGGTCAGCACCGGCATACGGGGATAGAGCCACTGGATCAATCGGCCCGGCTGGTCCGGGTTGTTGCCTTCGGCCAGATACTGCTTGATCAACGGCAGGACGGCCCGGGGGTAGTAATAGAGCGCAATGCCAATCAGGGTGCTGGCCGGCTGCTCCGGCTTTTCCACGAAACTCGTGATCCGACCGGCCGGATCCACATCGACCACGCCGTATTTCTTGGCTTGGTCCAGCGAACCTACGTCGAAGGTTCCCAAGACGGGTTGGGCGTTCTGCCGGCAAAATGTCCCAAACTCCTGTAGCGACTGGCTGAACAGGTTGTCGCCGGCGACCACTACGAGGTCGTCGTCCAACTGCTCGCGTTCCAACACCAGATTCAAGTCGCCGATCGCCCCGAGCTTGTTCGTGTCGTCGGTGGAGCCGTCATTGACAATGGTGAAATCCAGTTGGGATTTGGTGGCCCGATATTCGTCGGCCCAGCGTTGGAAATGACCGGCGAACTTGGCGTTGGTGACGATGATCACCCGGTCGATCCCGGGAATCGGCACCAAGTTGTCCAACACGTAGTCCACCATCGGCTTGCCGGCCACGCCCAGCAGCGGTTTGGGCTGGGTCAGGGTGAGCGGATAGAGGCGGGTGGCGTAACCGGCGGCGAGGATGAGCACTTTCATCGGGTGGGGCGATTGGGCGGTAACCTGGACGATTCGTCCAAAAAAAAAGGCTGCCTCGGAAGGCAGCCCAAATCGTCTGGAAGGAATCTTAGCCCTTGACCAGTTTGCGGCGGGCCAACCCGAACGCAACCAACCCGAGCCCCGCAACAGCGCCAATCAGTTCCGGTTCAGGAACCACGGTGAGCGTGAGAGAAGCGTCGCCTGCGTTGGAGAGGAGCACGTCATCATCAAACAGGGCCCAAGGTCCACCTTGAGTTCCGTTGAAACTGGTGTTCAGTGAATCGCCTCCGGTGATGCTGAACGTGGAAAGAGAGGTTTGAACCGCAGTGGTCCCGCCGCCGGAGAACGTGAACGAGAAATTGTCCAGAGTAGCCGGGGTGATGGTGTTGCCGTCAGCAACGAAGCTCAGGAGCGTGCCGGTCGAGATCGCGCCGTCGACCGTGTAGTTGACCTGAATGACCCCGTTGGCATTGCCGGCGGTGCCGTTCCACGACCAAGCCACGTTCACAATCGCGGCTGAAGCCGGCGCCACCGCAGCAGCGGCGAGCAAACCAGCGAGAAGAGTTTTCATCGATTTCATTGTCTTTTGGTAAAGGTTTAAGCTGCTTGCGTTACCCGTTGCGTCAGGGGATAGCAAAGTAGCGTTCAGGATCGCAAGCAAAAATTGCCTAATGTTGGCTAAGGATCGTGGTGAAAAGGACGGCTGGACTCCCAAGTTGCCGCGATGGCTACCCAATTTAGATAACCGAGGCGTAATCAAAGCCCCGGCGTTGTTCCCGGGCGACCCAGCCGTTGGCCTCGCGGTCGCCTTCAAAGCGTTCCTGCCGGGGATCCCAGCGCAGCGGCCGGGCGAGGCGGATCGCGATCGCGCCAAGGTGGCAGAGGCTGACGCTCCGGTGGCCGACCTCGGCTTCGCAGATCGCCGGCTTCCGGGAGCGAAGACATTCGAAGAAGTTGCCCATGTGGTGGTCGCTGGCATAGGCCGTCCAAGTTCGGCGGGTCAGGGGTTCCTCGAGGATCGCCGGGGTGCTGGCCTCGATTCGGCCGCGGGTGACAAAAATCCAGCCGTCGCTGCCTTCGAACAACACGCCATTGGGCATCTGGGCCGGTGGGGTCTTCGGATCGATGACGTTGCCGGAGCCGCCTTCGGTCTGCACCGAGCGACAGGTGTGGGTGACACCATTGGCGTAACGGAAGTGGACGTAGTAGGTGCTGGGGAAACTGTAGCCATTGGGCACGGGATCCCGCAGCGCATGTCCTTCTGCGGCGACGGGGCCGGCTTCATCCAGCGGCAACCCCATGCCCCACAGGGCAATGTCGTTGTGGTGGGCGCCCCAGTCGGTGAGCGTGCCAGCTGAATACTCCCACCAGTAACGAAAGCTGCCGTGGCCGCGCTCCTTGACGTAGGGGATTGCCGGCGTCTGCCCCTGCCAGACGTTCCAGTCAAAGCCCTGGGGAACCTCGCTGGGGACAAACGGACCTCCGTGCGGGCCCGAGGGCAACGACGTGGTGACATGCTTCAGCCTGCCGATCCTGCCGTTGCGCACCAGTTCGACCGCGAGCCGGAAGCGTTTATCGCTTCGTTGCTGGCTGCCCGTCTGGAAGACGGTTCCGGCAGTGCGGACGGCCTTCACCAGGCGTTTGCCTTCGTCGATGGTAAGGGTCAGCGGCTTCTCGGAATAGATGTCCTTCCCGGCGCGGATGGCTGCCAGATTGATCAGCGTATGCCAATGGTCCGGCGTGCCGTTGATGATGGCGTGCAGGCCGGGATGTTCGAGGCAGTCCCGGAAGTCGCGGTAGCGTTTGGCGCCCGGATGCTGTTTTTGCGCCTCGTTGAGCCGGCCGTCGTCCACGTCGCACAAGGCCACCACCTCGCCGAATTCGGAGGCCAGTCTGGCGTCGTGGCGGCCCATGCCGCCGCAACCGATGAGGGCCACGGCCGGCCGGTCGTTGGGCGACAGCGGGACGCGGGGACGGGGCAGGGATTTGGCCTCGGCCTCAAACCACGCCGGCAAGGCGGCGGCACTGGCCAGGGCGGCGGACGAACGGATAAAACGGCGCCGGTTCAGCGAAAGCGGGGACATGGGCCTTTCGTAAGCCCGCCGATGGGTAATGCGCAACCGCGGAATGCCGCCTACGACTGGGTTTCCGCAAGCCAACGCTGGAACTCGCGGATGCTGCTGAGGTTGCCCACGAGGAGCAGTCGGTCGCCGCCAAGCAGGACTTCGTGGGCGGACGGCAGGACCAGCCGCTGTGCTCCCCGGCGAATGCCGCAGACGAGCACCCCGAATTGCCGCAGCAGGTTGAGTTGCGCCAAGGTTTGGCCCGACCGCGGATGCCGCTCCGGCCAGACGACGGTCTCGTTGGACAGTTCGGCAAAGGCTTCGGCGCCCTCCGCCGGGCGGATGCCGGACATCAGGAACCGTTCGCCCTGGGCCAGTTGATCCGGGCTGCCGAGCAGCAGGAGCCGGTCCCCGGGAAAGACCGCTTCGTCCGGCCCCGGGTTGGTGACGACGAATCCGTTGCGGTCGAGACTGATGATCGAGCAGCCGGTTTGGGCCCGCAGCCCGAGTTCACGGATGCGCCGGCCGGCGTGCGCGGACTGGAGCGGCAGGGAAACCTCTTCCAAGGCCAGGTTCCAGCTCGCCGGCTGCTCCAGCAGCGAAAGGGAGACGCCGGCGGAAGCGGCCGAATTGGAGGCGCTGCGGAATTGGCTGCGAAGTTCACCTTCCACCCGGTTGTGCCAACGCAGCAGCCGGGACCAGAACAACGTCGCGACGATGACCAGCACGGCCGCCACCAGGGCGACGAGCCAGGGATTCGCCCCGCTGAGGGGCAGCAGCGTGAGCAGCCACTCCGCGAGGAGCAGCGCCACGATCAGCTTGAGGGCGCGTTCGAGCCACGGCTGGAGCGTGGGCCGGCGAGGATGGCCCCGTGTTGCGCCTTCGGCCAGGATCATCACGACGGCCTCCAGGTTGCGCCACAGGGCGATCAGGGGCCCGATCATCAGTGTGCCGAAGCCGGTCCAGAACAGCACCCGTAGTCCTTTGGGAAACAGGATGTCCTCGCCCACAACGGCCGCGAGCGCCGTGTAGGCGGGCTGCCAGAAAAGGAGCATCGCGCTCAGGAACAGCAGGTGGAGCGCGATCTGGAGGAAGCGTTTCCCGGTCAGTTGCCAGACGACGTTGGAGTTCTGCCGGCTGGCCAACTGGCTGAGGCGTTCGTGGTAGGAGGCGATGCCCTCCCGGAGCCAACGAGGCTGGCTGCGCTCCAGGCGTTCCGCGATCGGGCCGGACCGCCGCATGATTGCCGGCGACACCAGCGCGGTGACGAGGCTGACGCCCACCGCGATGGCGGAAAACGACGGTGGAACCGCGCCGGACGCCACGCCCAACTGGGCCATGACGAACGAGAATTCGCCGATGGGCGTCACCGCCAGCCCGGCCTGGATGGATTGGCGATTGGGATTGCCGACGGCCAGCAGGCCCAGGGTGCAGGCGAGGGGGCGGCCCACCAGGACCAGCACCGAGACCGCGAGGACCAGGGGCCAGGCGTTGAGCAGGAGCTTGAAGTCGAACAGTATGCCGATTGCCACGAAAAACACCGCGCCGAAGGTCTGCTGGAGCGCCTCGAAGCTGCGTTCGACCTCCGCCTTGTAGCGGGTGCCGGCGACGATGGCGCCGAGGACAAACGCGCCGAGCGCGAGCGAATAGCCCACTTCCGTCGCCAGCCACGCCAGTCCCAGCATCAACCCCACCAGCAGCAGGGTCCGCAATTCGCCGGCTCCTTCCCGGGCCAGGGCCTTGAGCAGGCGCGGCACCACCAGCAGCGACAGAAACAGGAGGAACACCACGAAGGCGCTGAGTTTGCCGAGCATGGGCCAGACCGAAGGGGCCTGGGCGCCGCCGAATTTCACGAGCGACGTCAGCAGTGTTAGCATCACCACCGCGACCACGTCCTCGAGCACGGAAATTCCCAGCGCCAGCTGGCCCCACCGTTCGTGGAGCGCGCCCAGTTCTTCGAGGACCTTCGCGATGATGGCCGAGCTCGACACCATGAGCATGCCCGCGAGGAAGAGGCTTTCCGTGGACGACCAGCCGAGCGTCGCGCCGAACAGCCGGCACAGGTTGAGCACCAGCAAGGCGCTGATCGCCGTGCCCAGCGCGACGGAAAGCCCGAGGCGTTTCAATCGGCCGAGGCTGAGTCCCAGACCCACGGAAAAGATAAGGAACACCAGGCCGAACTCCGCGAGCATTTCGACCCGTTCCTTGCTGGCGACGAGCTGGAACGGCGGCGTGTAGGGCCCGATCACGATGCCGGCCGCCAGGTAGCCGACGACCGCCGACAATCCCAGTCGGCGGCAAAGCCAGCCGGCGGCCCCGGCCACCAGGGTCACCACTGCCAGGTCGCGGATGAATTCGGATCCGTTCACACGGCGGAAGCTAAAGGTTCACCGGGCCGGCGCGAACCCGGGGTGCCGGAATGTTTCGAGACCCGGCGGGGTGCGGCCCACCCTGGGACCGGGGTCGGTGCCGGACGGCGAAGAACAGCCACCTGTCGCTTTGAATTCCCGGTGCACCCTGCTACATCTAACGCGCACATGAGAAACTCCGGACAGATCCTCGCCTTTGCCCTCGCTGGCGCCATGGCGGTGGTCGTGAGCGGCTGCACCGAGCATGATGAGCATGCCGGCCATGACCATGGCAAGGGACACGCGCACACCGCGCCGCACGGCGGCACGCTCGTGGAATTGGGCGCCCACCAGGGCAATGTCGAGTTTGTGCGCGACGAGGCCGGCGGCAAGCTGACCGCCTACATCCTCGACGCCCACGCGGAGAATTTCGTTCGGGTGCCGCTCGATGCCTTCACGCTCCGGGCGACCGTGGGCGGGAAGGAGGAAACCCTGACCTTTAAGCCGGTGGGCAACACCGTGACCGGCGAGAAACCCGGCGACACCTCCCAGTTCGAGGCC
>JBEISV010000553.1:0-3024 GCA_040375265.1 Verrucomicrobiales bacterium
CCGCTTCACGGCGCCGTCCTGCCGCCAGAAGCCGACGATCAGCAGGAACGGTTCCTGGATGTCGAACTGCCGGAGCGCATCGCCCAAGTCCACGGGCGTGCCAAACTTGGCCGCCTTGGGATTCACGGGAATGCCGCCGTGGTTGGTATTCACGTTCGCCGGAATGTCCCAACGCTGAGTGTAGGCCGGAGGCGGGTAACCGCCGAAGAACGTGTCGCGAATCCACTCCTCAAAAACCACGCCGTGCCGCTGAACCTCCTGCCGGGCCCCGGGCGGCTTGCCGGCCAGCTCCGTTGCCCCGCTCAGGGCGAGCAGGGCCGCTACGAGGACAAACCATCCACGATTCACCCGGCCACTTTACGGAGAGAGGCTGGAGGCGGCGAATCGGATTTCGCGGCATTCGGAATTCACTTTCCGCGGTGGTCGGCGCCGGCGCATTTTCCGCGCGTCACATGAAAACCTTCCGTCTCGGTCGCAGCGCCCTCGTCGCCTCCCGCCTGGCCTACGGCTGCTGGCGCCTCGCCGGCTCCGAAGGCCAGCCGCCGGAACCCACCAGCGCTGTCGGCATCCGCGCGGTCCACGCCGCGGCCGACGCGGGTTACACGATGTTCGACTTGGCCGACATTTACGGCGGCGGGCGCTGCGAAGAGATCTTCGGCGAGGCATTGCGAGCCCGGCCCGGCCTGCGGGAAAACATCCTGATTGCCAGCAAGTGCGGCATCCGGCGGGCCGGGGAACCCGCGGGCACGCCGGTCCGCTACGATTTCAGCACCGAATACATCGTGACCAGCGTCGAGGGCTCGCTGCGCCGACTGGGGATCGAAACCCTCGACCTGCTGATGCTCCACCGGCCCGACTACCTCATGGATCCCCACGCCGTGGCCGGCGCCTTTGTCCAACTGCGCGACGCCGGCAAGGTGCGCGAGTTCGGCGTGAGTAATTTCCGTCCCAGCCAGGTGACAGCCCTGCAACGGCTGTGCCCGCTGCCCTTGGCGGTCAACCAGGTTGAAATCAGCCTGCTTCAGATCGCTGCGTTGGAAGACGGCACCTTGGACCAATGTTTGGCGGAAACGATCACGCCCATGGCATGGAGCCCACTCGCCGGCGGCCTGCTGGGCTCCCACGTTCACGGCTTGCTGCCGGGACAACGTGGTTACGAACCAACCCGGGTCAATGCGGTGCTGGACCGCCTCGCCGGAGCCCTGGGCGTGACCCGGGAAGCCGTCGCCCTAGCTTGGTTGCTGCGGCATCCGGCCGGCATCCAACCCGTCGTCGGTTCGACCGATCCGGCCCGCATCCGCGCCACCGCGGCGGCCGATGCGCTGAACCTTTCCCACGCGGACTGGTATCACCTTGTGACCGCGGCGCGGACAACCCCGCTGCCCTGAGCGCGCGCCGAATTCGGCTCACTTAGCGGCTTCGGCTCGCGTCTTCAAATTGGCCAATCCCTCGGCGAAGTCCGGGCCCATCATGCCGTCCATGAACAGGCCGAACCAGCGGCCGACCGGGTTGGCACCGAGGTCCCCTCCGTTGGTCCAGGTGACCTTGGTCCCGCCTCCTTCGGGCACGAGGCTGATGTTGCCCGCCGACAGATACTGGCCGTTCTCGAAGTCGAGGTGGTAGCCAATGCTCTTGCCGGGCTCCAAGGCGGTAAACTTGATCGCGCCATTGCCGCTGGATTTCCCGGCCCACGAATACCCGGCACCGACGCCGGTGTCAGTTTCGCCGAACTTCATCGTCATGTCGGGATACTTGTTGGTGGTCCAGGCAATCCACTCCGGCCAACGGCGGAAGGCGGAGATGTAGGGGTAGATTTTGTCGGCCGGGGCATTGATCACCGCCGAACGCTCGACGTGGTAGGTCTTGGGGAGAAACAGGCCGACCACGACGAACAAGGCGACGACAACCGCACCGGCCAGGAGGATTTTCTTGAGAGCTTTCATCGGAGGGTAGGCCCATCAAACGCGAGCCCCGCACCGCCCGGCAAGCGACATTCGGGCCGGCTGCGGATTTCCCCCGATACGCGGGCGGTCGCGGCATTTTCCTTGGTCTTCGCCCTTTCGGGCCGCCGGCCCGGGAGACCGCCGGTGATTTAGCTTCCCCTCAGGGTCCCAACCCGCGCATTAAAAGGGCCGGCGAACGTGGGGGGACTTCGCCTCCCTTTGCGTCATGAAACAACTCGCCGGCCGGACCGCGATTCTAACGGGCGCCAGTGGGGGCCTCGGGTCCCACTTGGTCCACGCCCTCGCTTCGGAGCAGATCAACCTCCTGCTCGTCGCCTATCCGGGCGTCGAACTTCCCCGGGTGCAGGCCGTCGCCGCGAAGGAAACGGTCCGGGCCGAAGTCCTGGTCGCCGACCTGCGGGTCGCCGCCGAACGGACGCGGGTCATCGAAAGCGCCCGCCGCCACTTCGGCCAGGTGGACCTGCTCATCAACAATGCGGGCGTCGAGTATTCGTGGGCCTACCACGAACTGACCGCGTCGCAGATCGCGGAGGTGATCGCCGTCAATTTGGAGGCGCCCATGCTGCTGTCCTGGCAATTGCTCCCGCACCTCCTGGAACGTGGCACCGGCCACATCGTGAACATTTCTTCGCTGGCCGGCAAAGCGGGTCCGGGTTTCCAGGAACCCTACGCCGCCACCAAGGCCGGGCTTGTCGGATTCACCCAGTCGCTGCGGGCCAGCTACCGTGGCACAGGCGTCAGCGCGTCGGTAGTGACCCCGGGCTTCATCGAGGCCGGCATCTATACCCGGCTGAAAGAAACCACCGGTCGCGCCGCCCCGGCGTTGCTGGGCGCCTGTCCGCCGGAGCGGGTTTGCCGGGCGGTAATCCAGGCCATCCGGGAAGATCGGCCCGAACTCATCGTTAACCGATACCCCGTCCGGCCGATACTGGCGCTGTCCGCGCTCTTTCCCAGATTCGGGGAATGGTTCAACCGCACCATCGGCGTGACCGATTTTTTCCGCCGGGCCGCGGAACTGAACCGTCGTCCGTGACCCCGGTTGACGCCCCGTCACCACTCC
>JBEISV010000025.1:0-21350 GCA_040375265.1 Verrucomicrobiales bacterium
CCGCGAAAGCCCTCGGCCTCGAAGTTGGCGAGCACCGGGTCGTTCGAATAGCCGCTCGAAACGACCGCGACAACCCCGGGATCCAATTGCCGGAGACGCCGCAAGGTGTCGAGCCCGCCCAGTCCGCCAACGATGGTCAGGTCCAGCAGCACCGCGTGGAACGGATGGTTTTCGGCCAAGGCCTGCCGATACAGGTCCAGCGCCGCTTCGCCGTGCGCGGCGGCGGCGACTTCGAGGCCGACCCGCCGGGAGAGTTGCACGGCCACCGCCTGGACGGCCGGATCGTCATCCATGATGAGGAGGCGGCCCCGGAGTTGGCCCAGCGGGCTGATCGGCTTCGGTTCGGAGCGTGTCACCGGCCGGAGAGTGGCCGGCACCCAGACCGAAAAGCAGGCCCCTTGGCCGGGCGAGGCGTCCGCGGTGAGCAATCCGCAGTGCCGCCGGACAATGTTGTAGGCGGTGGCCAAGCCCAGGCCGGACGCGCCGGAGCGGGTGGTAAAATAAGGTTCGAAAAGGCGTCCCATGGCCTCGGGGCTGAGGCCGGGTCCGGCGTCCCGCAAGACAAAGCAGATTGCGTCGCCGTGCAGGCTGGTCGGACGGTCGGCCGCGGTGGCGGGCACGTTGCGGGCGGAAAGCCAGACCTGACCCTGGCCGGTCATGGCCTGGACGGAGTTGAGGGCCAGGTTCTGGAATACCTGGGCGAGCTGCCCCGGGTCTACTTCCGCCGGCCAGAGGTCGGCCGGGAAATCCAGTTCGAGGCGAACGTTGGTGCCACGGAGCGCGAGTTCGACGGCTTGCCGACTTACGGCTCGCACGTCGGTCGGGCGGGCGACGGGGGCGCCGCCCTTGGCGAAGGTGAGCAACTGCTGCGTGAGTCCGCGGGCGCGCCAGATAGCCGCCTCGGTCTGCCGGAGGCAGGTTTCCAGCTCGTCCGGGGTATCCAGCATCTGGCCGGCCAGCGACACGTTGCCGAGCATGGCCGCCAGTAGGTTGTTGAAGTCGTGCGCGATGCCACCGGCCAATTGGCCGACGGATTCCAGCTTGCTGGCACGAAGCTGCTCCTCCACGAGCCGCTGCCGTTCGGTGATGTCACGTAGGCACAGCACCGCGCCCTCCACGCCTTGGTTCGGCACGTGCAGTGCGGCCACGGTGACGGAGACGGAGAGGATCCGCCCCTCCACTAGGTGCAGGGTGAATACCGTGGGGACCTCTTCCGGGTGCGAGAGAGTCAACGCCTGCCGGATCAACGTGCCGACGCTGGACTTCGCGGTGGGGTCCTCCAGGCGCAACAGTTGGGCGGCGAGGCGGCCGCGGGCGTAATCCCACGGCTTGCCGGCGAACCCGAGGGCGACCCGGTTCATCAGGCGGACGCGGCCCTCGGGATCCGTGACGACGATTCCCTCCCTCACGGATTCCAAGGTAACCGCGAGCCGCTCCGCCTCCTGCCCTAGTAACTCTTCGGCCCGGGTGCGCTCCAGGGCCAAGCCCAAGGCGAGGCAGCCGCCGCGCAGCAGTTCCAGTTCGTCGGCTTCCCACAACCGTTCATCCTGGCAGCGTTCGAAGAGGATCAGCCCGCCGGGCTGCCCATCCGCCCATAGCGGGATCGCCAGGACCGAGGTGACGCCGGTGGCTTCGAGCACGGATCGTTCCTCGGCCGGGAAATCCGTCCGAGCGCCCATGACCAACCCGTCTTGGCGACAACGTTCGAACCAGTCGCCGATCCAGCCGGCAAGCGGCAGCCGCTCCACGGCCGGATGCTGCGCGGTCGAGGCGGTGCCCAGGCCGCACCATTCGGCCACGGGGCAGAGGCACCTGCCTTGGTCGGGGAGGTCGTGCACCCACCGCAGGTGGACGCGGTCCGCGGCGGCCGCGGCGCCGAGCCGCTGGAGAGCCGCGGGCAGGCGGTCCCCGGCAAACTGGGTTCGCGCCAGGAGCGGGCCGAGATCGGCAATCGCGGCGAGGGCCTTCTCCCGTCGGCGGAGAGCAGCCTCGGAAAGCGCCAAACGGAGCGCGTCGGTATCGCTCCGACGACGGCCGATCGCCTGCACGAGCAGGGTGGCGAAAACGCCGAAGGAAGCCGCCACGCCCGCCGCCACCAGCCAACCGTTGGGCAGAGGACCGAAATGGGCCCGGAAATCCGGCAACGGGACGACCGCCACGGTCCAGTCACGGCCCAGACCGGTCATGGAAAACCACACATGCGGCAACCGGTCCGCGTTGGCCCCGCCGTCGGACTCGTAGATCAGGCGGTCACGAACCGGATGTCGGCCGTCGTAGACGCGCAACACCAGACCGGGAAATTCCCCGACGGCGCCCTGCCAGAGTCGCTGGGCGGACAGCGAGACAAAAACCACGCCGCGCACGACCGCGTTGGTGGGCTGGCTCCCACCCCCTTCGTAAACCGGTGCGAAAAGCAGGAAGCCCGGTTCGTCGTGCCGGACATCCGCGGAGTAGATGCTGACCCCGCCGGTCGCCGTGACCTTGCCGGTGCGACAGGCGGCGCGGAGGGCACCCAACCGGTTGGTCTCGGCGTTCAAGGAATAGCCAATCGGCACGACCGACTTCGTCCGCTGATCCGTGTAGTAGGCGATGGGAAAACACTCCCCTTGGTCCAGGCTGGGGGGAACCTCCGGAAAGAAGTCGGTGGCAAAGCCCTCCCGAAGCATCCGCTCGCGGAAAGCAGGCCACTCCGCCGCGCCCACCCGCGGCGCGTAGCCCAGGTCGATCACGGCGTCGTCAGAAGGTTCCGAGTCGGACGCCCGCACGTAGTGCTCGAACTCGGCTCGGGAGAAATTGGTAAGGGACGAGAACAGCCCGCGGAGTCCGTAGAGGAATACAACCCGGTGGGCGGTCAGGCTCTGGAAGTTGAGCAGGACGTTGGTGCCGTGGTGCTGCAACTGGTCGTCCAACCGGGTATCATGCCGTGTCACCAGCACCCGCCAGCCGGCGAAGGTGACTGCCAAGCCGACCGCCAAGGCCAGCAGGGCTGTCCAACTGTAATGAAGAAGCGACCGCGCCCGGGGTGCCCCGTGAGGCAGGCCCGTTGCGCCAGTCGCGGCCGGTGTCGCGCCGCTGGCCCGTTGTGTCACCAAATCCCCCGTGGTTGCCACGGAAGGCCAGCCGAAAGCGCCCCAGACTTATTCCCCCGCTAGAGCGCGCTCGCCCGGCCAATCCGCCATAGTTTGTGGTCGCTGCGGACGAAGAGTGAACCCGCCGCGATAGATGGAGTGCCAAGCACTTCCTGCCCTAATTCCAAGTCGCTGACAACCCCTCCTTCGGGTAGGGACGGATCGACCACCTGAAGCAGGCCCTTCTCGTTGACGCAGTAAATGAACCCGCCGGCCGCGACGGGCGTGGAACTGAACGGCCCCTTCAACCGCAACTGCCAGAGCCGCTTGCCGTCGGCCACGTCGCCGCAGCTCAGGATTCCGCCATCGTTCATCGTGAACACCCGGTTGCCCAAAACCAGCGGGCTGGACGTGCCCGGGCGAAGTTGCGCGGAACGCCAAACCTGCTTCGGTGCGGCCTCCGTGCCCGGCTCCAGCACAGTGAGGCCGTTGGACGGCACGTAAAGTTTGCCGTCGCTCACCGTGGTCGAGGGCACGGTGGAGGCCCCTTCGCCGTAGTTCCAGACGATGGCGCCGGTGGTGATGTCCACACCGGCCAGGCCCTTGGAGGACTGCAAGGCAACGAGGGTTTTGCCGCCGGCTCCCTTCACCAGGGTCGGGGAAGTCCAGTTCGCTTTCTTGGGGCGGTCCAGCTTCCAACGATTCTCGCCGGTCTTGGCATCAAGGCCGGCCGTGAACGATTCGCTGTCGTTCTCCACCTGGGTGACCACCACACCGTCGGCCGCCACGAGCGAGGAGGACATGCCGAGGGAATTGCTCGCGTTCGGATAATCCCGGCCCAGCCCGCGGAACCATACGAGATTGCCGTCGAGGTCGAGGGCCACGCAGTCGTTGGAGGAATAGAACGCGTAAATTCGCTGGCCGTCACTGGCGGGCGTCGGGGCAGCGCCACCGATCTTCTCGTGGGTCATCGTGCGGCCAGTCGCCCAGAACTGGCGTTCCCACCGGAGCGAACCGTCGCCCAGGTTGAAGCACAGCACGTGCATCCGGTCCTGCTTCACGCCGCTGGTCGCCGAGACGAAGACGCGCTCCCCCACGATGATCGGCGAGGACAGGCCCCGGCCCGGCAGGTCAATCGTCCAGGCAATGGATTGCGCATCCAGTTTCGACGGCAGCTTGGCATCGGCTGCCACGCCGTTGCCAAACGGGCCGCGCCACTGCGTCCAGTCATCGGCGCAGGCCGGCACGGAAAGGGCCAGCGCGATTGCCAGCGCGGCGAGCGGGATTCGGGAAAGAGAGACGGAAGATTTCATGGCGGGTGCGATTGGGGTTCCGGGAATCTTCATTTGGCGGACGCGATCGGGGTGCCTTGGGCGTCGGTGACGCGGATCTGGAATTCCCATTCCTTGGTCCAGTCCTCCGTTTGTTCGTTCTGGAGGCACTTCACGAGGATGACGTTCTTGCCAGGCTGCAACTGGGCGGCGAGGCGGTATTGGTCGATTTCCACGCCGCGGTGGTATTCGTCCCGGCCGAAGAGGGGTTTGCCGTTGAGCCAGACCTTCCAGCCGTTCTTGCACCCGAGGCGGAGTTCCACCGGGCGGGCCGAGTCGGACCAGAACTCCGCGGCCGCGTAACCGGTGACGCTCTTCAGGGCGGTGAGCGGCTGATTGAAATCCACGAGACCGTATTCGCTCTTCGACTCGAAGTCGCGCCACCGGACCTTGCCGTTCAGCCCGTCGGCCTCGGCGGCGTAGTCGATGCCCAGTTCCGGCGCAAAGGCCTTCTCGAAGCCGGCGCCGCCCGCATTGTCGAACGGGCCGATGACCTTCCAGCGCGTGATCCAGCCGAAAGTCTTTTGCAGGTCCACCTTGTCGCCCAGTTCGCCCAGCGTCTTCGCGATGGCCTCGATCTGGTCGGCCTCGCGAGCGGCGGCGAGGGCCAGCCGGTAGCCGGCCGTCGCGGCGTCCTTGTCGCCGGACTTGGCCTTGGCAGCGGCCGAATCCGTCAGTTGCTGGACCGCCTCGCGGCGCAGCTCATTGCTCGGATCATTGAGCAACGCCGGCAAGAGCGCCTGGGCCTGGGCGGCGTCCGCCCGGGCCATGAGTTCGTAGGCCAACCGGCGGGCCCGCGGATGATGCCGGGTGTCGCGGAGAAATCCTTCCAGCGGGGTCAGCACGCCCTTGACGCCGGCGGCGTCGCGTTGGGCCACCGTCTCGATGGCGGAACGAAGCCAGTTGAGGGCGTAGTCATTGGCCCCGTCCATCGATTCCAACAGCGCGGGAATCGCCGCGGCATCCGCCCGGACCACCTGCTGAAAGGCGGCACTAGCGGCAACGTTACCCCGGCCCTCCGCCGCCACGGCCCGTAAGGCCGCGACCGGTGACCGCAACTCGGGAGGCAGCGGCGCGGCCAAGGCGCCGCCGGCAAACAGCACGACGCAGCCGATGGGGGTAAGGCGGGGGAATTTCATGACGCGCGCCGACGCTAGCGGCCGGCGGCAGCCCGGCAAGCCCGCGGGTGCCGGAGGGAGCAAACCGCCCACCGGAACGCATGAGCTAAGCCGACGATTTAACCCGATGCTGTGGCACGACCGTTAGACACGAAGGAAGATTCTACGCTGGTAGAGGAAGCGCAGGAACCAGAAGCCGAAGCCGAGCGAGGCCAGCGCCAGCACCAGTTCCCCGTATTGCCCGAGGGCGGCACCGACCGGACCGCCGACGAACAGCTTGGCCATGCCCTCGAAGTCGATGAATTTTCCGCCGAAATAGATCGTGATCGGGTTAACGCCGATCCAGACGAACGGCTGAGCCCAGCGCTGGAATTTCCACACATCGATGACCTGGTAGAAGGCCGCCAGCAGCAGGCAGCTGTAGCCGCCGGCCACGAGGACGAACGAGGACGTCCACAGCTTCTTGATGACGGGGAAGTTCAGGTGCCACAACCAGCCGGCCGCAAGGCAGGCCAAACCGCCCAAGGCAAGGTGGGTGACCTTTTTCCGGTCGCTGAACGCCGGATTCTTGAGGATCAGGGCGGCGAAAACCCCGAGCAGGCAGCTGCCGATGGCCGGCAGCGTGGACAGCAGCCCTTCCGGATCATGGTCGCCGTCGTGTTTGCGCAACGGCAGGTATTGCTGGTCCACGTAGTTCGCGAGATTGGCGCCTTCGGCAAAGTTCCCCGCACCATGCCCCGGGACCGGGACGAATGACATCAGCGCCCAATACCCCACCAGCAGCCCCACGAATGCACCGACCAATGCCTTGGGTTTCAGGTAACAGAACAGCAGTCCCGCAAACAGGTAGCAGAGCGCGATGCGTTGCAGGACCCCGAGCAGGCGGATCTTTTCAAACGGCGTGGAAAAGCCGCCGTAATACAGGATGCCCAGGAAGTAGAGCAGGGCGGCGCGACGAATGATCCGGACCGTTGCGGTCCTGCGATCCGTTTGCCGGAGGGTCTTCTCCACCGAGAACACCAGCGAAACGCCGGCAATGAACACAAACAGTGGGAAAATAAGGTCCTCAAACCGGAAGCCGGCCCACGCCTGGTGATGCAACTGCTGGGCGATGAGCCCCAGCAGCCCTCCGTCACCGGCGAATTTCTGCAGGCCCCGGACCAATTCCTCGGCGCCGACGATCCAGAACATGTCGAACCCTCGCAGGGCATCGAGCGAAAGCAGGCGGGAAGGCACCGGTTCGGGCGGCGGGACGGCAGTGGCAGGGGATGACATGCTGAGGAATGGCGGGCCACCACGGAAAATGCGGCGCCAGCCAAGCGGATTGGGCAACGGCGTCGGTCGACTTACAAGCGGCGTGTGCTGGTCACTGGGATTTTCACGTGATTTCGGTCCCCACCGCCGGCGAATCTACGGCAGCAGCCGGACGATTTCCGTCTTTGAAAAGCGCTTCGTCAGGCCCCGCCCAAATCGCGGCTCGACTTCCCCGGCCTCCGGCTAACCTTTTCCGCCCTACATGGCTGCCGATTTCGTCCACCTGCACCTGCACACGGAGTATTCGCTGCTCGATGCCTGCTGTAAGCTCGACAAGCTGATGGCCAAGGCCGCGGCGCTGCAGTTCCCAGCGGTGGCGATGACCGATCACGGCGCGATGTTCGGCGCGGTCGAGTTCTGGCAGGCCGCGAAGAAAGCGGGCGTGAAGCCCATCATCGGGTGCGAGGTTTACGTGGCACCGGGCAGTCGGTTGGACAAAAAACCCGGCGCCGGCACCCGGGACCTTTATCATCACCTAGTGCTGCTGGCGAAGGATCAGGTCGGCTACCACAACCTCGTGAAGCTGGTCACGGCCGCCAACTTGGAGGGCTTTTATTACAAGCCGCGCATCGACAAGGAAATCCTCGCCCAGCACGCGCAGGGCCTGATCGGCCTGTCGGGCTGCCTCGCGAGCGAGCTGTCGGACCACATCCTCAAGGGGGAAGAACAGAAGGCCCGCGACACGGTGGACTGGTTCAAGCAGGTCCTTGGCCCGGAGAATTACTACCTCGAACTCCAGAACCACGGCATTCCCGAACAGGCCAAGGTCAACCGCGCCCTGATCCCCTACGCAAAGGAGTTCGGCCTGAAGCTCGTCGCGACCAACGACGTGCATTACGTCGAGGGCAGCAACTGGCAGGCGCACGACTGCCTCGTATGCATCGGCCGGCAGTCCATGCGCGACCCGGCGAAGTCGGTCTACCAGCCGCAGCAGTTTTACCTGCGGTCGGCCGAGGAGATGAAGGCGCGTTTCGCCGAGGTGCCCGAAGCGGTCCTGAACACGGTCCGGGTCGCCGAGCAGTGCAACGTGGACATCAAGTTCGGCAAGGGCGCCGAGCATTATCCGGTGTTCCAGCCGCCCGAGACGTGGACGCGCGAGGGTTACCTGCGCCTTCTGCTCTGCGACGGTCTGAAAAAGCGTTACGGCATCACGGCCCGGGTCGAAGGAAAGCAGATCATCGTCGAGTCGGTCGGCGATCCGATGCGGTTGAAGTTCCTGTTCCCGGTTGTGGAGCAGAGTAATCAGTCTTCAGTGGTCAGTGGTCAGTTGGAAGCCGCTTCGCTGGCGCCGGTGGAGATTCTGGAACGCGATGAAACGGGAGCGAACCAGGATGAAACCGAGCGTTATGAGGACGCCATCGCCGCCGCCACGGCTCCCTTGGAAGCCACACTCGCGCCCGCCCCTGCCCCGCCCACTGGCATACTGAATACTGACTCACTGATCACAGACTCCGCCCACCCTCACGTCCAGCACGCACTCAAGTCGTTGCTCGACCGACTTGAGCTGGAACTCGGCGTCATCGAAAAAACGGGTTACGTCTCCTACTTCCTCATCGTCGGCGACTTCGTGCGCTGGGGCCGGCAACACGGCATCTCCTGCGTGGCGCGCGGTTCGGCGGCCGGCTCGATGGTCACCTACCTGCTGGAGATCGCGAACGTTGACCCGATCCGTTACGGGCTCCTGTTCGAGCGCTTCCTCAATCCCGAGCGCGTCAGCCCGCCCGACATCGACATCGACTTCGCCGACGACCGCCGGCAGGAGGTCATCGAATACGTCCGCAACAAATATGGCCGCGAAGCCGTCGCCCAGATCGTCACCTTCGGCACGATGGGCGCGAAGTCGGTCATCCGCGACGTCGGCCGGGTGATGGGCCTGAGCTTCAGCGAGTGCGACCGCCTCGCGAAGATGATCACCGACGTGAAGTGGGGCCTGAAGGACGCGCTAGAAAAGAACCCCGACTTCAAGGCCGCCTACCAAGGCGAGGCCGTCACGCAGGAGTTGGTGGACAACGCGTTGATCCTCGAGGACCAGGCCCGCAGCGCCGGCGTTCACGCGGCCGGTGTCGTCATCGGCGCCCAGCCGCTCGTGAACCTGCTGCCGCTCAAGCAGGACGACGACGGCGGCATCGTGACCCAATACGCGATGGGGCCTGTGGGCGACCTCGGCCTGCTGAAGATGGACTTCCTCGGGCTCAAGACGCTCACCGTCCTGCGCAATACCGTTGAGCTCGTCGTGCGAACTCAGGGCATCACCATCGACCTCGACGAGATCACGCTGGAGGACGCCAAGACCTATAAGCTTCTGAACGACGCGCAAACTCTGGGCGTGTTCCAGCTGGAATCCGGCGGCATGCGCGACCTGTGCCGCAAGTTCCAGATCCAGTCCGTCGAGCACATCACCGCGCTCGTCTCACTCTACCGGCCGGGGCCGATGGACCTGATTCCCGACTTCATCGAACGCCGGCACGGCCGCAAGGAAGTCGAGTATCCGCACCCGCTGCTGGAACCCATTTCCAAGGAGACCTACGGCGTCCTGATCTACCAGGAGCAGGTGATGCAAGCCGCGCAAATCCTCGCCGGCTACACCCTCGGCGGAGCTGACCTGCTCCGCCGCGCGATGGGCAAGAAGAAGCTCGAGGAGATGGTGAAGCAGCGCGAGACGTTCGTGAAAGGCTGCGCCGAAAAGAACCAGATCTCCGCGGCCAAGGCGAACGAGGTGTTTGACCTGCTGGAGAAGTTCGCAGGCTACGGTTTCAACAAGTCACACGCCGCCGCCTACGCCGTCGTCGCCTACCAGACCGCCTACCTGAAGGCGAACCACCCGGTGGAGTTCCTGTGCGCGATGATGACGAACGACCAGGCCGACCTGGCGAAGCTCGCGCAATACATTGCCGAGGCGAAGGGCTTCGGCATCGCCGTGCTGGGACCGGACGTGAACGAGTCCGACGTGAGCTTCGCGCCCGCGTCGCTGAGTAGGACGGGCAGCTCGCCCGTCAACATAGGGCAGGCTGCCAGCCTGCCCGAACCCGCTTCGGGCAAGCTGCCCGAACAATCTGACGGCCAGGCTGGGCCTCCTACGAGCGAACGCATCCGCTTCGGCCTCGCCGCCATCAAGGGCGTCGGCGAGGTCGCCGTGCAGAGCATCCTCGAAGCCCGGCAGGCCGGCGGTCGCTTCACCAGCCTGGCCGAGATGTGCGAACGCATCGACACCCGGGCCGTGAACAAGAAGGTTCTGGAATGCCTCATCAAGGCCGGCGCCTGCGACGATCTCGGCCCGAACCGCGCCACGTTGCTGGCCATGCTAGATCAAGCGCTGGCTCGCGCTTCCTCCATGGCCGCTGACAAGGCCAAAGGGCAAAGCTCGCTCTTCGACGCCTTCGACGCGGCCCCCAAGAAGAAGGTCGAGAAGCCGGTCGTGCTGCCCGAGTGGCCCGTTTCCGAGCGCCTGAGCTATGAAAAGGAACTGCTCGGCATGTATGTCAGCGGACACCCGTTCGAGCCTTACCTGCCCGCGGCCGAACGATACGCGACCCATACCATCGAGGAGCTGACGTCGCTGCCCAACCGCGGCATGGCGCGCGTCGCCGGACTCGTTACCGGCGTGCAGGACGGCGTCAGCAAAAAGTCCGGCAAACGCTACGCCATGGTCACGGTCGAGGATCTCACCGGCTCGGTGCAGTTGCTCGCGATGAACGAGAACTACGACAAGTTCCGGGAACTCTTCGCCACGAACATCGCCTTGCTGATCACGGCCGAGGTCAGCACCGGTGAAGACAAGCCGAAGCTTTTCCCCCAGGACATCCTACGGCTCGACGACGCGCCGCGTAAACTGACCAAACAAGTCCAACTGCGCTTCGACACCGACAAGCTCGACCGGGCCAAGCTGGAGACCGCGCGCACGATCATCGAAGCCCACAAGGGCGCCGTCACCCTGTTCCTCGCTTTGAAACTCCCCGGTGGCCAAGTCGCCTACCTGGAGCCGAACAGCCATTTTTCCGTCGCCCCTTCCAACGTCTTCGAAGCAGCAATCACCGACAACTTCGGCCCCGGCGCCTATCACGCCGTCGCCGACCGCAGCCTGCCCGAACGTGCCCTGCGCAAGTGGGAACGCCGCGGGGACGACGGCGGGGGAGAATGAACCGCCGGCCCCGCTCGGAGGTTTCGGGGCCGTCCCTACCCGGATACGCGGTCCGTTTGCCCGCCTGAAACAATGCTAGGCAAGGTCCCGGCGATGGCCCTAGTTTGCCGCCGCGTGTCCAAGGTAGCGAAAGCCGCCTCACCGGAGGCTGGGCTTCCGTTTGAAGAGGCCCTGAAGAAGCTGGAATCCATCGTCGAGGCGATGGAAACCAGCGAATTGCCATTGGAACAGCTGCTGACCCGGTTTGAGGAAGGGACGCGGTTGGCGCAGCATTGCCAAACTCAGCTGGCCGACGCCGAAGTTCGGGTCCAGAAGCTGGAGAAAACCCTTGGCGGCCGGCTGGAATTGAGTCCGCTGGACGCCGGGAAAGCCGAATTGGCCGATTGAAGAAGCGGACCGGCCACTTGCAGCGGCCGGGAATTCGCCGAATTTCCACGAACAGTTAACAAGAATGAGCCGTTATCTCGACATGGTAGATCATCCGTCGCACGTGAAGAAACTCACGCCTGAACAGCTGGTGGAGCTGGCGGCGGACATCCGAACCGAGCTGATCACAAAGCTCGCCAAGAATGGCGGCCACTTGGGTCCCAATTTGGGGGTCGTAGAGCTGACCGTCGCCCTGCACCGCTGTTTTGAGACGCCCAAGGACAAGTTTGTCTGGGACGTGAGCCATCAGGTTTACGTGCACAAGATCCTTACGGGCCGGAAAGATCGCTTCCATACCATCCGCACGACCGACGGACTGAACGGTTTTGCTCTCCGGACCGAATCGGAGCACGACTGCTACGGCGCCGGGCACGCTGGGACCGCCTTGTCGGCGGCCTTGGGCATGTGTGCCGCGCGCGACCAGCGGAAAACCGGCGAGCACGTGGTCTGCGTGTTTGGTGACGCAGCGCTGACAAACGGAATCTCCTTCGAAGCCCTCAACAACATCGCCCACACGACGAAGAAGTTCATCGGCATCCTGAACGACAACGAGTGGTCGATCGCCAAGAATGTCGGGGCCATTTCCACCTACCTGGGCAAGCTGACGACGAATCCGCGTTACAACCGGATTCGCGAGGATTTCAGTCACTGGCTGAAGAAGCTGCCGCAGGGCGACTTGGTCTCCATGCTCGGCCAGAAGGCCGAGGAAGCGCTCAAGGGCGTAGCCAACGCGGTCGGCCTGGAACAGACGGGAGGCAAGGTGGATGCGGACGGCCGCGGCGGGCACGGTTCGGCGCTGCTCTTCGAGGAATTCGGCCTCCGTTATCTCGGGCCGATTGACGGCCATAACTTGGCGCAGCTCATCAGCACCCTGGAATTTGCCAAGACCTGCAACGAGCCCGTAGTCATTCACGTCCTGACCCAAAAAGGGCGCGGATTTGAGGCGGCCTTGAAGCACCCCGAGAAGTTTCACGGTTTGGGACCTTACGACGTCCAAACCGGCCAAACCCCAGCCCCGAAGCCCGGCACGGCCCCAATGTGGCAGGACGTCTTCGGGCGGACGATGGTCAAGCTGTGCCAGCAGAACAAAAACGTGGTGGGCATCACCGCGGCCATGCCGACCGGCACCAGCCTCAAGCTGCTCGAACAGGCAATTCCCCAGCAGTATTACGACGTCGGCATCGCCGAGGAGCACGCGGTGATTTTCGCGGCCGGCATGGCCACGATGGGCTTCCACCCAGTGGTGGCCATATACAGCACGTTCCTGCAACGGGCCTACGACTGCATTCATCACGACGTCTGCCTCCAAAACCTGCCCGTCATTTTCTGCATGGATCGGGCAGGCTTGAGCGCGAACGACGGTCCGACTCATCACGGCCTGTTCGACATCGCCTACCTCCGTTGCCTGCCCGAGATCGTCGGCATGGCTCCGGCCAACGAGGACGAGCTCCAGGACATGATGTTCACGGCGACGCTCCAGAATCATCCCGTGGCCATCCGGTATCCTCGGGGCAACGCCGAAGGCGTCGCCATCAAGGAACAGGCCTCCGTCGTCGAAATCGGCAAAGCCGAAGTTGTGAAGCACTTTGCCAACGACCAAGGCCGCAAAGTGGCCCTTTTCGGCTTGGGTCCCATGCTGTCGTTGGCGAAACAGGCAGCCGAAATCCTTACCAAGGACGGGTTCGACGTCGCGGTCGTAAATCCGCGCTTCTTCAAGCCTATCGACGCCTCGGTGCATCACTTTTTCGGTAACGCGGCCGACTTGGTCATCACCATGGAGGATCACGTGCTGGCTGGCGGCTACGGCAGTGCCGTCCTGGAATCCTTCAACGAGGCGGGCATCAAGACGCCGGTCACCCGCGTTGCCTGGCCAGACCAGTTCATCGAACACGCCAGTTCCGTTGACTATCTACGGAGCAAATACGGCCTGTCCGTGGAACGGGTCGTCAGCGACGTCCGGAACAAGTTGGGAAGCAATTCCCAAGGCACTTTCGGTAAGACGGCGGTCGCCTGAGCCGTCCAGTGGGCCAACTGTGACACCACGGCGCTGTCCGGTTGGCCGGCATGACACCAAAACTTTCGAGAAAGCGGGGTCGCGGGTTTAAATCGGAGTAAAATTGACCGATTTGTTGAACATCCAAACCATTGGGGGCGGTCCAGAACATGGCCCAGCCGGTGCTAGACTTGGTCGGCGGGTGAAGAATCCGGCAGCACCAGCCCGTTGGCAACTTTCGTGCGGGAAGTTTCGAACAATTTGGCGGCAGAACAAACCAAGCGAGCACATATGAAGGCGAGCGCACACATTACCAGGAAAACCACCAAGCCGGGCAAGGTTGCCCGCACGCGGCGGGTAACGAGTGTCAAGGTGGCCAAACGACAGTCCAAGCCGGCGACCACTCGTGCGCTCGAGCCCAAGCGCCGCTCCGTCAAGGCGGCTCCGGAAGCCGCCAAATCGCCCGTGGTCAGTAAGCCCTTGGCCGCCGCTGGCCAACCGCTGACGATCAATCCGGCCAATGTGCGCGATGCCAACGTGGTCATCGTCCCTGACGCCTCCCCCATTGGCGAGGTGAAGCGTGACTCGACCGTCAAGCTACCGTCGCAGTTGCCCGTTCGTGAGCGAGGCACTTGGGATGAAAACACGTCCTTGCGCCTTTATCTCCGCGAAGCCGTCGAAACCGCGCTGCTGACACCGCAGCAGGAGATCGAACTTGCCCGCCGCGTCCAAGCCGGCGACGAGGCGGCCCGCGAGCACATGATCAAGGCAAACCTTCGCTTGGTGGTTAAGATCGCCCGCGAATACGAGGATTACGGCCTCCCGCTATTGGATTTGATCAACGAAGGCAACATCGGCCTCATGCGGGCCGTTGAGCGGTTTGACCCCACGAAAGGCGCAAAGCTCTCCACGTATGCCGCCTGGTGGATCAAGCAGTCGATCAAGCGCGCTCTTTCCAACCAGTCGAAGGCCATCCGGTTGCCGATCCACTTGGTGCAGCAAATTGCCCAGTTGCGTCGCGCCGAGAATCAGTTCGAGGCCAAGCATGGACGTCCGGCCCGCGAGTCTGAACTCGCTGTGGTTCTTGGAGTTACGGAAGACGAGATCGCCCATTGGCGGGAAAGCGCGCTGGTCGGCACCACCTCTCTCGACGCGCCCTTGGGCAACGACTCCGATTCGGGACGCGTGGCCGATGTCATTTCGGATGAAAACGCCCGGATGCCTTGGGCTTCGGTCAGTGAAGAGACCAACGCGGAGCTGATCCGCGAACTGGTGGACACGCTGAACGCCCGCGAACAAAAAATCCTCCGGGAGCGGTTTGCCCTCGATGGTGGCGAACCCCGGACGTTGGAGGAAATCGGCACCGATTTCGGACTGACCCGCGAGCGGATCCGCCAATTGGAAGCCGCGGCCCTCAAGAAGCTGCGTGACCGTTTGGCCACACGCGAGCGGATGGCCGAGGAGTCCTGATCGCCGCGGACGGGGCTTTCCCTGCCCGGGGCCGCCTGATAGCGTTCGCCCATGCGTTCGGTCCAAGTGCCACTCGGTGACCGCTCTTACACCATCCACGTCGGTAATGCCCTGCTGTCGAAGATTGGCGACTACTGCCGCCGGCTGAAGCTGGGCGAACGCTGCGTCATCGTCACGGACTCCAACGTCGGCCCCAAATATGCGGACCAATTGGTCCGGACCCTCAAGATGGCGGGATTCGTCCCGAACGTGGTGACGGTTCCCGCAGGAGAAAGCTCGAAATCCCTGAAGGTCGTCAGCGAATGCTACGACCAGCTGGCGATGAAGCGCCTCGAACGCAAGTCGTTCATCATCGCCCTCGGTGGCGGCGTGGTCGGCGATTTGGCGGGCTTTTTGGCGGCGACCTACCTCCGCGGTGTGGCTTACGTGCAGGTGGCCACCACGCTGCTGGCACAGGTTGATTCTTCGGTGGGCGGCAAGGTTGGGGTCAATTTGAAGGCCGGGAAAAACCTCGTCGGTGCCTTCCATCAACCCCGCCTCGTGCTTTGCGATCTGGACACGCTCGCCACGCTGCCGGACCGCGAATTCAAGTCCGGCCTCGCCGAGGTCGTAAAGTATGGCGTGATCAAGGACGCCGAACTTTTCCGGCGGCTCGAGCGTGAATTGGACAAGATCCTCAAGCGGGACCCCAATTCGCTCACGACCATCATTTCCCGCTGCTGTGCCATCAAGGCCGAGGTCGTAGGGGCGGATGAATTTGAAACCACCGGGCTCCGCGCCACGCTGAATTGGGGCCACACCCTGGGCCACGGTTTAGAAGCCATCTCCGGCTACAACGAGTATCTTCATGGTGAGGCCATCAGCATCGGTCAGGTCGCCGCCGCGCGGCTCTCGACCCGCATGCTGGGCTTCCCTGAAAAGGAGGCCGACCGGGTTCGCGACCTGCTCCAGCGCTGCGGCCTGCCCGTCGCACTCAAGTTGCCGCCCAAGAAGCGGGATGCCCTGTTCGACGCCATGCGGCTGGACAAAAAAGTCATCCAAGGGGAGCTGAAGTTCGTCCTCGCCAATTCCATCGGCGAAGTCGTCACCGGCCAGCGCGTGCCGGACGCCGACATCACCGCCGTTTTGAACGGGCTGGCAATTTGACCCCGGGATATCCGCCGGCCGCCGGCCTGCACCAACACAAATTTTCATGCTGGCCGGCCCGGGTTTTCGCCCGGGCCGCTTGCTTCGGGGGGCCATCCCTTCGCAAAATCCCGACCCAATAACTGCCATGGCGGAACTTCGAATGAATCCCCCGGCCGGCGACCGCATGGTGCGGCATGTCGGCGACCGACTGACGCTCGAATTGCACGGCGTCCCCCCGGGTTGGCAGGCCCGACTGCGCACGAATTTCGGACGGGCGGCGCGGCAGCGGGAGGAAATCGTCAAAGCCCACTTCGAAAATGTTCCCCTGGCCGGATCCTCCTGGCGGGACCTTCCGATGCCCCAAAGCGGGGACCATGTTTGCCGGCTGACGCTTCCGTTGGCCGAAGTCGGATTCTTCAAGGCCAAAGCCTACGCCGTGGATCCACGGGGCGAGCAGCATTGGGTTGGCGGCGCCGACGTGGCGGTCAGCGTCCACCCCGCCTGGACCCGCACCGGCAACACGATTTATTGCGCATTCCCGCGCATGTTCGGCCCCAACAAACACCGGCGCACCACCGTGCCGCTCCGACCTGACCTCACGCTCAGCCAATTGGACCAGGCAGGCTACACGGTGATTCCGCCTGGCGGCAAACTGCGGGATGTCATCCGGGAACTGCCGCACATCATCGACACCCTCGGGTGCCGCCTTCTCCACCTGTTGCCGGTCAGCCCGGTTCCCACGACCTTTGCCCGCTTCGGACGATTCGGCTCGCCCTACGCACTCCAAGACCTGACCGCGATTGATCCGGCCCTGGTCGAATTCGACAAACGGACAACCGGCGTGGACCAATTCTGCGAGCTCGCCGAAGCGGTCCATGCCCAAGGGGCCCGGCTGATGCTGGACCTCGTGATCAACCACACCGGCTGGGGTAGTTCGCTGTGGGAAAAGCATCCCGAATGGTTCCTCCGCAAACCGGACGGTGAGTTTGAAAGTCCGGGCGCCTGGGATGTAGTGTGGGAAGACTTGGTCGAGCTCGACCAACGTCACACCGACCTGTGGGAACACTTGGCGGAGGCCTTCTTGGTCTGGTGTCGCCGCGGGGTCGACGCGTTCCGCTGCGACGCGGGCTACAAGGTTCCGACGCACGTCTGGCAATACATCACCGCCCGCGTGCGCCAGGAGTTTCCGGACACGGTTTTCCTGCTCGAAGGCCTCGGCGGCTCTTGGGAGGCGACCGATTCCCTGCTCAGCGAGGGCGGCATGCAGTGGGCTTACAGCGAGCTCTTCCAGAACTTCGATGGCCTGCCACTGAGCGGCTACCTGGACCACACGGTCCGCGCGGCGCAGGCGACGGGCACGCTCATCCACTACAGCGAAACTCATGACAACTCGCGGTTGGCCGCCCGCCCGACGTCGGCCGGCCCTGCGACCCCGCCGGGGAGCCCCAACGTTCTCTGGTCACGCCACCGGAACCGGCTGTGCGCCCTGACCAGCGTCAATGGCGGGTTCGCCTTCACGAGCGGCGTGGAGTGGCTGGCCACCGAACAGATCAACGTCCACAGCGCCCGAGGACTGGCTTGGGGCAGCGAGCCAAATCTGGTGAGTGAACTGGCCCGGCTTAACGAGTTGCTCGGCGACCATCCGTGCTTTTTCGACGGCGCGAAGCTCACCCGCCTGAGCGCCGACGGCGCGCCGGTCTACGCCCTGCTCCGCCAGTCGGCATCCGGCGCGGACGAAGTGCTGGTTCTCGCCAACCCGGACCCGGCAAATCCACAGGCAATCCGGCTCGATTCCAGCCTTTGGGAGCGGTTGATCAGCCCCGCCCGCGACCTGGTGTCCGACGGCGACGAACCGTGCCGGTTGGCGACTCGACCCGGCAACGGTTGGACCGAGGTCACGCTCGATCCCGGAGCCGTCCATTGCTTTGCCCCGGCCAGTGAAGTTCGTGGTTTGCGCGGCCGGGCGTATCGCGAAAGCCGGGCACGAGCCGACTGGGCCTTCGCGGCCCTGGCCGCCGCCGGCGTCGAGGAATCCCGGTTTCCGACGATGCCTTGGCCCGAGTTGGCCGCCGAAGTGGATGCCGATCCCGCCGGTGTCCTCGCCCGCGCCCTCGGGGCCGGCGACGGCTACCGTCCCGTGGTGGAATGGAACCTCGCCGATCGATCCCGGATCACGCCGGTTCCCCCCGGGCATTGGCTGCTCGTGCGTTGCGATCTGCCGTTCCGGGCCAGGCTCACGGTCAGCGGCGACACGCATCCGCACAACGCCGTCTCCATCGCAGCCGAAGACGCCCAAATCGCCTGTTTCCCGCCGCGTTCAGCGACCAGCGCCGCCGAGGGCTCGCTGACCGTGGATTCGTTCGGCACGCCGCCGGAACACCTCAAGGCCCGGCTCCGCTTCCTTGCCGAGGAACCGCAATTGCAGCCAACGCATCCGGCAAACGAGGGCGCCTTGGTCCTGCTGACCAATGGCCGGGGCGGCATGGCCCGATTGTGCGTGGACTTGGGACGGGTTCGGTCGAAATACGACTGCCTGCTCGGGGCCAATTTGCACGCTGGCGTCCCCGTTGACCGGCACATCTTTGCCAAGCGGCTGCGCGCCTGGGTCAACGCCGACGGTTTCATCGCCCCGCTCAACTTGGCGAACTTGGTGGATTTCGAGGCCGGGCCCCCGGCCCATTGGCGTTTTGTCGCGAGCGCGGGCGACGGCCGGTGTGTCGAACTGCATCTCCTGGTGGATCTGCTGCCCGACCAGAACACGGTGGTGATCCAGTTCTTCCGGCCCAACGGTGGACAGCGGGAGGCCAGGCTCGGCCGGCCGTTACCCCGCGATGCCCGCGTCAGCCTGATTGTGCGCCTCGACTTGGAGGACAGGAATTTCCACTGGGAAACCAAACGGAACGACGCCGCGGACTACCATTTCAGTTCCAATTGCCGGCAGGCCTGCCTCGGCGAATGCGTGATTTCGGAAGCCCAACCGTCCTTCAACGGGTTTGAATTTGCCCCGGCGGCCGACCGCCAATTCCGGGCTTGGTCCGACCGCGGCGCTTATCACCACGCGCCGGAATGGAGCCTCAACATGCCGCACCCCGTCGAGGCCAGCCGCGGCCAGGAGGGCGCCGGTGACGCCTACAGCCCGGGTTGGTTCGAGTTACCGATGCCGGTCGGCGAGACTGCCCGGATCGTGGCCACTGCCGAAACCGTCCCGCCCGCGCCGAGCCAGGTGGAGGAATTTGTCGCCCAACGCCTGCGGCTGCGGGAACACGCGGTCGGACGCGCGACCGTTTCCGGCACCGCGCCGGACGCCTTTACGTCGGCGCTGGTGCAGGCCGCCCAGGCCTACGTGGTCCGGCGCGACGACACCAAGTCGGTGATTGCCGGGTATCCGTGGTTCCTCGACTGGGGCCGCGATTCCCTGATCGCCGCGCGCGGCCTGATCGCTGCGGGCATGCATTCGGAAGTGCGCGAACTCCTCACGACGTTCGGCCGTTTCGAAGACCGCGGCACGTTGCCGAACAGTATCCATGGCACCGACGCCTCGAACCGCGACACCAGCGATGCCCCGCTCTGGTTCGGCATCGTCTGCGAGGAACTGGCCGCCGCGGAAGCCGCCGGGACGTCTCCCGCCCTTTACGACACCGCGGTGGATTCCACGCGAACGATCCGCGACGTGCTGCGCTCCATCGCGAGCGGCTACCTCGCGGGCACCCCGAATTCGATTCGTGTGGATCACGCCTCCGGGCTGGTCTGGAGTCCCAGCCACTTCACCTGGATGGACACCAACCATCCCGCCGGCACGCCGCGCGAGGGTTATCCCGTCGAGATTCAGGCCCTGTGGATCCGTTTGCTTCGCCAGCTTGCCCGCCTCGGCGCCGCCCCATGGGATGGACGCGGAGAATCCTGGGCCGATCTCGCCAAACGGGCCGAGGACAGCCTGCACCGTTACTTCTGGCTGGAGGAATGCGGCTGGTATGCCGACGTGCTGCTGGCCGCCCGCGATACGCCGGCGCGGACCGCGCCCCCCAGCAACGCCCTGCGCAGCAACTGCCTGCTGGTCGTGGCGCTGGGCCTCGACCGGCATCCGAAGTTCCCCGAACGCGCCCGGCGGATGGTCGTGGCGGCCGGCCGGCACCTGGTGGTTCCCGGGGCCCTTCGGTCCTTGGCGCCATTGCCCGTCATTCCGCCGCTGCCCATTCACGGCCACCACGGCGGCCTGCTGAACGATCCAAACCATCCTTACTGGCCACGCTACGAAGGCGATGAGGACACCCGGCGCAAACCCGCCTACCACAACGGCACTGCGTGGACCTGGACCTTCCCGACCTTTTGCGAGGCGTTGGCCAAGGCGTTTCCCGGCGATCCCGCCGCCCGCGCCGCCGCCCAAGCCTATCTGGGCAGCACCGACCAACTCCTCAACGCGGGCTGTGCCGGACACCTGCCCGAAATCGTCGATGGCGACGCGCCCCATACGCAGCGTGGCTGCGATGCCCAAGCGTGGGGCGACACGGAAACCCTGCGCGTGTGGCGCTGGCTGAAATCGCTTCCCGACGAAGGTTCGCAGGAGGCCAGGTAAGCGGGGCGGCGCCCCGTTAATGTCGGCGGAACCGGAGCTGGTGATCCACCCGCCGGGTCTGTCCGACCTCAAGGCGGGGCAACTCCGTCAAAGTGGGCGATTCCGTCTCGTTCAGGGTGGTCTTCGCCAGCCGCTGGAGGGCGTTCCAACGGTCCCACTCCAGTTCCGGGGAATGGACGATCTGCCGGAGCAGGCTGCGCCATTCGATGATCACCCGGTCAATGTCGCCGTCGCCGAGGAATTCGGTGACGAACCGGTGTTTGTTGAGCGGATTCTTGTGCACCGCCTGCACCACGGACTCGGCGCCGGCGCCATATTTGCCCGGCAGGCCGTTCTCCAGGTAGCCGGCCACGTTGAGGTTACCGAACGCTTGCCGGCACGCCACGGCCAGGCGGCCGCCGAAGCGTCCCTCGTAACCGCTGAACCGGAAACCTGCGTCCAGATTGGCCAAGTCGTAGATGAGTTCTTCCAACGGGTAAGTGGCATCCTCCAAGGCCGCGGCCACGGCGAGTCCGGCGCTGCCCGTGAAGAAGCTGACCAGACGCCCGCGCCGCGTGGGCCGGCCGTCGGCCTCAACCAACTGGAGCCGGCGCCAAAGCAGGGCGGTGCCCGCGGCCGACGTCAGGGCCCGGCACGTCACCTTGAGCGCGCAGCCCGCGCAATCCTCGGTCGGCACGTCGCGTTCGCGCGGCTTGAACAGCGCTACACCATGACGATCCAACGGGACGTTCGTGGACTGCTCTCCGAGGCTGATCAAGGCGAGGATCTGTTCCGGCTCCTCGATGAACCGC
>JBEISV010000379.1:0-4819 GCA_040375265.1 Verrucomicrobiales bacterium
ATGCCTCACCGGCCTGTTCGCCTTCAACGGCCTACACCGCTTCCTGCCGATCCTCGTCGCCGGCGGCGGCTTCACCTGCCGCGAAGTGCCGGTGAACCACCGGCCGCGCGTGGCCGGCGTGAGCAAATACGGCGTCTGGAACCGCGTCTGGCGCGGCATCTTCGACCTCGTCGGCGTCGCGTGGTTTCAGCGCCGCCGGATCAAGGCGGTGAAAGTGGATGACAGTCGCGCCGCCTGAGTTTGGCCGACGGGCACGGTTTGCAGGCTTGCCCGGCCACTTCCCTTTGAACTTCCCCGGCATTTCCGCGTCGGAGGCTCGACTTTGCGGCGCGGGGCCGGTTCGCTTCGCGGCGCCAGTCCCATCGTTATGTCCAATCCGTCCCCGGAACTCAGTGCGCAGCTCAAGGCCGCCAGCGAACACCTCCAGCAGGTGCGCTCGGAGGTCGGCAAGTTCATCGTCGGCCAGCGCGAACTCGTCCACCGCCTGCTCGTCGGCCTCGTCGCCCGCGGCCACATCCTGCTCGAGGGCCTGCCCGGCCTCGCCAAGACCGCCAGCGTGAGCAGCCTCGCCAAGGCCACCCACTGCCAGTTCCAGCGCATCCAGTTCACCCCCGACCTGCTGCCCGGCGACATCACCGGCTCGCTCATCTACGACCCGGTCAAGGGCACCTACTCCACCCGCCAGGGCCCCATCTTTGCCAACCTCGTCCTTGCCGACGAAATCAACCGTGCCCCGTCGAAGGTCCAGTCCGCGCTGCTGGAAGCGATGCAGGAACGCCAGGTGACCATCGGCGACAAGACGTGGCCGCTGCCCGAACCATTCCTCGTGCTGGCCACGCAGAATCCCATCGAGCAGGAAGGCACCTATCCGTTGCCCGAGGCGCAGATGGACCGCTTCATGTTGAAGGTCATCGTCGGTTACCCGAGCGCCGAGGAGGAACTGACGATCCTCGACCGCATGGCCTCGACCAAACCGACCTTCACCCTGAACGCCGTGGTCTCGCCTGAAGAAATCATCGGCTACCAGGGCTTGGTAAACCAAATCCACGTGGACCAACTGGTGAAGGATTACGTCGTCCGCCTCGTGATCGCCACGCGCGACGCCGCGGCCGGCAAGGGCGTCGCGCCCGACCTCAAGCGCCTCGTCCGCATCGGCGCCAGCCCGCGCGCGACCATCAACCTCACGCTCGCCGCCCGCGCCTGCGCCCTGCTCGAAGGCCGCGACCACGTCACGCCCGACGACGTGAAGCTCATTGCGCCCGACGTGCTCCGCCACCGCATCCTGCTCACCTACGAGGCCGAGGCCGAGGAGGTGACCACCGAGAGCATCGTCACGACGCTTCTGGGCAAGGTGAAGGTGCCGTAATTGAAAGCTTGCGACTTCGCCATGCTTGGGGATTTGACAGCACCGCCATTGCCGGACGAGACGGTTGATGACTACACCACCTGTGCGGAGACTTTCGTCACACTCCGGATTTACCATCGGACAGCAGACGCCAAGACTGTCTCGGAAGTTCTGAAACTCACGCCCACCAGTAGTCAATTGGCCGGGGAAGAATATCAACATCGACAAACATCTCGCACGAAGCGTTACGAAGTCAGCGGCTGGTTTCTTTGCTCAAAGACGTTTGTCCAGTCATTCGATAGCGAGAAACATCTCAGCTGGTTGCTTGATCAGCTAGCCGGTAAAGAACCTGGATTGGAGGAGCTCCGAAGAGCCGGTTGGTGGATGGATATAAGCTGCCTCTGGGATTCGCAGTATGGACACGGCGGACCGACTCGTTCGCCCGGGCTTTTGCGACGACTAGCGCCTCTAGGTATTGAGTTCTGGTTTGATGTCTACTTCTTCGGTGCCTACCGGGCGATGCGTGACGAGGCCGCCCGGCATTCTTGGAAAGGCTCATGATCACCGCCAGTCAGGCCGAACGCTCCGTTTCTTTTCATGCTCCCCGCTGACTACCTAAAGCGTCTTCGCCAAGTCGAAGTCCGCGCGCGGATCGTGAGCGAGCAGCTCATGGGCGGGCGCATGAGCTGCGTGTTCAGGGGCCGCGGCATGAGCCTCAATCCGTCCTCACACCGATGAACTATCCGCTGACATTCATCCGCTCCGTGGGAGGTTGGGCTGCCAGTTGTCCATCACTTCCCGGCTGCCATACCCAAGGTGAAACTCGCGCCGAGGCGTTGGCTAATCTCCGAACGGCAATCCGCCTGTGGCTGGAAGTCCAAGACGAAGAGGACACGAGGCTCCACCGGTTGGCCGCAAGGCGAAAACCCGGTCCGCTGATTCCGTTCCAGGAGGTCAAGCGCCACCTGCAAAAGCGTCGCCAACGCCGCCGCGTCCGCTAGCTTTACCGCCATGAAGCCAATGACCTTCACCGCTGTTTTCCGCCGGTTCCCGGAAGGCTACGCCGCCTGGGTGGAGGAACTGCCCGGAGCCAACACCCAGGGAGCCACCCTCGAAGAAGCCCGAGCCAACCTGTCCGAAGCGGTCGAACTGGTCCTGGAAGCCAACCGGGTGCTGGCTGAGGAGGAATTGCTCGGCCAGACCGACATCATCCGGGAACCGCTGGTGCTGCAGATGGCATGAAGCGGCTGGACCTCATCCGGCACTTGGAGACGCACGGCTGCGAGTTCCTACGTGAAGGCGGCAACCACACGATCTACGTGAACCGGAAGACCCGGAAATCGTCGGCCATCGGTCGCCACCGCGAGATCATCGACTTCATGGCGCGGAAAATCTGCAAGGACCTGGAAGTGCCACCACCATGATTTCGCACTTTGCCCCGGAATTGCGCTCCGCGTCTTGGAGTGCGGGGACATGTCCCCGCTTTGGCTTCGCCGTCACCCACGAACCTCGCGCGGGCGGGCCATCACGGCGGAGCCAAAGCGCCGTCCTGCCGGCGCAGTCCAGGACGCTGGCGCGTTCACCTCGCACTCTGCCTATTCGCGCCCATTCGCGCGCTCCGCGGGCGCTTCACTCCCAGTTACAATGCTCCCCGCTGACTACCTAAAGCGCCTTCGCCAGGTCGAAGTCCGCGCGCGGATCGTGAGCGAGCAGCTCATGGGCGGGCGCATGGTCAGCGTGTTCAAGGGGCGCGGCATGGACTTCGCCGACGTGCGCGAATACGTCCCCGGCGACGACGTGAGGCGCATTGACTGGAATGTCACCGCGCGGCTGAGGAAGCCCTTCATCAAACGCCACATCGAGGAACGCGAGCTTGTGGTGATGCTGCTCGTGGACGCCTCGGCCAGCGGCCACTTCGGCACCGCCATCGGCGCCTCGGCGCAGGCCGACACCAAACGCGAACTCGCCGCCGTGCTGGCCGGCGCCCTCGCCTTCAGCGCCATCCGCGATGGCGACCGCGTGGGCATGATCCTGTTCACCGACCGCGTGGAACGTTTCGTGCCGCCCAAGAAGTCGCGCGCCCACGTCTCGCGCCTGCTGCACGAGATGCTCTTCACCGAGCCGAAGTCCGCCGGCACCTCGGTGACGGCTGCGCTGAATTACCTGAACAATCTCCTCCACCGGCCGGCGCTCGTGTTCGTGCTGTCCGATTTCCAGGACCCGGCCGAGGAATCGTGGCAACGCGCCCTCGCCGCGACCAACCAGCGACATGAGGTCATCGCCTTGCGCATGGTGGACCAACGGGAGCTGGAACTCCCCGACGTCGGCCTCGCGCTCGTGCAGGACTCGGAGACCGGTGAAGTCATGGAACTCGACACGAGTGATCCCGAGGTGCGCGCCGGCTGGGCCGCGCTGGGCGAAAACCGCCAGCAGCAGCTCATCGCCACGTTCCGCCAGAGCCGGGTGCCGGAACTGGACATCCGCACCGACCAACCGTGGCCGCAGCGGTTGCAGAAGTTCCTGGATTACTCCGCGAAGAGGAGGGTCGCTTGAACGCTGAATTCCCAATTTTCAATGACCAATGTCCAACGGGGCGGAGTGGCATTCCGTGCCGATTTGTTCCTGATTCATTGGCCCTTGGTCATTTCCTCCCGTGATCCGCACCAACCTCATTGACGACCTGACGCTGGTGCCGCTGCCGCCGTGGTGGCAGTCGCCGTGGGCGCTCGCCGGCTTCGTGCTGGCGGCAGCGGTGCTGTTCTGGCTCGTGGCCCGCTTTGCCCGCCGCCTGGCGCCCAAGCCAGCCGGCGGTCCACCGCCGGTGCCGGACCTCACGCCGCAGTTCCTGCAACGACTGGCCGACCTCCGCTCCAAGCGCCAGCAATTGTCCGCCTACGACCTGGCGATCGCCTGCTCGGACATCCTGCGCGAGTTCCTCGAATGGCGGCTCAGCCTTGGGGTCACCACGCAAACCACCCGGGAGTTCCTCGAAGCCGCCGCGGCCAAGGCCGAACTCAGCGCGGACGCGCGCGGTTCGCTGGGGCGTTACCTCACCTTCTGCGATTTGGTGAAGTTTGCCCGCCACGGCGCGACCGATGCGGAGCAAGCCCATTTCCTCGACGCGGCGGAACAGTTCGTTAAGCAGAGCTCGGGAGGTGCCTCGTGACGCCCATCGACAACAGCTTCAGCCTAGCCGGCTTCGAGTTCCAGCATCCGGCGGTGCTGGCCTTGCTCCTGGTTTTGATGCCGTTGCTGTGGTGGCTGGGCCGGCGCGGACCGCTGCCGTCGATTGCGGTGCCCACCTTGCGCGGGGCGGCGGCGCTCGGTTCGGTGCCGCGGCGGCACTTCGGCGCGGCACGTTTCCTGTGGCTGGCGATCCCGCTCACGTTGCTCGTCGCGGCGCTGGGGGTGACCATTTCCGGGCCGATGAGCACCGTGTAAACCTTCACCCGTTCGGCGATGGCGGCCGGAGCG
>JBEISV010000593.1:0-2689 GCA_040375265.1 Verrucomicrobiales bacterium
TCGGACCAGTCACTGTGGTTGTGGAGCGAACCGCGGAGCTCGGTCCATTCGAGCAGGCGCGGGAGCGTGTGGTTTTCGCCGGCGACAAATTCGCCGCGATCCTCGCGCAGCTCCGGCGGCACGTAGTCGAGGTCGAGCGCGCGGAAGATGTCGGCCTCCTCGGAGCAGGGCACGCGGAGGGCGGGGTCGCGGGTTTCCTCGGTGCTACGGAAGAGCCCGTATTCATTGAGCCGCAGGCCGCGGGCGATGGCCCGCTGGCGCATGACGATGTTGTGTTCCTTCGAGCCGGTGAAATAGGCGAGTGCGTAGGGATATTCCGCATCGCTCACCACCCGCAGGTCGGCCTGGATGCCGTCGCCGAGGATGACGCTGGCCTTGGTGTCGCCCTGGGCGAGCACGCTCTGGATGCCGGGTTGCTGGACGAAGTAGGCGATGACCGCGGCCGGCTGCTTGGACGAGACCAGGAAGTCGATGTCACCGATGACTTCTTTCCACCGGCGCAGGCTGCCCGCGGTGGAACACCGGATGACGTCGGGATGTTCGCGGAGGGAGTCCAAGATCGGCTCGGCGACGACCAGCGCGTCCTTGAGCAGGTGCCGCGAGGCGAACTGCCGCTTGAACGCGATGGCCTCCAGGATCTTTGCCTGCGACTTCTCGCCGAAGCCGTCGAGCTCGGCGACGCGATTGGTCTGGCAAGCCGCTTCCAGTTTTTCCAGCGAATCCACGCCCAGTTCGTCGTAGAGTTTCTTCACCTTCTTCGGCCCGACGCCCTGGAGGCCGAGCAGGTCCAGCAAGCCGGCCGGCAGGGATGCCTTGAGGTCCTCGTAATACGGCAGCCGCCCGGTGGTGACGAGCGTGGTAACCTTGTCCTGGAGCGCGTCGCCGAAACCCTTGAGTTCGCCCAGACGCTTCTCGGCAACGAGCTGGGCCAACGGTTCCGTGAGACCCTCCAGGACGCGCGCGGCATTGGTGTAGGCGCGGGTCTTGAAAGGGTTCTCGCCCTTGAGTTCGAGCAGCGTGCCGATCTCGACGAGAATGGCCGCGACCTGGTCCTTGTCCATGCGGGCGGAGGCACTACCAGTTTGCCCCGCAAAGCTGAAAACAATTTGTCCCCACGCCCACGGACTGGGCGCTTCCCCGCGGCTCAGCCCTTCACATCGGCAAGCCCTGCCGCCGTAGGGACTGCCCGCTGCCGAACGCACATCGCGACGCTGAGAAGCCAGGCGAGCGCACCCAGAGGGGTGGCAACATAATAGAACACCAGATTCGTGGACCAACGCAGGTCGCCGACCAACGCGATGAAATAGACGGCACAGGCAAGCAGCGGGATGGCGAAAAGCGTCAGGTAGTTCCGGAGCTTCACGGGTTCCGGAAACGCCATGATGGCGTCCGGGCGCTGCTCGACCCGTCGGTTGCTCCACAGGCCCCAGAACGTCAGGCCCAATAGCGGAGGCAGAACCCAGAGAGCCTTGGGCGCCGCGGGAACAGTGACGAACGCGAAATACAGCAGCCCAAGCGCGCCGACGATCCAGAGCTCCGTTCTTGAGGGCCTGAACCCGGCGGGGCTCAACCGGTGGAACAGCCCGTGGGCAACAATGAGCAGGGCGGTGGTTCCAGAGGAATACAGGGCAAAACGGACCAGCAGCAGGTCCTTGCGCCCGGCGTCCAGCAGCGCCTGCATCGCCGGCGGCGCCTCGTTCCACCAGAAGATTGCCCAAAGTCCATAGAACAGGCCGATGCCGGCCGCGAGCGTCGCGGTCCTGCGCGGCCGGTTTTGCGCCAAAACCAGCCGCACCAGATACCACCCAATCCAAATATCAATGGGTGCATGCCACGCCAAGGCCGTGAACGAGATGGACATCGGGAACGGCGTGTCGCCCGAACCATAGGTCGTTTGCACCACCACGCCCTCCTCGAACCAACCGTAGAACGCGCCGGCGAGGAAGACCGCCCACGGCCCGCGCACCCGAAAGTGGCTGACCACGCAGAGGAACGGGTAGGCCATCAACGAATATCCGAGCCACACAGCGACCATCCCTCCAAAGTTCATCCCATCGCGGTCTGGAGTAGCCCAGAACACGAACTCCCCGTAATACACAATCAGGTATCCGCTACAAAGCGCCAGCGCCACGCGCCGGAGGAAAGAATTCATCGCTGCGAGCCGTAGGAAGTGGCGTTGGGAAATTCCCCGGCGGGCTACTTCACCGTCTGGGAATAGATCCGGGCTTCCTGCTCGGTGATCTTGCCGTCGCGATCCGTGTCGCAGCGGCTGACGGCCTGGTTGAAGGCCTGATTCGGACCGCGGACGACCTTGCGTTCGTGCTCAAAGACGATGGGGATCGAGACCTCGGTCTTGCTTTCTTGGTGCTGGCCGCCGTTGGGCAGCCGGCTGAGGGCCTCGTAGAAGGTGCGGGCCGCCGTGTCGTTCTCGAAGGAGACGGGCGTGCGGGAATCGTCGTGGACGATCGTTTCGTGGGTGTGGATGCAGCCGCTCGCCAACGAGGCGGCGACCACGAGCAGGGGCAGGAGTGTTTTCATGGCGAACAGCGAGACAGACGCGCGGCCGGCCATCGTATTCGGCGGCCGGCCGCAGGAAAGAGACCCGGCGGTCGGGAGGATTGTTTCACCGTAGTTTGGCCCAAGAACGACGCGCGCCTGATCCTGAGCCCGGAAACCGTGCAATGGGCAA
>JBEISV010000572.1:0-2818 GCA_040375265.1 Verrucomicrobiales bacterium
CACGGTCCGCACCGCGTAGCCGCTCTTCTGGAGCGCCGCGATGGCCATCGCCGCCGCCTTGGCCCCGCTGAGCGTGGTGATGATTGGCGTGCCAGTGATCACGGCCGTGGTGCGGATCCGCACCTCGTCCTCGCGCGGCGCGGCGCCGCTGGGCGTGTTGATGACGAGCTGCAGTTCCTTGTTCTTGAGCAGGTCCACCACGTTCGGGCGGCCCTCCAGCACCTTCAGCGTGCGCTGGACCTTGAGGCCGGCCTTTTCCAGGACCGTTGCCGTGCCGCCGGTTGCGACCAGTTCGAAGCCGAGGTCGGCGAAGCTGCGCGCGATTTCCGCGACGCGCGGCTTGTGGGCCTCGGACACGCTGATGAAGACCTTGCCCTTGAGCGGCAGCGGCGAGTTGGCCGCCATTTGCGCCTTCGCGTATGCCACGCCGAGGTCCGCATCCAGGCCCATGACTTCGCCGGTCGAGCGCATTTCCGGGGAGAGCAGGATGTCCTGCCCCTGGAACTTGTTGAACGGGAAGACGGCTTCCTTGACGGCCCAATACTTCGTCCAGATTTCCTCGGTGAAGCCGAGTTCCTTGAGCGTCTTCCCGGCCATGACCTTCGCGGCCAGCTTGGCCAGCGGCCGGCCGATGGCCTTGCTGACAAAGGGCACGGTGCGCGACGCGCGGGGGTTCACTTCCAGCACGTAAACCACGTCGCCCTTCACGGCGTATTGCACGTTCATCAGGCCGACGACCCGGAGTTCGCGGGCCATCGCATGGGTGTATTCACGGATGGTCTGGATCGTCTTGGCGTCGAGCGTGTGCGGTGGCAGCACCATCGCGGCGTCGCCGGAATGCACGCCGGCAAACTCGATGTGTTCCAGCATGCCGCCCATGACGCTGGTGCCCTGCGACGGGTCTTCGAATTGGCCGACGTCTGCAATGCAGTCCACGTCCACCTCGGTCGCGTCCTCGAGGAACTTGTCCACCAGCACCGGTCGGCCCGCGGAGATTTCCAGCGCGGCGTTGCGGTGGAAATAGTCCCGCAGGTCGGCCTCGGAGAAGACGATCTGCATGGCGCGCCCGCCGAGCACGAACGACGGCCGGAGCAACACCGGATACGTGAGGCGGCTGGCGACGACCACGGCTTCTTCCACAGTGGTCGCCGTGCCATTCGGCGGCTGCGGAATGTTGAGCTTCGTCAGCATGGCCGCGAAGAGCTTGCGGTCCTCGGCGATTTCGATGCTCTGCGGGGTGGTGCCGATGATGTTGACGCCGTTCTTCTGGAGCCCGAGCGCCAGGTTCAGTGGCGTCTGCCCGCCGAACTGGGCGATGGCGCCCCAGCAACCCTCGCGTTCGTAGATGTGCAGCACGTCCTCGAGCGTCAGCGGCTCGAAGAAGAGCTTGTCCGACGTGTCGTAGTCGGTGGAAACGGTCTCGGGGTTCGAGTTGACCATGATGGTCTCGAAGCCGTCCTCCTTCAGCGCGAAGGCGGCATGGACGCAGCAATAGTCGAACTCGATGCCCTGCCCGATGCGGTTGGGACCGCCGCCGAGGATCATGACCTTCTTCTTCGGGGTCTTGGTCACCTCGTCATCGCCCCGGTCGTAGGTCGAGTAGTAGTAGGGTGTGTAAGCCTCGAACTCGGCGGCGCACGTGTCCACGAGCCGGTAGCTGGGCACGAGTCCGGCGGCCTTGCGTTCGGCGCGGATGGCGTCCTCGGTGGTCCCGGTCAAATGGGCGATCTGGCGGTCGGAGAACCCGAGCGACTTGGCCTTGGCGAGCAATTCAACGTTCATGCGGCACTCAAAAAATCCGGCGAAGGAAACCGGAGGGGGGGCCGGGTGTCGAGGGGCGAGTCGGGGTGGAACCAAGGGGGCGTCGGGACACTGCGCCGTCTCCCGTGCCCGGCCTGAGCTTGGCGGGAGGATGACGCCAGGCCGGCCAGGTCCGTCGCGGGGGGCCGCTGGCCGGGGCATTCGTTGCGTCCGGGCCGTCCCTGGCCCTAGCCTCCGCCGGCCGTCGCCGCATGTATCTCCTCCTCCCGCTCCTCGCCGCGCTTTCGTTCGCGCTCGGCGCCTTGGTCTACAAACGGGCGTATCAGGAAGGCGCCGGGCTGGTTCACCTCGCGGTGGTGAACAACGTGATCCTCGGGTTGGTGTTCCTGCCGTTGCTCGCGTTCGAGCCGCAGCCGATCCCGTGGGCCGACTGGCACCTGCCGGTATGGACGGCGTTGGCCTTCGCGGTGGGCCACTTGCTCAACGTGCTTTCGCTCCGGCTGGGCGACGTGTCGCTCGCCACCCCGCTGCTCGGCGCCAAGGTGATCTTCGTGGCGCTGGTCGGCGGCCTCGTCTTTGGCAACCGGCTGTCGACCGCCCAATGGCTGAGCGCTGCCCTGGCGACGGCGGGCGTGGTGACGATGGGGTTGACCGACTTCCGGGGCGGCGGCCGGGCCGGGCTCACGACGGTGGCCGCCCTCGGCTGCGCCTTCGCCTTCGCCTTCACCGATACGATGATCCAAGCCTGGGGTTCACGGTTCGGGGCCTGGGGTTTCCTGCCGCTCCTTTTCGCCGCGGTCGGCGTGCTGTCGTTGGGCATGATGCCGTATTTCGGGGTCGCGTCGCTGCGCGCACCCCGCCGGGCCTGGCGCTGGATCCTGGCCGGCGTGGCGCTGTCCGGACTCCAGGCGATCATCATCACCGGCACCATCGCCGTGTGGAAGGATGCGGCCGGCGTGAACGTGGTCTACGCGACGCGCGGGTTGTGGAGCATCACCCTGGTGTGGCTGGTCGGCCATCGCCTGCGGAACACCGAACGCCACACCACGGGCGGCCG
>JBEISV010000655.1:0-2097 GCA_040375265.1 Verrucomicrobiales bacterium
AGCGTGTGCACCACGGCGTCGATCGAGTGGCTGACGAAGACGGTCGGGTCATACACCACGGAAAAGTCCAGGCCCTCGGGGAAGGTCTTCTTCAGTTCGTTCATCGCCGCCCGCACGTCCTGTGAGACTTGGAGCGCGTTGGCGCCGGGCGCCTGGAAGATGGGAATTGCGACGGCGGTCTTGTTGTTGAGCAGCGCCCGGAGCGAATAACCCGCCGCGCCGAGTTCGACCCGGGCCAGGTCCTTGAGCCGGGTCTTTTCGCCGTTCGCGCCGGTCTTCACGACGATCTCGCCGAATTCCGCCGGCTCCAGCAAACGGCCCTTCGCATTGATGATGAGTTCCGTGTCCACCGGCCGGCTGACCGGTTGCTGGCCCACGGCTCCGGCGGCGACCTGGACGTTCTGTTCGCGGATGGCGTTGACGACGTCGCTCGCCGTCAGGCCGCGCGCGGCGATCTTGTCGGGATCGAGCCACACCCGCATGGCGTAGTCGCCGGAACCGAAGAGCTGGACCGAGCCCACGCCCGGCAGGCGGGCGAGCACATCCTTCACCTGGAGCGAGGCGTAGTTGCGCAGGTAAATCTCGTCGTAACGGCTGTCCGGCGAGGTGAGGTGAACCACCATCGTGATGTCCGGCGACTGCTTGGTGGTGCTGACGCCGAGACGGCGGACTTCCTCGGGCAGCTTGGGCAAGGCCTGCGAAACCCGGTTCTGGACCTGCACCTGGGCGTCGTCGATGCGGGTGCCGAGCTTGAAGGTCACCGTGAGCGTCATCACGCCGTCGCTGGTGGCCTGCGAGAACATGTAGAGCGAATTCTCCACGCCGTTGATGGCCTGTTCGAGCGGGGCGGCGACGGTCTCGGCGATCGTCTTGGGATTGGCGCCGGGATAGGCCGCCATCACCACGATGGTCGGCGGCACGACCTCGGGATATTCGCTGACCGGCAGCACGCGCATCGCGAGCAAGCCGACGAGGAACGTCACGATGGACAGCACGCCGGCAAAGATCGGGCGCTTGATGAAGAAATGGGCGAAGTTCATGGGAACAGCGACGGGGCGGAGGACGTCACGGTGTCAGGGCAGGGGATGGTTTCGGCCGAAATCAGCGGGCCGCGGCCTGCGGGGCGGGTTCCGCCTCGGGAGTGACCGGCATGCCGGGACGCACCTTGGCGAGCCCGTTCACGACCACCTTTTCGCCGGCGACGAGCCCCTCGCGAATCACCCGCTTGCCGTCGACGGCCGGGCCGATTTTCACCGGCCGATAGGCCACCGTGTTGGAGGAGGTCAACGTGAGGACAAACTTCTGGCTTTGGTCCGTGCCGATGGCGCGGTCGCTGATCAGCAACGTGGGTTTGGGCTGGCCGACGGGAATGCGGGCGCGCACGAAGAGTCCGGGGATGATCAGCTCGTCCGGATTGGGAAACGCCGACCGAACGAGGATGCTGCCGGTGCCCGGGTTCAGGCGGTTGTCCACGGATTCAACGAAACCCTTCCGCGGAAAATCCTGCTCATCGGCCAAGGCCATTTCCACGGCGATCCGGCCTTGCTCGTCCCGTTCCAGTTTCTGCTCCAGCGCCAACCGCTTGAACCGGAGCGCGGTCGTTTCGTCGACGTCCGAGAGCACGTAGATCGGGTCGATGGAAACGACGGTGGTGAGCAACGTGGTGTTGCCGTCCACGCCGCTGACGTTGTTGCCGGGCGTGACCAAGGCTCGGCTGACCCGGCCGTCGATGGGCGAACGGACTTCACAGAATTCCAGTTCCAGCCGTGCCGATTCGCGGGCGGCTTGGGCGGCAAGGAGCACCGCCTGGGCGTCGGTAAGCTTCCAGGCGCGGGTGTCACTTTCCTCCTTCGAGATGGCCTTGGTGGTCAGGAGGCGTTCCGCGCGGGCGGCTTCGGCCTGGGCGTTTTCCAGGGAACTTTGGGCGCGGCGCAGGTCCGCCTCGGCGCGATCCAGGGCGGCCTGCCGGGTGCGGGGATCGATGAGGAACAGCAGGTCGCCCTTCTTCACCTTTTGGCCGGATTTGAAGCGCACTTCCTGGATGTAGCCGGAGACCCGCGGCCGGATTTCCACGGAATCCACCGCCTCGGTGCGGCC
>JBEISV010000455.1:0-3966 GCA_040375265.1 Verrucomicrobiales bacterium
CCATGGCCGGCGGCGGCGGCGAGCAGGTTCGTGGCCGGCAGGATTTCACTGCGCTGCCAGACTGTGGCGACGTCGCCGCGGTCGTGTTCCGAACGGTGCCATTCCGCGCCGAGGAAGACGCGTCCGTTGGCGCGCAGGGCCGCCGCTAATTCGACGTCGGCGGCCGCGTCGGCGGACGGCGCTTCAAACAGGATGTCGAAGATCACCGCGCGGGCGCCGGCGGCCGTCAGGCGGCGGACCAATTGGGCATGCAGCCGGCGGTCGAGCGGGGCGGACGGGTCCTGGCCCGTCTGCATGAACGTCCGCAGGTCGAGGTAAACCAACGCCACCGGCCAGCGCGGCGAACCTGCCGCGGAAGCCGCGACCGGGCCGCGCAGCGCGAGGGCGGTATCGTAACTTTGGCGGACCAACCCAGTGCCCCGCCCGTCCGGTCCCACCAGCGCGAACCAGGACAACAACGTCAACGCGGCGGCCGTCAGGACGACGGGCAGCAGGGGCCGGAGCTGGAACTGACGGACGGGCACGCGGGCAGGACGATAGGCCGGACCCCGGTCCTGCGGCGAGCGCCGAACCCGTTGCCCCGATTCAGAAATTCAGCCGCACGCTGGCGACGAAGGTGCGTTCGCGGGGGAGCGGTGTAAGGAGATTGAGCGGATTCACCCGGTAATCTTCGTCGGCCAAGTTGAGGATGCCCACCCGAAGCTCGGCCGCCCGGCGGGTGAAGCGGTAGCCGGCGAACACGTTGTGCTGCCAGAACTCATCGCCCGGTCGGACCGGCGCGTAACCGCCGTTGTCCTGCTGAAACCAGTCGCTTTCCCACTGCGCAAAGAAGCCGCTGGCGTGATTGAAGCGCGCGAAGAGCCCGACTTGGTGCAGCGTGGCGGTCTCGTTTTGTTCCAGCGCCGCGAGCCCGTTCGCGCCGGCGGGCAAGCCGGGGAAGCGGCCGGTCAATTCGGCTTCGCTGACGCGGTAACGCGCGCCGACGGACCATTCGTCCCCGAGCAACTGGGTCGCGTAGAGGCCGACGGAACGTTCCTGGAAGGCGAGCGTCTGCGTGGCGAAATCCACCGTGTCGGCCACGGGCACGGGCAGCGAATTGGACACCGCGCCAACCTCGCGGGTGCCGTCGGACCGGAGTTGTTCGGCCTCAACGCCAAGATAGGTGCCGGCGCCGAACGATTGGTCGAGCCCGACACCGAGGGTTTCGAATTCAGTTCCGGGAACGATGCCGGCGACGCCCTCGGGAATCAGGCTGCGCAACGCCTGGTTGAAGCCGGCAACCTGCGCCGGTTCGAGCCGGACGCTCTGATCAAAGTAGAGTCCGCCGAGCGATCGGGTCCACGCGACGCGCAGGTGGGTGTGTTCCAGCGGCGACCAGGTGAGGCCCAGTTTCGGGGCCACGAGGTCGCGGTCCGTCTCGCCGGCCGACACAGGCGCTACGTCGGCGTTGCGGGGGAAATCGAGCCGGTCGTAGCTAAGGCCGGCGGTGAGCCGGAGCGACTTCACCGGACGCCAATGGTGGTAGACGTAGCCGTTGAGCCGCGCGAAGCCGGGTTCGACCCGTTGGTCGGCGAGGACCGGCGGCAGCGGGTTGTCGAGTCGGGCAGCGGTCTTCACCGAGCCGTCCTGGAATCGTCCGCCCAGCACCCACGCGTGGTGCTCCGTCTCGAAGATCTGCTGCAACTCGGCGGAGTAGAGCGTGAAGTCGCTCGCGAGCGCCAACGGCCGGCGGACGCTGCCGAAGTCAACGTCGGTCACCGTGCCCAGCGGGTTGCGCCGGAGGAACAGCAAGGGGTGATCGGCGTCGGTGAGGGTGAAGTCATCCGTGAGGTGCGAGGCGAGGAACAGCGTGTGGCTGCCCGGCGCCCATTCGTGGTGCCAGCCGAGGTAGAGCGACGGCTCCTGGCGTTCCGTCACGCGGAGCGTCGGGCTCGCGGTCGCGGGATCGTAGTAAGCCGCCGTGTCGCCGGCGTCGGAATCCATCCAGCCGGCCTGCACGTAAAGGCTGTCGGCGTCGCCGATCTGCTGCTTGGCCTGGGCCGAGAATTCCAGGCGCTCGAAGTCGCCGTTCGGGTGATCGCCATTCTGCGTGCGGAACTGCGAGTCGAGCGCGTAGCCGAGCCCGTCCACCTGACCGAAGACCGAGGCCGCGGAATTCCAGTCGCCGCCGCTGCGGTATTCGGCGTAGCCGCTTGCCGCCACCGGCGCGGGACCGAACCACCGCAGGCGATCCTGCTGCGAGAGCTGCTGCGACAAGTTCCCGGCGCCCGGCGGCGCGAGCAGGTTGGCCACGAGCAGTTCGCTCTGGCGCGCGGCCTCGTGGCGGAGATTCACCCCGGTGGGATCTTCCTGCCGTTGCAGGCTGCGGGCGCGGAACAGGTGCGCGGAGAAATTCGCGTAATCATCGGCCAAGGCCCGGGCGGCAGTCCGTTCGGCGACCTCGGTGAGGCCCACGGCCTCGTAGGCGACGGCCAAGTTGGCGCTGCGGACGGCGCGGTCTTGGTCGAGCAATTGGCGCGCCCGAAACACGCTGCGGCGGTCGTTCAGCGCGACCGACTGTTCGAGGTCGCGGACGGCTTCGTTGAAGCGGTTGAACTGGGCGTAATGCAGTCCCTCGTAAAGCCACGGCTTCGGGTCGCCGCCGTCGAGGCTCTTCGCCAGCCGGAAGTCCTTCTCGGCCCGCAACGCATCGCCGGATTCGCTCCAGCCCTTGGCGAGTTGGCTGCGGAACGCCGCCCGCTGCGGTTCCATGGCGGCGGCCAGTTGCAGCGCCTGCCGGGCTTCCTCGGTCCGGCCTTGTTCGCCCAACGTGAGCGCGCGGCCGAGCCAGGCATCGCCCAACGCCCCGTCGAGCGCGAGCGCCTGGTCGAAGTCGGCGAGGGCGGCGGCGAAGTCCCGTTGCCGTAGGTGGAGGAAACCGCGAACCGAATGGGCGGCCGGATACCGCGGTGCCGCCGCGATCGCGCGGTCAACGGCGAGCTGGGCGGACCGGCGGTCATCAAAGGCAAGGTCGAGTTCCGCGACGCGGGTCCACGCGAAGCCGGATTCACCCGCGCGCAGGGCGGCGTGGCGGGCGCCCGGCAGGTCGGACCGTGATTGGAGATAGTAGGAGCGGGCCAGCCAACCGGTGCGGGAAACAGGCTTCGGCAGTTCGGCGATGTCTTGGAACTTCACCGCGGCGATGACCTCGCGGAATGCCCGGGCCATTGCAGAATCCGGGGCCAAGGCACGGATCTGCGTTTCGGCGGTCTCCACGTCGCCGCTGGCCAGCAGCACTGCGAGGCGAAATTCGCGGACGGCTGCGGAATCGGTTGCGACCGGGGCCGGGAGCGCGGCCAACGCGGCGTTTATGTCGCCATCCCGGTAGGCGACGAGGGCTGCGGACAAGGAGGCCTGTTCGGCCGCGGAAAGGCGTTGGTCCGCCGGGTCGAGCACGGCCGGATAATTGAGGCACCACTGGACCAAGTTGGCGGCGAGAACGGAACGCGATTTCGTGAGCCGGCGGTCCGGCGTGACGGCAGCCTGTTCGCCCGGGACGAGTTCGGCGCTGCCTTGCGTCGTGGTCAGCGCCACGGCGCCGTCGAGCAGCGCGAGTTCGGTGGGACCGTTTTCGCCCTCGGCACGGAGGACAAACTCGGTTCCCCGGATGGCGCCCGTAGCGAGCGGCGTCTCGAACTCGATGTCGGACGGGCGTTCGCGGTTGAGGAAGAACAGGCGGCCGGAGTTTAGCCGGAACTTCTTCTGCGCCGGCGCCTGGCTCGGCGGCTGGAGCTGGAGCAACGAGGACTTGTCGATGCGGAGGACACTGCGGTCGGAGAGCTGCAACGTGGCCCGGGCCGCCACGCCGGTGCGCAGCCGGTCGCCGGCGTTCAGCACGAGGTTGGTCTGCGCCGGCTGCCATTGTTCGCTGCCGGCGCGCAGGATTTCCACCGGCCCGCTGAACTCGACGATCCGGCTGAGGAACGC
>JBEISV010000355.1:0-5042 GCA_040375265.1 Verrucomicrobiales bacterium
GGTCAGCATCCGTTGCACGTAGGCATCTCCGGTGGCGGTGTTGTTGGCCGCGTTCACGAGGTCGAAGATGGTGGTGTAGTCGCTTTCCGGGACCTGCTGGGCGCGGCGTTCCCAATTCCAGCGGTAGCGGGTCTGCTTCAGCTGATTCCCGGTGGTCACGAACCGTTCCAGTGTGGCCTGGTTGGCGCCGAATCCGCCGTTGCCATCGTCGAACTCGAACCAGATCGAGATCTTGTAGAGGTCACCCGCGCCGCCGTCAGGATAATGCTGCTCGGCATAACGATGATCCGGCTCCTCCAGGTCCTCGACGATGTTCGCGTAACGCCCGCCATTGAAGAAGAAGTGCAACGGGTTGCCGTTCAGCGCGGGAATCTCCAACTGCTGGCCCAGCCAGTAGGCCAACCGGCCACGGAGCCCGGTGTCCTCGCTGCCGCCGTTGCCCGTCTGGGAGAACAGGCGCTCGCCTACGCCGTGCAGCAGGTCGTCATCCGGCGTCACCGCGGTCAGGTCGCCGCGGCCGCCGTGGAACGGGCTGCCCTTGTCGCGGTAGGCGGCGCCGTAGATCACGCGCCGATTGCCGTAAACGATCGTGCAGGGGCGCAGGAAATTGTTCAGCCCGTTGCCGTCGGCCGGTCCCTGGTTGGCCTGCGTGGCCCACAGATGGGCGTGCGGGAAGGTGCCGAACGGAATCTCATCACCCCAACGGATCAGCGCCTCCTCCGTCGGCACCCGGGCCGGGAACACGGCTGTCGCGCCCAAGCCGTCGGCGGCTTCGATCCGGAACGCCGCCAGGGTCCCCGCGGAACGCCCGGTGATCCGGGCCGTGTAGATGCCGTCGCCGGCCAAAACGTCGCCGGCGGTGCCGTCGTCGCGCATGGCCGTCGTGGTCAGGGACGTCGCCGGGTCGAGGCGCAGGCGCAGGTTCAGCGTCGTGATGCCGTCCGGATCGGCGACCCGGGCGGTGACCAGCACGGCCTCGTTGTTGCGCGGGACCGCCGGGGTGTGGGTGACGTCGTAGATCGCCGGGCCGGCATTGGCCACGGCGCGGCTGTTGGCCTGGCCAGGCGTGCCCAGGTTGGCGGGCACTGGCAGCGCCGCGGCGAAGTCCAGGTAATTGCCCTTGAGCCGGAAGAGCAGTTCCGGCCAGCCACGCAACCACCGCACGCGCGCCCGGAAGGTGGCGGTCGAGTTATTGGCGACGGCGGAACTGAGGGCGGTGCGAATGGAGTTCGGGCCGGTGTCGACGCCGCCGCCGGCACGGACATGCAGGCAACGCGTGCCAGCAAAGGCGCCGGTGGCATCCACGCCAGTCAGCACGTGGTTACCGAAAAAACTCCAGCCGGTGGTGCCGGTCTCGAAGCCAGGGTTGCTGACCAAGTTGGCACCGGCCCCCTGCACTACCTCGACATTGTCCACGAGACATTCGCCGTCATTGAGCAGGCCCAGGAACAGGCGGTCGGCGGTCTGCCCGCCGTCGCCGTTGTCGAGCCGGCCGGTGAAGCTGACTTCGCTCCATTGGGCTTTCTGAGTTTCGTCGGAATCCGCCCAGTTGGCGGCCCGAAGCGGATCGGCGTCCGCGTCGGTCAGTTCGAGGCTGGAGCCGCCGCCGTCGGACCAGCGGCCCCACGCTCCGCCGGTCGAATACGTCACGTCCGCGACCACGATGTGGATGACGTTGGTCACGCGGTTGCCAAGTTCGTTGGTCGAAATGATGTCGTCGGGCTTGGAGAGGGCGATCCGTTCACCGCTGTTGCGCAGCGAGCCGGCGAAGTTGCCGAACGTGTTGGCGGCGTTCAGTTGCGAATAGTTCGTCAACAGCCGGGCCGAATTGCGGGCCACCACGACGTAACCGCCCGGGGCAATGCGGGCGCCGGCGGGGAACCGGAAGTCAAGGCCCGACTCGAAGCGCCAGCCGGCCAGATCGACGGCGACCGCGCCGCGGTTGTGCAGTTCCACATACTCGTCGTCATCGAGGCCGGAGATCGGGTTATACATGATCTCGTTGAGCACGACGGACTCGCCGCGGGCCTCGCCGTTGGCGGCACCGGGCGTGGGTGCGGCCAGCCGGCGGACCGTGTCGGAACCGTTGGGCAACCGACCGGAGGCGACGCCGTTTTCCTGGCCGCCGAAGCGAATCGCGTCGAGCACGCACAGTCCGTTGGAACTGACGAGGTAGATCGTCTCGCCGTCTGCACCTAGGCGGAAGCCGAGCTGGTTCTGGTCGAAGGCGAGGAAGCCGCGCGCAGCCAACGTGGTGCCGGCAGGCACGCGGAACTTGTTGGTCGCGGGATCATCGGTGAGGAAGCAGCCGGACAGGTCGGCGGGATTGTTCGACCGGTTGAACAGCTCGATGAAGTCGAGCTGGGGGTCGTCGGTGTGGGCGAGGAACTCATTGATTACCACGGTGTCGCCCGGAGTGCTGACTACCGGATCAGGCATGCCCGGTGAGCCGCCGATCAGGCTGCTGGCCGACCAAGCTTGCGGGCTCGCTTCGCCGTAGCTCGGCGACGTCAGGACCAAGGAAGGCCCCGCGCCGTCGGCTGCGACCGGCCACGGCGCGTCGGGCGAGTATTCGACCTCGAGTTTGATCGCGCCGATGTTGTCGCGGAGCCGGACTACGTCCCCGGCATTGTTGAGCGAGCCAGTGAACGGTCCCAGCACCCCGGACAGTCCGCGCGCGGCCTGAAGCGCCGATGGATCCGCCGCGATCACCACGTATTGCCCTGCCTCGATCCGGAAGCCCGCCGGAAAGGCGTATTCGATGCCCCCGGTCAGCTTCCACCCGGTCATTTCCTGGAAGATCGCGCCGGCGTTGAACAGCTCCACGAACTCGAGGTTGTTCGTCGCCCCGGCGGCCGTCTTCGGGCGATACATGATCTCCGAGAGGGTCAGGCCGGTTCGGCGCGACGACGGCGTGGGCGACTCGCGATCGTTCACGAAGGCCACCACCGCGGTGCTGGCCGTCGGGCCGTATTCGCGAAACTTCACCGTGCTGGCGACGGCCGCGTTCTGGCTGGCTACGGCGAGTCCCACAAACGTCTGGGCCGGCAAGGCGATGGTCGCCGAACCCAACTGGGTCCATCCCAGTCCGTCGCGGCTGCCGAAGCCGGTAAACACATTCCCCGCGCGCCGCAGCCGCAGCCATTGGTAGGGATAGTTGGCCGGATACCCGCCCACGACGGACTGCTGGCCCGGGTTGGCGCTGGCGGACGCGCGTGACTCGAAGAAGACGCCCAGTTGGGCGGAAGAGCCGAACACCGCCGCGAAGGCGCTGTTGGTATCCAACGTCGGTCGAACCATCAGGCCGGCGCGCAGGAAGGCGCTGGAGATTCCGAGGTCCGTCACCCGCACTTGAACGTCGAAGTCACCGGTGCGGCGTTCCCAGGAAAACTGGAATTGGTCATTGCTGCCGCTCACGCCCCGGCCCTGTCCCGTCAGGTCGAACGCGCCGGGCCCGATCCGCTGGATGCCGCCGGTGCCCCCGCCGATATTCTGGGCGGTCAGTTCCAGCGCGAGGAAGCTGACCGTGCTGTTGGCCGCGATGGTGTTGGGCGTGCGGGCACGGTCCCGCAGGTTGCTGATGGTAACGGTGTAATTCTGCGCAAAGTTCATCCCCGCCACCGTCAGGAGAATGGCGTTCGCATCGGAGTCCAGGACCGCGCCTGTCACCGTGACTCCGCCACTCACCTGGAAACTGCCGGTCACGGCGGCGGAGGCGGCATCCATCGGCTCGCTGAACTGCAACCGGATGCGGTCGGCCCCAAGGCTGATGGCGGAAACGACCGTTGGTCGCGTGGTATCGGGCAGCACCGTGAGAGTTCCCAGCGTCGAATTGGTGGCTCCGATGCGATTGGTCACCGTCGCCCCAAATTGCGCGCCCTGGTCATCCAGCGTCACCGGGCCGTATTCAAGGACACCGGAAGTGGAGGCCGGCAGGGCGGTCCCGTTCCGTTTCCAGAGGAATGTCACCGCGTCGAGGTTTGAGACCTTGATCACGAAGGTCGCCAACTGCCCTTCGACGACGGTTGTGTTCGTGGGCTGCTGGGTGATCGAGGGCACCGTGAAGGCCGTGCCCCAGGGCAACAGGTAGGTTGCCGGAATGGGTCCCTCATCAATCCCGCCGGGCCGGAGCCAGCGCACCGCCAGGTTGTCGCCGCCGCCGCCCTCCTTCATCAGGGCCGCAACGTAATACGCCTTGCCGGCCTGCAAGGTGATCGGCGCGGACTGCTGTTCGGCGTAGTTGCCCCACTGCCGGGAACCGGTCCAGCCCGGCACGTTGGCAATCAGCCGGGAGCGAATTGGGTTCTCATCCGTGCTCAGGTAAAGCGCGCCCTCGTCGTCGGAGGCAATCCAGAAGGTGTAGCTCCCCGTCGTGGGCGGCACGATGTAGCCGTGCATGCGCTGCCCGTAGCCTTCTTCCACGTCGGTCGGCGCCTCGAAGAAGTCCGTCACGAAATTGGTCGAGGTCGGCGAATTGGGGAACGCCGGCGAATTGGTAAGGTCCGCCAGGCTGCTGCCGCCGATGCCGGAGAACACTTCCCGCAGGATGGACCCGCCCAAGCTCGGCAACGCCAACGGCAGGAAGGTCGCCAAGGACAGGAGCAGGATGAGACGGGACAGGCAGCTTGAAGCGCGCGCAGCGCGGAGACTGGTTTTCATGGTGAGCGGGCGGAAAGTGAGCATATCCTGAGCCGTCCGCGAACGAAATTGCGGGGGCTTTCCCGGTCATCACCAAGCCGGCTGCACTGCTGGCGCGACCTCGAGCTCCGCGGACTGGCGAATCCGCTTGCCCCGAAAAAGTGCCGCGGCATATTTCGCGCGTCCGCGGCGCCAGAAACCAATCGGCCAGCGGAGGCGGCCAACGGCAACTTTGGCCCGCCCGAAAAGTCGGCGTTTCACAAAGGTTGGGGACTTAGCTCAGTTGGTAGAGCGTCTCGTTCGCAATGAGAAGGTCAGGGGTTCGAACCCCCTAGTCTCCACCACCCTCGCCCCTACGCCGACCTGCCCTGCGCCTTCCCCGAGCCGCCACCATCCTTGACGCA
>JBEISV010000287.1:0-6159 GCA_040375265.1 Verrucomicrobiales bacterium
CCGTTCCGTCCCGGCGAAGAACTGGCCATGTCGGGCTACCAGGCCAAGGTCCGCGAACTGGCGTGGCACTATTCTTCCCGCTTCCTCGCCACCGGTGGCGGCCCGGAGATCATGGTCTGGGATTGTCAGGGCAAGGGACCCGCCGGCAGCACACCCCGGATTCTCCAAGGGCACGGCGGCAAGGTAACCGCCCTGAGCTACCAGAGTGCTGGGCACCTGCTCGCATCGGGCGGCACGGACGCCTGCGTCTTCCTCTGGAACGCAGGCAAATCCAGCTCTCCGCTGCGCCAGTTCAAGCTGCCGGCCGCGATCACGTCCGTGGCTTGGTCGCCGGACGGCAGCCGGTTCGTTGTGGGCTGCCGCGACGGCACGGTGGCCGTCGGCGCCGCCTAAGCCGGGGGTCTCTCCGGAACGACTTACACCGCCTGGGGCATCATGCCGTTCTTGCGGGCGTAGTCGAAGATGCCGCCGGCGTCGATTACGGGGCGGACTTCACCCAAGGGCTTCAGCGAATAGGTCTTGCCGGTGGCGACATGCCGGATAGTGCCGGCATCAATGTCCACTTCGGCCAGATCGCCGGTCTTGAAGGTGTCGCACAGGCGTTCGGTGCATTCGATCGGATACACCTCACCGGTGGCGATGCAGTTGCGGAAGTAGATGCGGGCGAAGCTTTCCGCGACCACGCATTCGCAGTTGGCGGCGCCCAGGGCGATGGGGGCGTGTTCCCGCGAGCTGCCGCAGCCGAAGTTCCGGCCGGCGATCACGATGGGATATTCCGTGTCCATCGCGCCTTCCTGCACAAAGCGCGTCGGATACAGGTTGTTGGGCAGGCCATTCAGCGCATAACTGCCGAGCTTCTCGTATTCCTCGGCGATGGTCGGCACCAAGTTAAGGAATTGCGCTGGAATGATCTGGTCGGTGTCGATGTTGTCGCGGACGACATAGACCGGGCCCGTAAACTTGCTCATGTCGGGCGGGAGAATGAAGCCCGGCGGCGCCCCGGACAACTCGTTTGTCGCGCCAGCGCCGCCCAGGCTTCCGGAGCAAAACCGACCGCCGGCGTCGCCAAGCTTGAATGCCGCGGCCGGGCGTGAATCCATTCCGGCGCGTGAAAGCTCCAGTGATCGTGGCCGTGGTCGGGGTCGGAGTCGGGTTTGCCGCCGGTTGGGGAACCGGCCGGCTGGGATCGTCCCAACCAGAGCCCGCGCCGCAGCCGGCCAGCAATGCCGTCCCGGCGAAAGTCGGCCCTGCGGCACCAGCGGAACGAACCACGCGCCCCGAGGCGGACGCCCTCCTTCGCGGACTGGCCCTCGAAACCGCCCTCCGGACTGCGCTGGCCGAACCGGACGACGAACTGCGCCGGGAACGCCTCCGCAGCCTCGCCACCCAGACCGACCTGGAAGCCCACGCCGATGCCCTTGGCAAAGCGGACCGCATTCTCGCGCCCAACGACCGCCAGATTTACCGCCTGCGTTTGCTGGAACTGCTCACGGTCCGCGATCCGGTCGCCGCCGTTGCCGCCGCCCGGGCCACCGCGGATTCGGGGCTGCGGAGTTTGGCGCTGGGCACCGTCCTACAGGCTTGGGCCCGTCACGACGCGCCCGCCTTGCTGCGCTGGCATGGGGCTCAGCCCGACGCCGAACGCCGCGCCCAACTGGGCTCGGTGGGCACCGCGCTGGGGTTGTATTCCCCTTCGGCCGGACTTGAATTCTATCGCGGGCTCAAGCTGCCGAACGAACAACGGGCCTTTGCCCAGGAACTGTTCGGGGCCTGGTCGCAACGCGATCCGGTCGGCGCCTTCCAGGCCGGTTCGCCGGTATTGCTGGCCGTGGGTCTCGGCCCGCAGGTCGGCGAACTGCTCACCCGCTGGGCCCAGCATGATCTGCCCGCCGCCCGCGCCGCCCTGAAACAACTCGGCGCCCCCGACAAACACTGGGACGTGTTCCAGTCCTTCTTCACCGGGTTGACCGGCCAACAGCCCGCCGCCGCCGCCGAGTTGCTGTCGGCGGTCTCCGGCCAGAATCGGCGTCGCGAACTGCTCGGTCAGCTCATCGGAAACTGGGCGGAACAAGACCCCGCTGCGGCCCGACGCTGGGCCGAGAGCCTGCCCGAACCCGCCCTCCGCCAAACCGCGTTGGCAGCGCTGATCAGTCAGGTCAGTTCCCGCGATCCCGCCGCCGCGGTGGCCTTGCTGCCCGCCGCCGGTCTTGGGCCAGACAATTCCTGGGTCTATCGCAACCTGGCCGCAAGCCTGAGCGAACGTGACCCCAAGGCCGCCTTGCGCCTGCTGGAATCCATCCCCGCCCCCACACTGCGCCGCGAGGTGATGCAGGGCCTGATTGAAGGCTGGGTCCTCTCCAATCCCAAAGACGCCGCTGCCTACGCCTCGCAGCTTCCCGCCGGCCCCACCCGAGAGGCAGCCTTGGGTTCGCTCGTGAACGGCTGGGCCGCCCACGATTTGCGCGCGGCCGTCGAGTTCACCCGGAAGCTGGAATCCAAGCGCGAGCAAAACAGCCTCCTCAGTTCGCTCATGTGGGAGCTGGGCAGCCAGAATCCGGAACTGGGCAAGGAGGTCATCCTGGGCACACCGGCGGGCGCAGGCCGGTCCGCCCTGCTCGGCAATTTCGCCAGTGCTTGGGCCCGGGAGGATCTGGCATCCGCGCGTTCGTGGATCGAATCGCTCCCGGAAGGTCCGCTCCGGCGCGAGGCGTTGGGCACCTTGCCGAACATCTGGGCCGAGCAAGACCCTGAAGCCGCGGCCAATTACGCCCTCGGGCTTGGAGACCGCCAGTTGCAGCAGCAGTTTGCCCAGTCCGCCGTGCAGCAATGGCTGCAATCGAATCCCGACGCTGCGCTCAACTGGGCCAAGGCGCTGCCGGCCGGCGCCAGCCGCGAGGCGGCGTTACAGACCATCGCCGAGTTCCACGCTCCCGACGATCCCCGGCTTGCCACCGAGCTGGCGTTGCAGATTACCGATCGCGAACTCCAGCAGTCGTCCCTGCTCGGCGTCGTTTCCAACTGGTCCAACAACGACCCGAAGGCCGCCGCGGAATGGGTCGCCCAGTTTCCCGCGGGCAACTTGCGCGACGACGCCGCGACCGCGGTGATCAACGCCTGGGCGCAGCACGATCCCGGCGCCGCTGGACTCTGGCTCAAGGAGCAGCCCGAGGGGCCGGGCCGAGACACCGCCACCGAAACCTACGTCGGCTACGTCCGGGAAGAAGAACCGGCCGCCGCCGGTGCGTGGATCAACTCGATCAAGGATCCGGAACGTCGCACCGCCGCCCTCCAGGAACATCTCGGTTGGTGGTTGGAAAACAAACCCGAGGACGTCAAGGCCGCGCAGGCGTGGCTCAATTCGCTCGATGTCTCGGCCGAGGTGAAGGCCGATTGGCGCCGGGCCGCCGAGCAACGGGCCGGCGCGAATACAGATGCGCCGGCACCGGCACCGGCGCCTTGAACCGCCGGCCTAGGGTCACTTCGCCGCCAGTTTGCCCACTTCGAGCCGGTAGAGCGCGGATTTGGTCCGCACGATCAGCGCCTTCCCGGTGACGGCCGGCGACGCCATGAAACCGTCCGCCAGCTGGTTTTCCGCGAGCTTCTGGAACTTGCGGTCGGCCGCGAGCACCACGGTCTTGCCTTCCTCGCTGAAGCAGTAGAGCCGGCCTTCGGCGGCCAGCGGCGAAGCGGAATAGTTCCCGCCGAGCCGCTCGTTCCAGACGACCGTGCCGGTCTTCGCCTCCCAGCAAGTCGCCACCCCGCCGTCCTCAACGCCGAACAGCAGGTCGCCCACCAAGGTGAGGGCCGGCTTCTTGGGCGTGGCCCGCTTCGATTTCCAGGCGATGCCCAGGTTCGATCCCGCCGGCGCGTCCGCATTCGCATCGAGCACTTCACCGCCGCGGCCCGGCTTGAGTGCGAGTGTCTGCCCCTGCGACCAACCGGTCGGCACAAAGACGAGTCCATGCCCCACCACGGGACGCGTGCCGGCGCTGTGGCTGGTGCGTTCCTCCACCCGCCAAAGTTCGGCCCCGGTGCGGGGTGCGTAGGCGTAGAAGGCCTTGGCGCCCTGACTGAGCAAGGTGGTCACCCCGCCCAAGTCGGCCACCTGGCAGGTCGCGAAGGCCTTGCGCCAGTCGCCTTCGGAATCCGGCTTGCCGTCGGGCCCGAGGTCCTTGAAGTCGATGGACCGTTCCCGCCGCCAGACCGTCTTCCCGGTCTTCTGGTCGAGGGCGACGATGAACTGATGGTCGCTGCCGTCGAAGTTCAGGAAGATCAGATCCCGCCAGAGCACCGGCGAGGAACCGGCGCCGCGGTAGTGGTTGCATTCGAAGTCCCGGCGTTCCCACAGGACCTTGCCGTCGCGCGTGGACAGGCAGGCGAGGCCCGGCGAACCAAACGACACGTAAACCCGGCCGTTTTCGATGGCCGGCGTGGGCGAGCCGTAGGTGTTGAACTTGTGGGCGAACTGCGGCTTCTCGACCTCGAACAACCGCCGGTCATGGACCACCTGGCCTGAGTCGCGATCCACGCACACCGCCGACAATTTGCGGCCGTCCTCCGTTGCGGTGGTCAGCCACACCTGCCGGCCCCAGACAACCGGCGACGACCACGCCCGGCCGTGGATGGGCGTCTTCCACACCACGTTGGTGCCTTCCGTCCAGTGCAACGGCAGGCCGGCGGAAGTCGAGGTCCCGTCCCCGCGCGGTCCACGGAACTCGGGCCAGTTCCGATCATCGGCGGCGCCGGCAACGAAGGTGACCAGCGAGGCGGCGAGGCACAGGGACAGGCGGTTCATGCGCCGAGCCTACCGGCCGTCCCCGAAGCGCCAAGCCCGAAGCCGTTGCGCTTCAGCGCCGGCGAACTGCCTCTCACGGAACATTCCAGGGCGGAAAATGGCCTCGGGTGCCGGATCACTGGCGTTCCCCGGCAGACCGCGCCCAGTCACCGGCGCCAACCCAAGCGCGATGTTGACCAACCGAGGCGCAGCCAAACCGGATTCGCCCGGGAACGCTCACCCTCCAACACACAGAAACCAAATCCTATGGCTGCCTATCTCGCGCTCCTCAAGTTCACCCCTCAGGGACTCCAGAACATTCACGAATCCACCCATCGCGCCGCCGGCTTCAAGGCGGCCGCCAAGAAGGCGGGCGCCAAGATCACGCACACCTTCTGGACGCTTGGCGCCTACGATGGCGCGATCCTGTTCGAGGCACCCAGCGACGCCGTCGTCACCTCGCTGATGGTCGCCCTCGCCGGCCTGGGCAACGTGCAGGCCACCACCCTGCGCGCGTTCACCGCGGCCGAGTTCGACGTGATCGTCGAGAAGGCACCGAAGCTCTGAACGACGGGGAAACAATCGTTAGTCCAGAACCGACAGCGCCATAACCGCGATTACCCGTCTTCGATTCATGGCACAACGGGCTCAGTTCCGAGACTCACTGTCGAACTCGTCTTTGCCATCGGCAGGCGTTCGTATCACTCGATTCTTGAAACGATGTCGCAAGTAGACGGCGAGAAGCCAAATTGGCAAACCAACCATCACCAAGATCGTCATTCCCCAAGTCGCCTCCTGCGGGCCACCACCAAGTGATAGGGCACCAGTCCAAGCATCGACCGGAACAACAATGGCCCCAACGACGACAATGATCCTTCGCCAAGAGACTCGGGAATTCATTTAGGCATCCTTTCGTTTGCGGCCGTCATCCCCTGACCTCGCGGGGTCAACCACGCAAACCCCGCCATCACGGCCAATAGCCCGCCCAATACCGCCACCCGGAATCCCCAAGGGGGCGTCTTCGCGCTGGTCGCCTGCAGCCGCAGGTTGAGGTCGGCGAACTCGTCCACCTGCACCGTTCGGCGGAAGGTCAGAATCCGGCCCTGCTGCGGGACCGTCGCGCGGATCGCTGTGGGCGTCGGCACCGCGGCGTCCTGCTGCTGGACGATGCGTTCGGCGAGGCGCAACAGCGTGGCGTTGTCGTCCGCGGAGTTGGCCTCGATGAGCTGCTTGGCCTCCTGCTGCGTGTAGGCAGCGTCGCGTCGGTTCCGGAGTTCCTTCAGGTTGCCCGGCGCGGGCGCGGCATCGCCGGCGGCCAGGTTCTGCCGCACGTTCAGGCCGACGACCGCCTGTTGGAGCTTGAGGTTGTGCAGTTGCACGCGGGC
>JBEISV010000452.1:0-4000 GCA_040375265.1 Verrucomicrobiales bacterium
AGTCGCGAGTCCTGTTGCCTTCGGAAAATTGACCCGACACGCGGCTCAGAGAGCCGCGCTCCGGCTGGCCGACTTCAGTCCGCCTTGGCCACGTAGCCGGCGATGGCGGTGCCAATCACGATCTGGATGATCGAGCCAAACACCGTCGGCCCGCCGTCACCGCCGACCGCTCCCGCGACCCACACGCTGAACAACAGCCCGACCAGGGCGGACGCCGCCGCGCCGCCGACCAGCAGCCACGAATCGTAGCCGCGCGACACCCGGCTCACGGTGAAACCCACCAGCCAGCCCAGGCCCGCCAGCAACCAGCCCAGAATCCGCCGCGCTCCTCGGGTCGCATCGCCCAGCTTGGCTTCGATGACGCCGAAAATGACCCCGGCGACCAAAGCGACGACCAACCCGCAGGCAAGGGCCTTCAACACCACGCTCAGCTCGGATGGTCCGTCGGTGTTGGCTGCCGCTACCGGGGTGGCGACGGCGGCGGGAGCCGCGGGTGCGGGAAGCTGCTGAAGGAACTCGTTCACCGGAACCCAGTCGGGCAACCCCTCATGCCAGACGCTGGCATCCGGACCGAGCGTGCCGAGGCGGACCATCTCGGCGACGGCCTCAGGTGTGAAGGGGCCGATCTGGTTGCCCTGATGGTGGACGTGGAGTTGCATGCTTGGAGGGAATCCGAGCCGTTCAAGAGCGGTCAAGACTCCGCTATGCGGCTGAGCGAGCCCGAGAAGAGTGAGCTGCCAACCCGCTACGGGATTGTCTGCGTAGCGCGACTTCCCACCCACACTTCTTGGAGTTCCAAATCGTAGAACTCCACATGATGGCCGCCGTCGCGTTGGTCCGTCTGCTCGACAATGATGCTCCAATGGGAGCCATCGTCACGAATGGGATCCAAGCAAACGCGGGGTCTGCGCAGGGATTGTCCAAAGGTTTGGGCCACACCGCCGTGATCAATCAGAGCGGACTCCGCCCGCTTGGTCAAAGCGGGCAGCGCCGGAAGGATTCGATGCAAAAGATCCGCTTGTCGCTGACTTACGGGCGGCAGAATCCAAGGTGAATCGGGAAACAGCCGGGTTTGAACTTCCACCGTGAGGTTCTGACCGAACAGTTGGGGTCCAGTTCGGGGCAGCTTGGCCGACCATCCCAAGTCGCTTTTGGTAAAACGCAATTCCGGCAACCGCCTTTGCGTGATCAAAGCCGGCCCCTGAAAAATTGCCGCGGTCAAGAGCCATGACGCCGGCACAAGGCATCCGAGCCAGGGAAGTTGCCGCACTAGCCGCTTCGACAGTCGAAGCCACGATTTGTCCGCCTGCCCGATCATCCGGTCCACGCCAACGAAGACGCGAAGCCCAAATGCCCAAATGCCCAGATGCCCACGCTGGCCAGAAAACCAAGCCAGCCGGGTTGGTTCGCCTTACGGGCCATCGGCATGATCATTCCTAGCAGGATGGCCAACCCGGCGAGGGCGGCTAACAGCTCTGGTTCCCAAAAACCGCAGCACCTTCTCGAAATCACTTTCCGCGTAGACATTCCCAACCTTTGACCGCCAAGGAGGTTTCCAGTGCCGGCATTTCAGTGTCCGCTCAATCCACCTTCTCCGCCAGCAGGTGCTGCTGCCAGAACTGGATCGTGCTCAGGAACTGGAAGTCCGCGTTCTTCTTCTTCTGGAAGCCGTGGCCTTCGTCCTTGGCCATCAGATACCAGCAGGCGCCGCCGTTCGCGCGGACGGCCTTCACCATCTGTTCGGCTTCGGTCACGGGCACGCGCGGGTCGTTCTTTCCCTGCACCACGAACAGCGGCACGCCGATGCGTTTCACGTTCGTGGTCGGCGAGATCTTCTCCAGGTGGGCGCGCATGGCGGGGTCGCGTTCGTCGCCGTATTCCACGCGCCGCAGGTCGCGGCGGTAGTCCTGCGTGTTCTCCAGGAAGGTCACGAAGTTGGAGATGCCCACGACGTCCACGCCGCACTTCAGCCGGTCGCTGTAATGCGTCAGCGCCGCGAGCGTCATGTAGCCGCCGTAGCTGCCGCCCGTGACGGCGATGCGGCTGCCGTCGAGATCGGGCTGAGCCTTCACCCAGTCGATGATGGCGCCGATGTCCTTCACCGAGTCCTCGCGCTGGAAGCCATTGTCGCGCGTCAGGAAGGTTTTCCCGTAGCCGGCGGAGCCGCGGACATTGGGCACGACCAGCGCGACGCCAAGTTCGTCGAGGTAGTAATTGTTGCGGGCCTGGAAGACGGGGCGGGATTGCGACTCGGGCCCGCCGTGGATCTGGATGATTGCGGGCCGTTTGCCGGGGAATTTCGCCGGATCGGGCCGGTAGACGAAGGCGCTGACGGTGATCCCGTCGAAGGACTTCGTGCGGATAAGCGAGGGTTGCCGGAACTTCGCCGCGTCGAGGCCGCCGGTTTCGCTTTCGGTCCAGCGGGTCAATGTGCCGTTGGTCACGTCGAGCGAATAGGCGTCGGCGGGGGAATTGGCGTGCGCGAGCGAGAAGCCCAGGTCGCGGCCATTGGCATGCCATTCGAGTCCTGCGAGCACGCCGAGCGGAAGTTTGGGCGCCGCCAACTCGGTGCCTTTCGCCACGTCGAGCAGGTGCAGCACGCTGGCGCCGTCCTCATTGGCGGAATAGGCGAGCGTCTTGCCGTCGGGCGACAGCTCGAAGGCTTCCACGTCCCAGTTCAGCGCGGGTGTCAGCACGGTCAGCTTGCCGGTGGCGACGTCGAGGCGGGCCAGCCGGCGGAATTCAGAATCCTTGTCCGTCGTGGTGAACACCGCGGCGCTGTCCACGCTGAAATGCGCGCCGGCGTAGGCGACGCCGGTTTCGCCCGCCGGAGTGAGCGACGTGAACTGGCCCGACTTCAGATCGAGCACGTGCAGGTGGCTTTCGTTGATCGAGACGGTTTCGGCGACCAGCAGCTTGGATTCGTCGGCCGACCAGCCGGCCACGGACCAGCCGCCGCCCTTCCGTTCCGCCACCAGCCGGTCGGACTTCGGGTCGGCCGGGTTCAGCACGTAGAGGTCGGTGTCCTTGCCCGTGCGGCGCGTGCTGGTGTAGGCGAGCTGTTTCCCGGACTTGGCCCACCGCGCGCCCATGTTCCGCGACTTGCCGTCCGTGAGCAGCGTCACGCGGCCCTCCGCATCCAGCCGGTAAAGCTGGAAGAATTCACCGCCGCCGGAGTCCTGCGCGAAGACGACGTAGTTGCCGTCCCTAGGCTGGTAGCTGCCGCCGCTGACGGGTTCGTTCAGGAAACTGAGCTGCCGGCGCGCGCCGCCGGGCAGCTTCACGAGGTGCAACTGCGCGGTGTCGGCGAAGCGCGTCGTGATGAGCATTTCGCGGCGTTGCGGGTGCCACGACTGGAACGCCGCCGTGCGGAACTCCAGGTAACGGCTGACCTCGCGTTGCAACGCCGGCGGGGCCGCCGGCACGCCCTCGACCACCAGGTTGTCGGGAGCCTGCGCGAACGCGGTGGCGACGGCGAAAGGAAGGACGGCGAAGAGCGCTTTCACGCCGCGGACGTTGGCGCCCGGGACCGCCCGAGGCAACTGCGCCGCGGTGCCACCCGGAACCATCACGCCGGCGGACCGGGACAACGCCCGATCCCCCAACAAGGGACTCGACCCGGGCCTTCCGGCCGCCCGACACTGGGCGCGAATTTCCCGGTGAAGGTCCCCATGTTTCCAGCCTTTCGCTGGCCCCGCCTGTTGGCGGTGGCCTGGGCGGCGTTGTGGTTTGCGGGGGCCATCGTCGCGACCGAGGCGGGCCCGAAGTTAAGGCCGCGCCAATTTGCACTCACCGGCGCAGACCGCGCCTACTGGGCGTTTCAGCCGGTGAAGGCACCAGCGGTTCCGGCCCTGAAGGAGCGCGGCAAACTCGTTTCGCAGCCCGTGGATGCCTTGGTCCTGGCGCGCCTGCGGGAACGCGGACTCGCCATGAACCCGGCGGCCACAGCCCGCGAGCTGGTGCGCCGGATTCACTTTGATCTGACCGGGCTGCCGCCGAG
>JBEISV010000598.1:0-2666 GCA_040375265.1 Verrucomicrobiales bacterium
CGGGTCCCGCCCGGTCCGGCCGCCCGACCGCACCAAGGCAGGAGTGCCAGGCTCATGCCTAACCAGAGCCATTCCCATCGAACGGCGCAGCCATCGCGTCGCAAAGCGGTCATCGGCCGAGGTTAACCGTGGATCCGGTCGCGGCAAAAGCCGGAATCCAGCCACTCGACTTGGCCGGAACTTGCTGCCATAGCCTCGCCATGAACTGGCTTCGCCTGCTCGCCGTCCCGGTGGCCCTCGGGACGCTCGTCGCCCAAACCCTGGAGATTGCGCCGGCCGTCGAGCTGGGCTTCGAGGCGGCGGCCGGCAAAGGCTACCAACTGCGGGTTTCCGAGGATCTGACCCACTGGCGCCCGTCCGGCGGACCGATGCTTGCCCTGAACGGTCCTCAGAAGACGTTGCTCCCCGCCGCCGACGCGAAGAGCTACTTCCAATTGGCCAGCCATGACGTGCGGGACCTGAACGCCTTGCTGGAGCCCATTCGCGTCGCCAACGGCGTGCCGGCCCTCGCCTGCGCCGTCGTCGTTTCAAACCGCATCGTGGGCCTCGGCGCGGTCGGCCTGCGCAAGGCCGGGGTGTCCAATGCGCCGGTGACGCTCCACGACCGCTGGCATCACGGTTCCCTCACGAAATCCTTCACCGCCACGCTTGCCGGCATCCTCGTCGAGGCCGGCAAGATTCGCTGGGACACGACGCTCGCCGAAGTGTTCCCGGGGCAGGCGGCCAAGATGAACGCCGCCTGGCGCACCGTGACCCTCGACTGGCTGTGCTCCAATCGCGGCGGCGCGCCGGGCGACCTCGGCCCCAGCGGCATCTGGACCCAGCTCTGGAACTTCGGCGGCACCCCGACCGAAGGGCGGCGCCTATTGCTGGAAAAACTCACCGCTCTGGCGCCCGCCTCCACGCCCGGGACGAAGTATGAGTATTCCAACGCCGGCTTCGCCCTGGCCGGTCACATGCTGGAAACCGTGATGGGGAAGTCCTGGGAAGAACTCGTCGGGGAACGACTCTTCGTCCCGCTCGACATGCGTTCCGGCGGCTTCGGCGTCCCCGCGACGCCGCGGATGATTGACCAGCCGTGGGGGCACCAACTGGCCGGCGGCAAGCCATCCCCGGTGGAACCCGGCACCGGCGCCGACAACCCGCCCGCCATCGGTCCTGCCGGCACGGTGCATTGCAGCGTCATCGACCTGGCCAAGTATGTGGCGTTTCACTTGGCCGGCGAACAGGGCGACACTGCGATGCTTACCCGCGCCGCCGTGCAAAAGCTCCACACTGCGCCACCCAACAACGGCAGTTACGCCTACGGCTGGATTGCCGGCGACCGTCCGTGGGCCGGAACCGGCAAGGCCCTGAACCATGCGGGCTCCAACACCCAGTGGCATTCGGTGATCTGGATGGCGCCCGCCCGGCAGTTCGGTGTCGTGGCGCTCTGCAATCTGGCGACCTCGTCTGGCGCCAATCCCGGCGCGACCGCGACCGACCAGATCGCGGGCAAGATGATCCAGGAATTTCTCAGCCAGTAGAGTGAATGCCGGAAAAGGAAACTGCATGCGACTAGCCGCCGAGTCGGCAAACCGATGCCCCAACAGAAGCCGGCAACTGGAGAATTGAACTCGCCGCACGGAAGCCCCACGGCGCCATTGCGCGATGTCTCATTCAGGAGGCAGATAACATCTGCCTAATTCTATCTCGTTTCCCTTGCTGTAGGAGTATCCAAAGCTCCAGCGCTTCGTCACGTGTAACGCCTCGGCGCTCGCAAACTTCCGCGGACTGGTTACTGAAAATGACCAAACCGCTTTCATAGACATCCACAGTCCATCCGTCATCGTCTGAAAGCCAAGTGCTCGGGTGCTCCTGATCGGGCGTGGTTAGTTCAGCCAACGCTGCGCGCATCTCGTCAGCAGTCGGATTCTCTGGTCCACCGCCCCAACGAGTCTCAAGAAATGTGTCGATCGTAGAAGATGCGCCGCGCCTGCGTGGTTCGGCAGGAGTCGGCGGCGCGGTGCAAAACGGACAAAACTCCTCGGTGGCGGGTCGTGAACGTCCGCAAGCTCTGCATGGTTTTTCGAAGGTTGCCACATCCGCCGAACGCCTTACTCCACCACAACCCGACAAAAGCCATTCGGCGGCGTCGCGGGCGGCAGATTCAACCGCTGCTCGGTGAATTCCGCCACGCCGCTCGATGGGTAGCTAAGCTGGCCTTGCGCCGGACTCCATGAGGTCAGGTCGGGGCTTACTTCCACGCGATAACTCCGGCCCGGCGCGACCGTGAAGCGCACGTTGATCTGGCCGTCCGAGTCGAAAGACGTCGTCAGCAGCCGGAAGGTGCTGGTGGCATCCTCCGGGTTGGTGCCGGTCGCGTATTCGCGGGCGTTGGAAGCGCCGTCGCCGTCGGGGTCGGTTTCGGCGGTGTCCGCGAGGTCGCCGAAATAGAAGTTCTCCCAGTCGTCGGGCAGGCCATCCGTGTCGCCATCCGAATCGCCGACCAGCACCCCGTCGAGCTCCAGTGCGGGCGGATCGTAAAGGGCATTTTCCTTGGTCGCGTAGAGCGGATACGACCCGAAGCCGCCATTGCCCGTGCCGCCGACGGTCGCCTGCTGAGCGGGCGACAGCGAGCTGATGAACAGGCGCAGGCGGCCGGTGCTCAGGGCGTTCTGGAAATA
>JBEISV010000238.1:0-7102 GCA_040375265.1 Verrucomicrobiales bacterium
CTGGAATCGACACGCCAGATCGAGGTGTCGCTGCGGTTCCAGGACGGCGTGGTGAAACTGCGGATCGCCGATGACGCGAAGACCGCGCCACCGGCGACGGCGGGCGACGCCGATGAATGGTCGCAGCGGATGGAAGCGCTGCGCGAACGGATGCGGGCGATCGGGGGACGGATTGACATTGTCAGTCGGCCGGGGGAAGGAACCCAGGTCTCCTGCGAAGTGAAAGCCGACGGCTCAGACACGTCGGTCCTGCGCAAGGTGGATCCCCCCCAAGATGAACATCAGAATCGCGATCGTTGAAGACCACGCCCAGATGCGGGAAGGCCTTTCCGCCATCATCCGGATGACCCCCGGATTCCTGCTCGTGGCCAATTGCGCCAATGGCAAGGCCGCCCTCGAGGACCTGCCCAATGCCCGGCCGGATGTCACCATCATGGACATCAACATGCCGCAGCTGAACGGCATCGAGTGCGTCCGCGAGCTCCGCCGGAAGAAATGCTCGGGCCAGTTCCTCATGCTGACCATCGAGGAGAATACCGACCGGGTGTTCGCCGCCCTGGAGGCCGGGGCGCACGGTTACCTCATCAAGAACATGCCGGCCGACCGCATCATCGAGGCGATCCGCGAGCTGCATTCCGGTGGTTCCCCGATTTCCCCGCAGATTGCCCGCAAGTTGGTGAGCACCTTCCAGAAGCCCGGCGCGCCGGCCGCGGCGCCGGATTCGTCGGATCACCACCTCACCGAGCGTGAGCAGCAGGTGCTGGCCCGTTTCTCCCAGGGCGACCGCGCCAAGGACGTCGCCGACCAGCTCGGCATCTCGGTCTACACCGTGCAGACCCACGTGCGGAACATCTACGACAAGCTGCACGTCCGTTCCCTCGCCGAGGCGGTGGCCAAGGCCCGGGTGGGCTGAGCGATGGCCAGGGCGCCCGGTTTCTCCGCGGCGCCACGCTTGTCAGGGCGCCTTCGCCCCGTAGGTTCCCGCCATGCCTTCACCAGTGGAACAGCCACTGCCGGTCAAAGAGATCACGCCCGAGGAACAGCCGCGCCCGACGCGGGAGCCGGGCTACCTCGTCATCGTGTGGAACGATCCGGTGAACCTCATGCCCTACGTCGTCCACGTCTTCCAGGCGGTGTTCGGCTGGGAGCGCAAGAAGGCGGAGAAACACATGATGGAAGTCCACGAACTCGGCAAATCCGTGCTCGTGCGGGAGAGTTTTGAGAAGGCCGAGTTTTACGTGCACCAGCTGCAGAAGTATTCGCTCCAGGCGACGCTGGAGCCGGCGGAATGACCACCAACTGACGGGACTGCGAGCTTGGAATATGTCGTCCTACTGATCTTTTTGGTCGCCCTCGTTTTGGCCGCCATCGCCTATGTAATTGGGCTTTGGTTCCTGTGTGCCTTTTGCCTGTTGGCCCCGGTCGTTGGAATGGTTTTGCGGGATACCAAGCACGATCGGTGGTCGCGCTTCCTGCTTTTGGGGCCGGCGATGGCCGGGACATTCGCCGTCCTGTTCGCGGGCTACGTGGCGTTGGCTTGGTGGCTTGGGAGTGCCGTTTCCGCGCTGGTGTCGCAGGCCGTGATCTTTTTGCCGGCCGGCATGATTGCGGGGCTGCTCGCCGGGCTCGTCATGGCCATGAAACGCTAGTTCGCGTGCCCGCGCTTGCGGGATTCGCGGCCCTCCGCCTAGTCTCAGCGCATGCACTCCCCGCTTCGCGCGCTGGCGCTCGCCCTGTGTTTTGCCGGCTCGGTTTTCGCCGCCGACAAGTCCTACACCATCGCCGTCATCCCCAAGGGCACCACGCACGAGTTCTGGAAGTCCATCCACGCCGGCGCCGTGAAGGCCGAGCAGGAACTCGCCGCCAAGGGCACCCAGGTGAAGCTCTTCTGGAAAGGCCCGCTGCGCGAGGACGACCGCGACCAGCAGATCCAGGTGGTCGAGAACTTCACCGCCCGCAAGGTCAGCGGGATCGTGCTGGCCCCGCTGGACTCGCAGGCGCTCGTCGCGCCGGTCGCCAGCGCCGTGCAGGCGAAGATTCCGACCGTGGTTATCGACTCCGACCTCAAGTCGGATAAGCAAATCAGCTTTGTCGCGACGGACAATTTCAAGGGCGGCCAGATGGCAGGCGACCACCTCGCGAAACTGCTCGGCGGCAAGGGCAACGTGATCCTGCTCCGCTACCAAGTCGGCAGCGCCAGCACCGAGGCCCGGGAAGCCGGCTTCCTTGACGCGCTCGCCAAACATTCCGGCATCAAGGTCATTTCGTCCGACCAGCACGCCGGCGCCACGCGCGAGACGGCCTACCAAGCCTCGCAGAACTTGCTGAACCGCTTCGGCAAGGAAGTGAACGGCATCTTCGCGGCGAACGAGACCTCGACCATCGCCATGACCAAGGCGCTCCGCGACATCGGCCAGGCCGGCGGCAAGGTGAAGATGCTCGGCTTCGACTCCGGCACCCAGTCGGTCCTCGACCTCAGGAACGGCGACGTTCAGGGACTCGTGGTGCAGGACCCCGTGAAGATGGGTTACCTCGGCGTGATGACGGTTGTGCAACACCTCAACGGCGAGAAGGTCGAGAAGCGCATCGACACCGGCGTGACGCTCGTGACGAAGGAAAACATGGCCCAACCCGAGGTCGCCGAACTGCTCGCCCCGCCGATCAAGAAGTATCTGAAGGAGTAGCCCGGGAAGGAGTAATCAGTATTCAGTGTTCAGTAATCGGTCTGGATCCTGGTGCTTCACTGACTACTGAACACGGATCACTGAATACTTTTCCTCACCGATGCCCCGCCTCACCCGCCTTCTCCAAGCCTCCGGCCCGTTCCTCGGGTTGCTGCTCGTCTGCGGCCTGTTCGCCCTCACCGAGGAACGCGAGTTCATCTTCACCGGCGGCAATTTCAAAAACATCCTCACGCAGACCGTGATTGTCGCGGTCGGGGCGCTGGGGATGACGCTCATCATCGTGGGCGGCGGCATCGACCTGAGTGTCGGGTCGCTCGTCGCCTTCACCAGCGTGCTCGGCGCGAAGCTGCTGGTCGCGGGTTGGTCGCCGTCGGCCACCTTGTTCACCTTGGTGGCGGTTGGGGCCGGCGTCGGCCTGTTCAATGGCACGATCGTGGCCGGACTGCGCATGATGCCGTTCATCGTCACGCTGGGCATGATGGGGGTGGTTCGCGGCGCCGCGAAGTGGCTGGGGGATAACCAGACCATCAACGCCCCGCCCGAATCGCCGATCCACCGCCTGATGGCCCGGGTGAACCCGTCCGAATTCTGGCCGCTGCCGTGGGGAGTCTGGATTGTGCTGGGACTGGCTGCCGTGATGGCGTTGATCCTCCGGCGCACCGTGTTCGGCCGACATGTCTTCGCGATCGGTGCCAACGAAACCGCGGCCCGTTACAGCGGTGTCCGCGTGGGGTTGGTAAAGGGCGGCACCTACGCCTTGGCCGGGGCGTTGTTCGGCTTGGCCGGCCTGCTCCAGTTGGGCCGCCTGACCCAGGGCGATCCGACCGTCGCGGTGGGGCTGGAGTTGGACATCATCGCCGCCGTCGTCATCGGCGGCGCGAGCTTGAACGGTGGCGTCGGCAGCATCGGCGGGTCGCTTATCGGCGCGCTAATAATGGCGCTCCTCCGTAACGGCACCAACCAGCTCGGCTGGCAGACCTACACGCAGGAAATCATCATCGGCGTGGTCATTGTCCTCGCCGTCGGCCTCGACAAGTGGCGCCAAAGCCGCAACCAGCGGTGAGCCGCACCGCCGCCCTGGCCCATCCCGCCCCGGGACATTTCACCGCGCCTGCCGGCTTGACGTTTGGCCGGCTGGCACGTTCAACCACGGGGACATGAAATTCCCCGCCGGGTCCGTGATGTCTCGTCGTGCCGCGCTTCAGCACGGAGTCGCCTGGGGCGCCGGCGCGTGGCTGGGAACCATGGGTTGCGCCTCGGTCAATGGCCGGGCGCGCTCGACGGCGCCGGGCGCGGATTTGTCCGGCCGCGACCTCGCCTTGCTGGAGGAGTTGGAACGCACCGCGACGACGTTCTTCCGTGAGGCGGCGCATCCGGAGACCGGGCTGGTGATGGATCGCAAGCGGGCGGATGGGGAACCCGACGCCCGGACCATCGGCAGCATCGCGGCGACCGGTTTCGGGCTGTCCGTGCTGTGCCTGGCCCACGAACGCAATTACGCCCCCCGCGCCGAGTTGAAGGCTCAGGTCCTCCGCACGCTGCGGTGGCTGCACGACCGGCAGGTTCACGAACATGGCTTCTTTTACCACTTCTTCCACTTCGGGACCGGTGAACGCATCTGGAAATGCGAACTGTCTTCGGTGGACAGCGCGCTGCTGTTCTGCGGGGCGCTGCACGCCCGGGCTTACTTCGCGGACGATGCCGAAATCCGCCGGCTCGCGACGGGCCTGTTCGAGCGGGCCGACTGGCCGTGGTTCCTGAACGGGACGACGACGCTGTCCATGGGCTGGAAGCCCGAGAGCGGCTTCCTGGAAGCGCACTGGGACCATTACTGCGAGCTGATGCTCATCAACATGCTCGGCCTGGGTTCGCCCACGCATCCGCTCGCGCCGGAAACCTGGCGGGCGTGGCGCCGCCCGGTGCGTGAATTTTGGGGCGAAAGTTTCGTGTGGTCGCCGGCGCCGCTGTTCGTGCACCAGTTTTCCCACGCGTGGTTCGACTTCAGGAACCGACCGGACGCGGGCACCGATTGGTTTGCCAATTCCGCCGCGGCGACCCGGGCGCATGTGCAGTGGAGTCTCGCGCAGCGGAGCCGTTTTCCGCAGTGGTCCGAAGACCTGTGGGGCGTGACTTCCAGCGACTCGGCCCGGGGTTACGTCGGCTGGGGCGGCCCGCCGGACAGCGGTCCGTTGGACGGGACCGTGGTCCCGTGCGCGGCGGCCGGCTCGTTGCCGTTCCTGCCGGCGGCCTGCCTCCGCACGCTCCGGCACCAGCGCGAGGTCCACGGCACGAGGATCTGGAAACGCTACGGTTTCGTGGACGCGTGGAATCCGCACACTGGCTGGGTGAATCCGGACGTCATCGGCATCGACGTGGGCATCACGGCGCTGATGGCCGCCAACCTGCGCGACGGTTTCGTGTGGCGGACGATGGGGCGGGATCCGGCGGTCCGGCGCGGTTTCGCCCGCGCCGGAATGTAGGCCGGCTCAGCGGGTCCAGACGTTGAGCTTGATCGGGGTATTGGCCGGGATCGGGATGCTGATGGTCCGGGTCGCCGGGTTGGCGCCGGTGTTGTCGATCTCGGACTCCACGATCACCTCGGGGCCATTGTCGGGATTGATCACGATCGAGATGGGCACCTTGGTGCCGAAGTTGGCTGCTTGGATGACGACAGGTTGTTCCGGGGCGGAACCATTGGGGAATATGACGGGCGTGGAATTGGTCGTCGTGTCGCGTCCGGCGAGGCTGATCACGGCCAAGCGGGGCGCGGTTCCTTCGAGGCCGGTCGCCAGCATGGAGCCGAAGCTCAGCGACTGCTGGGGACTAACATAGGCGAGATTGGCGGGATAGTTGATCGCGTCCATCCGCACCCGGCCGGCGCCCGCCTCAACGCCGCGGCCGCGGGTCTGCACCTCAATGCGCGTGGGGCCGGCAATGGTGGGCGCCACCAGTTTGACCGCCCCACCGCTGCCGTGGTTCCAGTAGCCGCCGATCCATTGGCCGCCCGTGGCGTAAATGTTGCCGTAGGTGGCGCCGAATTCGATTTTGGTGTTGGAGGCGACTAAGATGGCCCCGCCGCCGCCGCCGCCGCCGCCAGTGTAGGCGCCGCCGCCGCCCGAGCCACCGATCAGGGGGATCAGCGCCGCGTTGCCGTAGGGATAGCCGCTGTTGGTCGTGGCATTCACCGAGACGGCGCGCGTCAGGAAGACGCCGATGCCGGGCGAGGATTCGCTGCCGGCACCGCCGCCGCCGCTACCGGCCTTGCCCGCGCCGGGACCGCGGCCATCGCCGGGAGGCATTTCGCCAATGCCGGGGCGGCCGCCGTCGAAACCGCCGTTGCCGCCCAGTCCGGGACCGCCGGTGAAGGGATTGCCGCCGCTGACGTCGAGGCGGCCGCTGAGCAGCACGTCGCCCTGGGACAGGATGTAAACCGGCGTGTTGTTGGCATTCCGGGTGAAGCTCACGTAGGCATTGCTCACGACCGTGAGGCTCTTGAAGTGCAGTCGGCCATCCGGCGGCAGGGGAATCTGCACGTCGTTGGTGATCACGACGTCACCCAGCGACCCGTTGCTGCCGGCGTCGAAGCCTTGCGCCTGGGCGGTCAGGTTGAGGAAAGCCGCCGTGGCCAAGCAGGCGGCGAGCCGTGGGATCAGGGAGAGAACTCGGTTTGGTTTCATGGCTGAGAAAGACTGCGGTGATTTTTCAAAACGGTGATTGGCGGAGGACGGAAAGCCCGGCCGCGGCCGGGAGTGGGTTTGGGTCGGCTTCGGGCTGGCGTTCGCCGAACGGGTCCAAGTCGGGCCAGAATTCAAACCCGCCCGCGTTGCCCGGAGTTCCCTCCGGCCGTGCGTCCACCGGCGGTTCGGCCAGATAAACGCCGCTGCCGTTGGCGTTGGGCGAGCCGTTGCGCAAGACGTGCTCGACGCGGGACGCGATGCCTCGGTCGTGCTCCAGGCGGAGGGTGTGGCTGATGCCGGAAGCGGTGCCGTGGTCATGCGCATAGGCGAGCGCCGTCGGCGTGGTGAGGGCGGAGTGGAGGCCGGGCAGAAGGCGGTTGAAACGAACCGGGCTGGCGCCGGTCGAGACCTCGATCTCGTCGTTCCAGCGATCGCCGTCGGAATCCGGATTGAAGCGGTCCGAGCCGACCGCGAGCTCGCGGTAGTCGGGCAGATAATCGCCGTCCTGGTCGCGCTGGGCGTCGGGCACGTTGTCAAAGGTGCGGGCCAGCCGCGGATGGGTGCCGAGGAGCATTTCCACCCCGTTGCTCAAGCCGTCGTTGTCGAAGTCTTCCTGGGCGTCGGGCAGGCCGTTGCCGTTCTCGTCCACGTTGGCGGGATTCAGCCCATTGGCCGTTTCGAAGGCATCGGTCAGGCCATCACCGTCGGTGTCGGTGCCGCTGACAGCTTCGAAGGCCCAGA
>JBEISV010000197.1:0-8100 GCA_040375265.1 Verrucomicrobiales bacterium
CGGAGCCAGTTGCGCACGGCGGCGGATTCCGCGGCCGTGTCCTGACGCGCCGTGGACGGATGGGTGGCCGCGGCGGTGTGCTGGCTGACTTGGGCATCCACCGAACGCATCCGCTGGAGGACCTGCTGGCGAAGCGAGGCGCCCTCGTCATACGCGGCATCGGCCCGACGTTGGTTGGCCGCGGACTCGCTCATCGTCGCGAGCGGGGTGCTAGGCGCCGGGGCCGACTCAATGTCGGAATCCTGATTGTAGTCGAACGTCACCGGCCGTGAACGCGGCGGGGGCGGCGGAGTCGGGACCGGAACCGTCGGCGCCGCCGGGCGGGAGGTCTCGCCGCGCAGGATGCGTTCCAACTCCTGTTCCCAGGCCCCGGCGGACTTGGGCAACGCGGGTGGCGCGGAAGGGATGGTCGGCTTTTCCCAGCGGCGAATCACCGTGGGTTCGCGGTCGGCGCCGAAGTCGCCCGGCGACTTCGGCGGGAGCCAGGTGTCCTCGGTCCAAGTGTCCTGCAGCAGCTTCTTCCCCTTCGCAATGGCCTGGGAAATGACGACCGCCACGACGAACACGACGACGGCAATCGGCTTCAGGTCACCGAGGTCGAATTCAGCGAGCAGGACGTTGGTTAGGACCGGGGGCACGGGATCAGGCGGAGGGTTTGTTGCCCGCGATGCTGTCGCGCATGCCGGTGTCGGCCGCGATGTTCTTCATCTTGTAGTAGTCCATCACGCCCAGGTTGCCGTTGCGGAACGCCTCCGCCATCGCCAGCGGGACCTGTGCCTCGGCCTCGACGACGTGCGCCCGCATCTCGGCGACGCGCGCCACCATCTCCTGCTCGACCGCGACGGCCGCGGCCCGGCGGGTTTCGGCGTGGGCTTGGGCGATGAGCTTGTTTGCTTCGGCCTGTTCCGCCTGGAGCTTGGCGCCGACATTTTCGCCCACGTCCACGTCGGCGATGTCGATGGAAAGGATTTCGAAGGCCGTGTTGGCGTCGAGGCCCTTGTCGAGGACGGTCTTGGAGATGCGGTCCGGGTTCTCGAGCACCAGTTTGTAGGTCTCCACGGAGCCGATGGTGGAGACGATGCCTTCGCCGACGCGGGCGATGATCGTTTCCTCCGTGGCGCCGCCGACGAAGCGGTCGAGGTTGGTGCGGACGGTCACGCGGGCGCGGGCCTTGATGACGATGCCGTCCTTGGCCACGGCGTCGATGGTGGTCTTGCCGGAGATGGCGGCAGGGCAGTCGATGACCTTGGGATTGACGCTCGTCTTCACCGCCTCCAGCACGGTCTTGCCGGTGCCCTTGGTGGCGAGGTCGATGGCGCAGGCGCGGTTGAAGTCGAGGTGAATGCCGGCGCGCTGCGCCGCGATCAGGGCCTGCACGACCATGTCCACGCTGCCGCCGGAAAGGTAGTGGGTCGAGAGGTCGTCAATCGAGACGTCGAGACCCGATTTCACCGCGGTAATCCGGTTGTCGACAATGAAGCCGACCGGAATGCCCCGCAGGCGTAGCGCGATCAGTTCAAACACGCCTACGGACGCACCAGAGGCGGAGGCGCGGAGCCAGATGGAGCCGAAACTCGCGACGATGATGATGACGGCGAGGCCGACAACGCTGCCCACCCCGATGGCGATGAGGGTTCCGATGTCGGTCACGGCAGCAAGCAGGGGATTCATGGTAACGGTGGAGTTGGGTTTCTGGAAATTCAGGCAGCGCGGACCAGGATGCGGGAACCTTCGACGGCGACGACCGTGAGCGCGGCGTTACGCTCCAAGGCTTCACCGGCGGTCACCACGTCCACCCGTTCGCCGGCGATTTCCGCGACCCCGCCAGGGCGCAGCGGTGTCAGCGCGACCCCTTTTTTATGGACCAAGTGAGTCTTGCCGGCGCTGGCGGCGGGAATGACGCGGTCCGATTGGAACGGTTTCGCCAGCCGGCTATTCGGCAGTTTTGTGAAGTAAAGCCAGGTGCCCGCCAGACCGGCGGCGAGGACTGCGGCAAAGGTGAGGTGGCCCGCGGTGGAGCCGTAACGGCCGTAAACCAAGACCACGGCGCCAGCCCAGCAGACCAAGCCGAGGACGCCGGCGATCAGCGTGGGGAAAAACGGCTCGAGCAGCATCAGCACCGCTCCCGCGACGAGAAGGAAGACGATGAGTTCCATGACGTCGCCACAGTAGGTCGGCGAGCCGTGGGGCCAAGTGGAATCCCGGGAACGCGTTCCCAGCATTTTGGAACCGACCCGGCTCAGGCCTTGTTCGCCAGGCGATCGCGCAGTTCGGCGATTTCGCGGCTCTGGTCGGACACGGCCCGGTTCAACCGTGCAATTTCCTCCTCGGTCTCACGCAGCCGGCGTTCCCGCAGCAACTGTTCCCGCAGCCAGCCAAAGGACGGGTTGGAGGCCGATTCCGCCGCCAGCAGTTCCAGGAACTGCGGCTCTTCCAGACCGTTGTCCGCGAGGGCCTGCGCCAGCGGCGTGCCCGAGGTCACCGCGGTCTGCGCCTGCCGGGTCTTCCGTAGCATCAGCGCGCGGGATTCGGTTGGCACGTAGGCGGCCCGGGTCGGCGCGCCGGCGGCGGGTGCACTGGGTTTCGGTGAAGCAGCTGGCGAAACCGCAACCGGTGCCGATGGGTTCGGGGCAGGGGTGGCCTTGCGTCGGCCGGCCGCCGGAGCGATGAGCGAGTCCAGTTCTTCCCGGATCTCCATCAGGCGGGAGCCCTGCATGCGCATCCCGAACGTCGTCTTCATCGTGCTGCGGGTGACTCGCATGGCGTTGTGGAATTCGTCCAGCACGCCGGAGAATTCTTCCCGGGTCTGGGTTTTTCCCAGTTCCTCGATGATGTCGAGGTCGATGTCGAACAGGTCCGGCGTGACGAGGAACAGGATGCCCACGATGGGCTTCTTCCACGCCGGCACCGCCTTGAAGAACGCGGTTTTCTCGAACTTGTTGGGCGGGCAGCCGAATTGATGGCAGAACGCCTCGAAAAAGTCGGTGAACTGTTTGCCGGTGGGATTGGCCATGCGAATTGCGGGAAGCTTCACCGAGAGGCCCGGCCGGGGGCAACGGTAACTTGTGCGGCCTATCCGCGCTGGCTCAGGGTTTCGACGGCCTTCTTCAGGCGGTCGTTTTCGGTCCGGAGGAACTCCAGTTCCCGGTGTTCGGCGAGATAGCGGCGCAACCAAACTAGGTCCGGCCGGCCTTCGGCGTTTTCCCCGAGCAAGGCGTCCACCCGTTCGGCGTCGAGGCCGCTGTCGCCGAGCGCCAGGTGCCAGTCGCGGCCAGCCACCACGTCGGCATGCAGCCGCTTGAGCCGCCGGACGGTCAGGGCCGTGCCTTCGTTGCGCGGCCCGGCCTCGGCGACGGTGCCCACCCGGGCAAAGGCGCCGCCGGCCGGGGTATTGAAGTTGGCCGGCGAGCGGAACAGTTCGGTGCTGGACGGCAACGGCTTCAGCAACGGCACGAGGGGCTGCAGCAGGCGAATCGTGCGGGTGGCCGAAACTCGCAGGGCCAAAGTGCCGCGGCGGATGCTGCGTTCGACCAGCTTGAGGTTTTCCAGGTCGTCGCTGGCGCGTTGCAGTTCCGGCTCGGACCGGGCGTCGCCCATGTGCCGGATCGCCCCGATGTCATCCACGAAATAGCCCCGCTCAAACCACCACATCCAATGCGCGGGCAGCCAAGCGTGCCGGTGCAGCCCGAACCAAAGCACCTTCTTCTCGAACGCTTCCGGCGCGCAGCGGTGAACGGCGCAGAAGGCGTCGCGAATCGTGTCGAACTGCTGGGTAGGTTGCTCTGCCATGCTGAGATTTCAGGAATGTCACCCCTTCTGTCGGCCGCCGGCACCGGGGTGTCAACCGCGGCGATTTCAGCTGCGCAACTTGTAGAGCTGTTCACCGGCCTTAGGAACGAGCAGCACGCCCTCGCTTTCGCGGTTCGCGTAGTCGTCCGGACGGATGCTTCGCCAGTCGCGGTAGCCCAGGTTGATCTCGCGGCAAACGTCCTCCGGAATGCCGGTCGCCAGGGTGACCTTGGCGCGCGGGTGTTCGACGCCATGCTCGAAGGTGCCGCCGCCGAAGACGTGGGTGCAGTGGGCGAGCGTGCCCCAAGGCAGGTCCTTGAACTTATCCCACTGCTTCAGGAAGTAGTCCCGGCAATGGTAGCCCACTTGCCGGATGAACTTCCCGTGGACCACGCTCACCTCGTGGATGTGCGGAGCGTAGATGATGAGCTCGCCGCCGGCGGCCAGCACCGGCTCGAGCTTATACATGGCCTTCGCCCCGACCCACAGCTCGTCATACATCGGCGAGGCGCAGGACAGGATCGAGTGAAATTCGCGGTCCTTCCAGACGATGTGGTGCTGCGCGGACAGCTTCGCCGCCTCGGCCCAGGCGGCTTCCGGCGTGCCGGCAAAGGCGCCAACCGCACCCGTCCCCTTGGCCACCAGCGCGAAGCATTTCTTCGGCACGTTCACCATCGCACCGGCGCGGTCCACGACGGCGCGGACCGGCGTATGCGGATTGCCGATGATCCCCATGTTGGTGACCACGGCACCCAACCAGTGGAAGAAATTCAAGATGTCCGCGCCGCCGACCCCGGGGAATAAATACTTGTTGCCGCCGCTCATGCCGACGACCTCGTGCGGGAACACCGGTCCGACGATGATCACCTCGTCGTAGTCGAAGACGCGGGCGTTGATGTCCACCGGCACGTCCATCGCGAACAGGCCGCCGGACAGTTGCCGAATTTCCTCCGCGGGGATGACGCCCAACCGGCGCAACGCGGCGGGATTGTCCCACTCGTGGTTGAAGAAGCGGACCTTGGCGAACCGTGCGCGCCACTCCGCCGGCGTGATCTCCAGTCGCTGGCAAATGGCCTCGTCCGGCATCGGCGGATGCGTGCCCAGCGCGATCAGGATGTCGAACGCGGCGGTCACCTCGCCCAACTGCGCGAATAGCGCCTTGAACATCGTGCCGATGGGCGCCGTGCGCGTGCCGTCGGGAATGATCAGCAGGATCTTCTTCCCTCGGTAATCGGCGGCGGGGCAGGCGCGGGCGACGACTTCCGCATACTGTTCGTCCGTCAACAAGACGTCCCCGGAAGTGGAAGCGCCAACTAAGGTCGAATTCATCAATGTCTTTCCTCCAGTCGTTGAAAATAGTCCGCAACACTCATCGACTCGCATTGCGTCGGATACACATGCACGAAGCGAGGCCATTGGGCGGCAACCTGATCGTCCAAAACGGCGTTTGGCTTTGGAAGAAACTGCTCAAAACAATCTGCTATCCCAAGGTCTTCCGCGGTTTGCTTGGCGTAGTCGGCGCCGCCTGCGCTCCAGCAGAATAACGTCATTCCGGCTTCCTTGAGTTTTCGGACGTGTTGAACGACCGCGGGCATTGGCAGGCGTTTGTTCCCCACGCTGCGGACCAAAGTGTCGTCCACATCGACAAAAATGTTCAGAGAGGTGGACACAGCAACTTTCCTCAAATCGTCTGCGCCAGGAACCCGCCGTCCACCTTTACGTCCGAGCCGGTGACGAAGGAGGCGGCTCTTTCGCTGGCGAGGAAGACCGCGGCGCCGACCAGTTCCTCGGACTTCCCGAAGCGGCCCATCGGCGTATGGCCCCAGATGGACTTCGTGCGCGCCGTTGGCGTCCCGTCGTCGTTGAATAGGAGTTTGCGGTTCTGTTCCGCCGGGAAAAAGCCGGGCGTCAGGGAGTTCACCCGCACACCCTTCGGTGCCCATTCGCGGGCGAGAAACTGCGTGAGGCTAAGCACCGCCGCTTTGGCCGCCGAGTAGCTCACCACGCGGGACAGCGGGATGTGCGCGGACACGCTGGCGATGTTGATGATGCTGCCGCGGCCGGCGACGCACATGGCCGGGCCGAATTCCTGGCAGGGCAAAAGGACACCACCGATCAGGTTCAGGTCGAAGTTGCCGCGCCAGGCTTCCAGCGACAGGTCCTCAAACTTGGTGGTGTCGGTGACGGTGGCTTTCGGGTCGTTTCCGCCGGCGGCATTGAGCAAGATCGTAGGCTGTCCGAGCCCGGCGCGAATCGCGGCGTGGGCGGCCTTGAGGTCATCGCGGTTCACGGCGTCCGCCGCAGCGAAAAGCGCTTTGCCACCTGCTGTCCGAATGGCCGCGGCGCGGGCTTCACCGCGTTCCACATTTCGGCCAACGACGGCCACCGAGGCGCCCGCCGCGGCCAAGCCTTCGGCCAAGGTCCCACCCAAGACACCCGTGCCGCCGATGACGACGGCTACTTCCCCGGAAAGATCGAACAAGTTCATTTCAGCGATGCGGTCAGGCTAGGCGAGAACTGTTCGCGCGGGAATGCCGAATCAGTCTCCGCTGGCCGGCGGCGGAACGAACTCAGGCGCGGCTCAGTTCCGCGAGCTCCGCCTGTTCCGCCGGCACCAACCGACGCAGCGTCTGGCGCGGCTCCGGGGCCTTGTAATGGCGCTTCAGGCCGTGGTCGGCGAGCGCGGCGGCGGGCACGCGGGCGATGAACTCGGCGAAACCTTTCTCCACCTTGTCCCGGAGCATTTTCTGGCCAGCCTTCGTTTCCCAGAATTCCTCCTCCAGCAGCACGAGCGCGCGGGTCGCCTCGTCGGGGGCCAAGTCTTCCCGCCGGGCCAGCACCCAGAGCAGGTCGGGATCTTCGGGCAACGCGACCGGGAAGGGCACGAAGGGCACCTTGGCCTCGTCGTCGCCCTCCTCGCCGGGCGGCTGGACCTTCACCCGGTTGGTGATCGTCCGGTCCGGCAGGACAATTTCCACCGAGGCAGCGTCGCCCTTCTCCGAGGGCTTCACCACCACGTTGGCCTGGCCGAAGTTGGTCTCCAGGCGGCTCTGGAGTTCCGCCACCGTGGCCGGTTCCAAGTTGGGCAAGGCTCCCTCAGCGCACAGCTTCTCCAGCGACTTGAGGTTGTTGATGAGGCGGACTTCCTGGGCGACGCGTTCGTAGATTTGCGCGGCCAACCGGGCGTCGGGCGTGGCCTGCGGCAGGATCTTTTGGAGCAGTTCGAGGAATTGGGCGTCGTTCAGACCGGTGGATTTCATGGCGGGAAGCGAAACTGGAAAAGCGGCGCGGGGTTGTCGTCCATGCGCCGTCGCCGGGCAAACGGATTGCGGAAAAAGTTATCCGCCGGCGCTTCCCGGCTCGAATCGGGAACCGCCTAGCTCCCTATCCGCCTCGGGAACGTGCCGCCTGACGGCTACTTGGTGAGGAACCAGTGGATGAACCCGCATTGGTCACACACGAGGCAGTAGGCCTGCCGGTCCACCCATTCCGGGTTCATGGTGGAGACCAGCGCGGTGTCCAGGTGGGATTTCCGCTGGTGAAACGATTCATGCTGGCACATGAGGCATTTCAGCTTGTGGCCGGCGACTTCCACGGGCGCGGCGTCGGTCTTGAAGGAGTTGAGCGGCATAGGGTCGGGGGGGCGGGGTTTGCTGGCCGGACGCCCGGCGCCGGCCCGGAGGGTTCCGGGAACACGTCAACGCGCTGGACGCCTGCCTTCATGGGAACCCTCGAATCCAGCCAGAAGCGGCCGGCAAAGGAAAAGCCTTTCGTCGCCGGCTTGCTGCCGTCGCCCGGGTTTGCCACGGTCGCCCTGCCCGAAATGAAGCTCCGCAAAGCCGTCATCACCGCCGCCGGGAAGAACCAGCGGACCCTGCCGTTGCAGTCCTTGGTGGACCGCGATGGCGCCACCAAAACTGCCCTCGGCATCATCATCGAGGAGGCGTTGGCGGCCGGCGTGGAGGAGATCGCCGTGGTCATTTGCCCGGGTGACCAGGCGGCCTACACCGCCGCGGCAGGCGGCCATGCCTCGCGCCTGCGCTTCATCGAGCAAGCCCAACCCTTGGGCTACGGCCACGCCGTCTGGTGTGCCCGGGAGTTCACCGGCGACGCCCCGTTCCTGCTGCTCGTCGGCGATCACCTTTACGTGAGCACCCAGGCCGCCGGCTGTGCCCGGCAGTTGGTCGAGGTGGCATCCACGGGCGACTGCGCGGTGTCCGCCGTCCAGGCGACCCACGAAAGCAAGCTGCCCTACTACGGCGCGGTCGGCGGCAAATTGGTGCCGGCCCAGGCGGGTTTGCACGAGATCAG
>JBEISV010000092.1:0-12767 GCA_040375265.1 Verrucomicrobiales bacterium
AGCACGGCCACGACTTTGTCGCGGCTGATGAACTTCTTCACGATGGTCGCCGATTCACCGGCCTGCGAGCGGTTGTCCTCGACCAGATGCTCAATCTGTTTGCCGAGCACGCCACCCGCCTTGTTCAGCTCCTCCACGGCGAGTTCCGTGCCCTTGTGCGACGACTGCCCAAACGCGGCTTCCTTGCCGGTCAGCGACGCGAACTCGCCGATGACGATCTTGCCGCCTGCCGTCGGGGTTCCGCCTCCGGCAGTTCCGCCGCCGCCGGATTCGGTGGGTTTGCAACCGGCGACGAGGGCGACGGCGGCCGCCAGCGCGGCCAGAAATTCACGGCGGGGAGTCAGAGACTTCATGATCGGGGAGAGATGTGGTGAGTGAACCGGCTCAGTGGCGCGAACCGTAGAAAGCCCGGCCCGGACGTCAAAGCGGGTTTTGTTCACAAATGGAGGAGGGCGGGCGATCGCCCGGCCGCCAGCCGGGGACTGACGGTGGCTTCGGGAACCTACGCTTCGGTGATTTGGCCGAGTTGGCAGGGCCTGTTGGCGCCCGTGGTTCCCGGCAGGTTTGCGGGCCAGCCGCGGAGCCGGTAGTGGGCCAATAGCGCGAAGGCCGCCGCCTCGATGGCCTGACGCGGCCAGCCGAAATCCTCGGACGGAACCAGCTGGATGTCGGGCGAAAGTTCTTCGAGCGCTGCGTCCAGATGTTCACGGAGCGTTGGATTGGCTGCGCCGCCGCCGCACAGGACGATCCGGGTGGGCATGCGCCGGTCGGCAGTCCGGACAAACCGGTCGTAGTTGGCCGCGATGGACCGGGCGGTGAACCAAGTCAGCGTGGCCAACGTGTCGTAGGGCGACAGCTTCGCCCGTTGGCAATCGGCCATGACCCGGCGGAAAAAGGGTTCACCGAACTCTTCGCGGCCGGTGCTCTTGGGCGGCGGTGTCGCGAAATAGGGATGCTCCAACCAACGTTGGGCGAGGTCGGGTTTGGCCCAACCCTTCGCGGCCCAGCGGCCATCCACGTCGCAGGACTTCTTGCCGCCGGTCAGTTCCCGCATGGCGAGGTCGAGCAGCACATTCGCCGGCCCGGTGTCGAAGGCTTGGACCTTCGGTGCGGCCGCCTTCCGGTCGGTCCAGTCGAGCGCCGTGACGTTGCTGATGCCGCCAAGATTGTTGACCGCGACGAACTCTCCCCGACGCGCAAACATGACCCGATGGAACAAGGTGGCCAGGGGCGCGCCTTGCCCGCCGGCAGCCACGTCGGCGGCGCGGAAATTGGCCACCACGGGAACCCGTAGCGCCGCGGCGAGGTGGGCGGGTTCGCCGAGCTGGAATGTGGCGGCGAGCGCGGCCTTCCGATTGCCCCGGCCGGCGGCTGGCGGCGGCCTGTGGAAAATCGTCTGCCCGTGCAGGCCCACGGCGTCCGCGCTGAGGTTGCGTGCCGCCAAGCCGCGTTCGGCAGCAGTGGCGTAGAAGCGCCCGAGGTCGTGGTGAAGTTGGCCGGTTTCCCAACTGGTCGCCTCACCTTTGGCCGCAGCCTGCAACCGGCGTTGCAGCGGGGGTGGAAAATCCGCCGACCAAAGTTCCAACAACCGGATTTGGCTCCGGCCGCGGCAGTCGCACAGCGCGAAGTCCACGCCGTCGAGGCTGGTGCCGGACATGATGCCGAGCAGGAGCATGGTGACGGTGGGTTCGTGAATTCGTGGTGATGGGGCCGGAACAGGCGGCTGCCACTATGTCGGACTTGAAACCAGTCCATCGTCCCGAGGCGCCTTGCTCCCGTTTAGAATAAACCTCTTGAGCAAGAAGGTGGAAGCGACGGCGAGCGGAAACAAACCGAGGGCAAACACCGAGACGACGCTTAGAAGCGCGTAGGTGACCCCAAGGTTACACGGCTCGGGAAACCCGTTCGAGCCGCTGGTGAGTGCGGGAAGAAGCTTGCCGAGGAGCGCAAGGCTGAAACCGAACACGAACGCGCCCAGCGGAAGCGACAAAAGTCCCAACATAACGGTGAGCCAACGTCCGGTCCGCGCCACCACTGCGCCCAGAGCCATTGACGTGGCGACGCCCGACACCAGCCCGGCAATGAGCACTGCCGGCAAGTCAGCGCGGTTGCTAAACCGCTCGTCCAGAATGCCGGGAACAACCGACCAAGTCAGTCCGCTCAGAGATCCGAAGGTCAAAATGCGAGGAAGAGTGCCCATGGAGGTTACGGCCAGAATCCGGGATCCGGTTTAGGGTGCTATCGAATTCGTGTCGTGAAGGGATATCCTGAACGGCTCACATCTCGTCAATGGTCTCGATGCCGAGCAGGCCGAGGCCGTCCTTCAGCACCTTGGCGGTCAGTTCGCAGAGCACGAGGCGGGAGGAGCGGGTCGGTTCCTCGGCCTTGAGGACCGGGCAGTTGTCGTAGAAGCGCGAGTAGGCGCTCGCCAGTTCATAGACGTAGTTGCACAGGAAGTTGGGCGAGTAGTCCTCCGCCGTCCGCGTCAGCGTGTGGCCGTAGTTCAGGAGCAGCTTGGCCAGCGCGAGTTCCTGCTCCTCGACCAAGAAGATTTGGTCATTGGCCCTTGGTCCTTGGTCGCTCCCGTTGCCGTCGCGGGCCACCTTGGCGGCGCGGGTAAACTGGTATTGCACGTAGGGCGCCGTGTTGCCGGTCAGGGCCAGCATCTTGTCCCAGTTGAACACGTAGTCGCTCGTTCGGTGCGGCAGCAGGTCCTGATACTTCAACGCTCCCAGGCCGACCACGCGGGCGATTTCCTTGCGGCGCGCTTCGGAGAGTTCGGCGCGCTTCTCGGTGACCAATGTCAGGGCACGTTCCTCCGCCTCGTCGAGCAGGGCGGCGAGCTTCGGCGTGTTGCCGTCGCGGGTCTTTAGCGGTTTCTTGTCGGCGCCGCAGATCTTGCCGAAGCCGACGTGGGTGAGCTTGGTCTTCGCGGTCCAGTCCGGATGCCAGCGCGCGGCGATCGCGAAGAGCTGGCGGAAATGCGGCGCCTGGCGGTCGTCCACCACATACACGATCTCGTCGGGCGCCCATTCGCGCACGCGGTGGGCGATGGTCGCGAGGTCCGTGGTCATGTAGTTGAAGCCGCCGTCGGACTTTTTGATGAGCGCCGGCTGGTCCACCCACTCGCCGTCCTTCTGCACGAGGAAGGGGTTGTCTTTCGGCGCCGGGCGCGAGGCTTCGTCGGCCCAAAGCGTGTCGGCGAAGACGGCGACGGCATCCTTGCTCGAACGCGCCAGGCCGCGCGCGACGAGGTCGTCCACCACGCCGGCAAGCCACGGGTTGTAGAAGCTCTCGCCCAACGTGTGATCGAAGCTCACGCCCAGCCGGCCATAGACCGAATCGAACTGGAGCTGCGACAATCGCTGCATCTCGCGCCAGATGCCGAGGTTTTCCGCGTCGCCGGCTTGGAGCTTCACCAGCTCGTTCTTGGCCGCGTCGCGCATCGCCGGGTCAAAGGTCGGCTTCGCGTCGTCGCACAACGCATTGACCTCCTTGTAGAGCCGTTCCAGTTCACCGATGGGATCAGCTTCCAACGCGGCGCGGTCGAGGCGCGTCTTCCAGCCGAGTAGCAACATGCCGAACTGCGTGCCCCAGTCGCCCAAGTGATTGTCGGTGATCACGCGGTGGCCGAGCCGGCGCAGCACCTTCACCAGCGAATCGCCGATGCCGGTCGACCGGATGTGGCCCACGTGCATCGGCTTGGCGACGTTGGGCGACGAGAAGTCCACCACGTAAGTCCGTGCCGCGGCGCCGGCCGGGGCGAAGAAGAGATGCTCGCCGCGCGCGGCGGCGGCCAGCACGGCGCCGAGGGCGGTGGGCTTAAGGCGGAAGTTCAGGAAGCCAGGGCCGGCAATCTCCACGGGTTCGCACAGGTCGGCGACGTTGAGCTGGGCGACGACCTCGGTGGCGAGTTGGCGCGGATTCGTCTTCAGCTCGCGGGCCAGTGTCATCAGCGCGTTGCACTGGTAGTCGCCGAACTTGGCGTCGGGCGCGGGCAAAACGCGGACGGCGGCGACATTGGCGCCGGGACGGGCGGCGAGCAGCGCGGCGTGGAGCCGCTTTTCGAGTTCAAGATGCAGCACGGAAGTAACCTTTCGGTCTGCGAAGCTAGCCGGAGGCCGCGGCAAAAGCCAAGCGGACCGAATCCCCGGTCGAAGGACAGTTGCCGTGGTTCAAGGGGGTGAACCAAGTGTCAACCACACAGGTTCTGATCCATCGAACGATACTGCACGCCCTCGACGACGTGCTCGGGGCGTGCCACTAGACCTGCCTTAGGTTGAGAACACCGGCCCTGGCGGCGAGGCCCCAAAAAAGTGCTCACGGGTTCCACCGGCGATTGGCGTATTTCCGACGCGGCGCGCATCGACTTGAAGCCGGCATCGGACTCCGCCTTTATTGGCGTTTGCCGTTACAGTTTCGCCGTTTCCTACTGCTGGTGGCCACGGTTTGTCTGGCTCTGGGCGCTGCCAACCCTTGGGACACCTGGCATTGGCGATATCCCGATCCGACCGGAAATGCGCTTGCGAGTGTCGCATGGGGCGAGGACCGGTTTGTCGCCGTGGGCGAATTGGGAACCGTGCTGGTTTCCTTCGACGGAGCGCATTGGGACTCAGTGACCAGTGGGATTCGCAGTGGCTTTGAGTTCGTGGCCTATGGTGGCGGCACGTTCCTGGCGCTGGGGCCCAACGGCGAGATATTCACGTGCCCCGACGGCTATCAATTGACGCCGCAATGGGCAGGGACACTGGCCCGGCTCCGCGCCGCGGCTTGGGGCAATGGCCGTTGGGTGGTCGTGGGCGAACAGGGGGTGATCATCACCTCGACCGACGCTCAGAACTGGAAGCTGGTATCCTTCCTTGGCGACAATTTGGTGGATGTCGCCTGAGGAGACGGACACTTCCTCGCCGTAGGAGGGCATGACGAAAGCACGGAGTTGGTATTCCGAAGCCGTGGAACGCCCTTGGCGTTGGCTTCCGCAGAGGGTGAACGCTGGCGGCCCATTTCTCCTTTCGTTCGCCGCCTTGGTGGGAGCGACGCTGCTGGTCGATGCGTTGCTCCATCTCCTTGGTGCCGGCTGGATCGGCCGACACCTCGGCTGGCCCGGCCTGCTGCTGATCGTCGGGTCGTTCGGCAATTCGCTTCGAAAGCAAGGGGTCATCAAGTCCGGCACGCCGGCCGGACTCCTGCGCCTGCATGAGCGCCCGGCCTGGGCGGGATCGCTGCTGCTGCTCGTTCATTCCGGCATTCATTTCTACGCCATCCTGGCCTGGTTGGCGGTCCTGGCGATGCTCATCAACATTGGCAGCGGGCGAACGGGAAAATTCCTTCTCCAGCGCGGCCCGCGTCCGGCTCAAAGCCACCACCTAGGGCCAGCAAGAAGAGGGGCTTAGGGCGGCGGAGCTTGAAGACCGGCTCTATTGAGACAGCCTGACGTTCGAGACGGTCACTAAGTGGCGCGTGGTCCACAATCCGATCTCGTTGGCCTTCGCGGTTTTGGCCTGTGCCCACATCGCGAGCGTTTACCTCTACTGAGGGTGGAAATGAATCGCCCTTTGAACTGGCTGGTTGTCTCGGCCCTTCTCATTGGGCTTGTGGCGCTGACTTTCCTCTACCCGAGCCTTATGGTCAGCCCCGGGCCGCTGCTATCCGCTCATGCCAATCTCTCGGCGAATTGCGCCGCCTGCCGCGCGCCCTTTCGTGGGGCGGTCGCGGAACGTTGCCTCGCCTGCTACGCTTTGGCCGAGATCGGGCTCAAAACCACCAAGGGAGTTTCCTTTCCTCGGCCCGCCGGCAAGCCCGCCTTTCATCAGGCACTGGCGACCCAGGATTGCCTGGCTTGCCACAGCGAACACCCCACGCCGCGCCTGACGCGCGCCAGTCGCACGACCTTTTCTCATGCGCTTCTGGCCGCCGGGACCCGTGGAAACTGTGTCGCCTGCAACACGGCGCCCAGCAACCCGATGCATCGGAATGCGGCTGCGAACTGCGCCCAGTGCCACTCCTCGGAGCGGTGGAAACCTGCTACCTTCGAGCACGGCAGGTTCTTCGCTCTAGACGGCGACCATAACGTCGCCTGCGTAACCTGCCATGTGGGCAACGACTACCGCACCTATACCTGCTACGGCTGCCACGAGCATCAGCCCGACCAAATTCGGGCAAAGCACCTCAAGGAAGGCATCCCGAATTTCCAGAACTGCGTCAAATGCCACCGCAGCGCCCGGCACGAACGCGGCATAGGCGAGTCTGGGAAGCAAGGGGAGCGGGAGGGGAAACGAGGGAAGGGAAAGAGAAGGACGACGAGTAGTGCGAACGGAGCCAATGAGGTCTCCGCAGAGTCCGATTCACCGGAAAGTTAGACTTGGAACCTTTTCAGGCAGAGTTATCCCCGGCATTATAGACCCCCCAATGCAAATGACCGGAGTGCAGTAGTGCAGTATCCACCGCCTTCCTGCCGAAGCAGGGGCACCATCCCCGTTCTCGGCGAGATCCCTCTGGCCGCCGCCCGTTGCCTTCGAACCTTGGATCATTGTAAACCGCGGCCCGTTGACACTCCTTAGCGTCAGCGGTTTGCCCGCCGCCACGCAGTTGACCAACACCTTCGTCCCCACCGCACGCCCACCGGTGGCGTAGATGCCGTTCGTGACCACGATTTCGTCGCCCGCCAGCGCCGCGTCCACGGCGTCCTGGATGACGCGGGCGGCGTTGGACTGGCGCTGTTCGCGGCCAGGAAAACGACGCAGAGCGCCAAAGGCAAAAGCAGGAAGTCTAGCCAAGTGGTTTGCCCCATCGGTCTAAGTTTGATCTCGGGGCAGTTTGCGTGGCGGTTGTTCGCCGATTCTTCAGACTGTGCATTCATGGTCTTGGACTTCTCGTCATGGTCGGTTGTATTCGGTTGCGAATTGGCTGTGCAACGGCGGGTCCGAAATGGGGTGTTCTGCGTATTGCCGATCGACGAGCAGATGGCTGACGTGACCTCGCCAAAGTCTCGCCATTGCCCCTCCATTCCCTTGCCAAACCATTCGCTCCTGCTCCGCCCCTGACATGGCAGTTGATTAGCGCGTTTACCTAAATGAGGTGGCGTTTGTGGGCGACCGCCGTCCGCCAGCTTGAGCAGGAGCAATTCAATGTCGCGTTTCGTGGGTCAGGTGGTCATGTCTTCACGGCCGGAAGCGAACGTCTAACCACCGCCGCCGACTCTCGAGGCAGTGAAGCCGCGCTGCGCGAGGCTCATCGCTCCGCCCCGCCCCGGCTCCGCCGCGGCCACTCTGCCTCCGTTGCTGTAACTTCTCCGACGTCAGGCACGGGCGCCAGTTGACCCTGCCACATTAACCCACTGCCACCGCGCCGCGCCGATCTCTTTTTTCGCTGCTTGGCCGGGCCCACGGCTGGCGGACGAGGGCCGGCGAGGTGGGACTTGCGATGCCTGAACGCAGAGGTTTGTCCGCCGCCAAGTTTGGGCGGTTGACAATCTATGTGTGGCCGGAAAAGGTCTTGGTAGACTCCCCAAAGGTCCGAACTCAATTCATCCCCTACCGACGTCCCGTCCCCAATATCCCGCCTCCCTTCCCGACAACGTCCCCCCCTCGTCCTCCCGCCCAAACCAAACTCCCAGGAACAACCCATTATGGCCTGCCTCATCCTTTCCAACGGGGATTTTTCAATCCAGAACTTTACGACCGCCAACGCCAATGTCGGCCAGATAACCATCAACCGCACGGCGTCCTCGATCAGCGTCACACATTCGGCCTTCGCCTCGCCCCTGGTGCTCAACGGCGATTTCCGAAGCCTTGTGTTCGGCGGCAACCGGTATGTCGCGCTGCTGAAATTCGACGGGGCCGGACCGAGCACGCGGACAATCTCGATCGTCGACTTCACGGCGGGCGGTTCAACCCCCGGCCTGAATGAGATCCATAACCAGCCATTGGTCTCGAACGCGACCGACACGCCAGAACTGTTAACTTGCCCCGTTTCCGAGGATCTGATCCTAGTCTACAGCGCCACCGGCACGCTCAACGAGGTGCAGCGCCTCAACATCCACCGCAGCGATACGGGCGCCGTCGTGCTGCCGGGGCCGCTCACCGTTTCCAGTCTGGCCGCGGTCCCCAGGGCTGAGCTGACTGCCACGGAACTCATCATCCACCATCCCAACAGCGGCCCCATCGACAGCACAACCGGGCCCCGACCGGCGGGCCTTTGCTCCATCATCGACCCGCCCGCCTTCGGCGAGGCCGTGCTGGGTGCATCCAACCCGGCGTTGGCCACGGTCGACCGCACGGCTACCCTCCGCAACGACGGAAAGAACTGTCTCCGGATAACCAGCATCACGAACAGCGCGCCCTATACCGTAACGGCCGCAACCCTGGCAGCATTGCCGGTCATGATTGATCCCGGCGAGACCTTTGACGTCGGCCTCCACTTTGCGCCCACCACGACCGGCACCATCAACCGGACGCTCGCGGTCGCCACCGTGCCCGCCAACGGGGCCAACCAGATCCACTGCGCGGGTTCGGCCCGCGCCGCCGTCGCCAGCATCTCCGTTTCCACGGGCAGCCTTGCTTTCGGCACCGTCGTGCTGCCCGCCTCAGGCACCAAGCAGTTCTCCATCACGAACAACGGTGAGATCAACCTGAACATCACCATCGCCGCCGCTCCGGGGGGATCCGATTTCACCTGGGTCCCGATTATGGCTCCCGGCCTGGCGTTGGCGGTCGGGGCGACCACGCCGCTCCGCAACGTAGATTTCACGCCTTCACTCGACGGGCCCTCGGCGCCGCAGAACATTACCGTCACACCGAGCCTGGGCACTGCTCGCACCATTCACTGCACCGGGGCCGGCTGCATTCCCGACGCGAAGATCAACGTGCCGGCCGCGGCTCCTACGCCTTTTGGGCAGATCGAGCGTGGCTTCCGAACCGTCCGTCTGATCGAGATCACCAACACCGGTGACGACTCGCTGACCTTCACCGCCCGCATTGCGCCCGGCGCAATCCCCGCTCAGGTCGCGAACTTCGGCCTGGTGCTGGCGAACCACGACATCACAGACGCACCCGCCACGAGGAACTATTCGGTCCTTCCCCTCGCCCGCTGCGGGCCCGGGCCGACCGGCAACAACGTCATCGCGGTTGCCGTCGGCTTCCACGCGGACGGAGCCAGTGGCAACTATGCGGCCAACCTCGTCATTGAAGGTCACAACGCCTCCAACTTTCCCGCCACCCAAACCTGGACCTTCCCGCTGACGGCGGACCTGATCGATCCCATCCCCATCGACATCGCCCTCGTGCTGGATCGGTCGGGCAGCATGGCGGACCTGATTGGCACACGGAACAAGATGGAGGCGGCGCTGGCAGGCGGGCAGCTGCTCGTCCAGATGCTGCGCGACACCGATGACCGCTGTGCAATCATCGCCTTCTCCACCGATCCGGTGACCGAACGGGGCATAGTGCTGGCCGGCGCCAACCGGGGTTCCCTGCTGACGGCCCTGGGGCCGGTCACGTTCACCCCGAACGGTTGGACCAACATCGCCGGCGGCGCCATCCTTGGCGCCCTAGAGCTTGCCGTCGCGCACCCCTCGTCTCCGGCCGCACTGAAGACGGCAATGGTGGTCCTGACCGACGGCGTCGAAAACCGTTGCCTCCAGGAAGGCGGGGCCGGGCCGTGGCTGTCGATCACGGGCAAGGACAACGCCATGGCACGGCCCAACGGAACTCCCCAGTCGACCGACGCCTGGGATCCGCCCGCCGGCACCAAGGTCTACGCCATCGGACTGGGTGGCCCGACCGCCATTGATTCCGCGGCGCTCACGCAGCTCGCTACCGGCACCGGCGGCAGCTATCAGGGGGCCAGCGATCTGACCGGCAAATCCTGGTTTCTGCTGGAGAAGTATTTCACCCAGATCTTCATGGAGTCTGCCAGCCTGGCGCAGATCACCGACCCCTTCTTCACCATTGCGCCCGGCGACAAACACATCCACGAGTTCGACATCCTCCCGGGCGACATCAACTGCATGGTAGTCATCTACGACACCCCCGACCTCCGGCTGCCCTTCTACGTCGAATCGCCCAGGGGCGAGCTGTTCTCGGGCACGACCCTGCCGCCGGGCTTTGGTGTCCGCTTCCGGTCGACACCCACCGCGCGGTTTGCCGAACTCACCTTCCCCTGGAAGGAGCCGGACCGCTATGTCGGCCGCTGGCAGGTCATCGTGGAGCACGGGGGGTATGCCTGTTCCGGCGCGGCCGACAAGGACGGCCAGTCGGGGTTCCTCCCGCGCAAATGCCGAAAGGTCGGCAAACCCATTGACTATGGCATCGCCATCGGCGCCGGCTCCAACCTCCGGCTCCAGCCTTGGGTCGATCCGGTCACCACCTACGTAGGGGACAGCTTCCGGCTCAACGCCGAGCTCTCCGAAGCCGGCCTCCCAGTGACCGGCGCGCAGATAAGGGTCAACGTCACAGGCCCGACTGGCGGCAATTGGTCCGTCCTGCTGCGGGACGACGGCGCCCACCAGGACGGCAGCGCCGCCGACGGCGACTATGGCGGGCGCTTCGGCCAGACCTATGCCGCCGGCAACTATCAGCTCACGTTCGTCGCCGACGGGATGCAGGGCGGCAAACCGTTCCATCGTGAGGTCCAGCGCACCAAACCGGTCTACGATAAGCGCAAGCCGCCCGGCGGCGACGACAAGGGGGACTGGTGCCGCCGGCTCTGGCTCCAACGGAACGGCAAACGACCGAGCAAACAAGAACTCGAAGAATGGCTCGCCGCTGACCGGGGCGAAAACCCGAAGGACGCACCTCGCCGCAAGCCCCCCGTTAAAGCGTCCCCGGCACCAGGGACAACTGCCGAAAAGCCCGCCCTCAAAAAGCGCTCCTAAGTCCGACTGACCGCGATTGGCGCTCCGTTCCAATTCCGGGGCGCGGATGTGGACAAATCCTGGGAAGCCTCCGGCTGTGCCGTGGAGCCTTCCGGAGCGTAACTGCTCCGGAAAGCTCCTGTTGTCGTCTGGTGAACCGCCCAAGGCACACGAGCTAACAGCAACCCCATGCAAGACGACGGAAGTCGCAGCCACACGAGTTGGGAATGCGAATCTTACGTCGTGTTCCTCCCGGAAGATCGGGTCAAAGCGCCGGCAGGGGAGAAGTGGCGGAACTTCGTCGATCAGCACCCCTGGGTCAGGGGTTACCTGCCGTCCACGACGGGCGAGGTCGAAGAGCGCCGGTCGATCATGTCCAGCAGGGGTTGTGCCGTCAGGTTGATCTCGACGAGCAGGAACCCGCCCCGTGGGCGGCATCGCGCTGTCCACCAAACCGAAGCAAGGGCAACTTTGGCGCGATGGTTCGATTTCTCGATTCGGTTGTCCTGACCGCTCGTTTTCCGTAGGATCGAAATTCATGAAATCCCGACGGAATTTCGGCTGGCGTTGCGCCGTTTCGATTTGGATAGGCAGTGGCTGGATCATCGCCTTCTGTGGTTTTGTCGTGCAGTCCATGGCCAGTGATCCTCGGGTGCTTTGGCACTCGCAACCGGTGAAACCCGGGCAATCTGTCTTGATTTATGGCGATGATCTGGCCGCCGCCCAGGTGGTCGGAGGACGGTTGGACGACGGTCCCGCTGGAATGCCCGGTGACGGAAAGGGGGCGGTTCCCGAGTTCAAGTCCCGGCCCCTGACGGTGATCCAGGCCAGGGAACGGGCGTTGAAAGCCATCCTCCCGGGCGATGCCCCCGGTGTCTACGCGCTGACGGTCGGGTCGGATCCGCACTCCCAGAGAATCCTGGTGAACGCCCCACAGGTTTGGTGGGGCCGCGGTGCTCAACGGTTGGAGGCCGTGCCCGGTGAGGATCTGCGGCTCTTCGGACTTGGACTGGGTTGGCGGGGCGTCCATCAGCCTCTGGCCGGAGAACCTCCGAAGAACCGGGGGACGCGCATCGTGCTTCAAGGACCGCGAACGACCGAGTTGGTCGTTGCGGATGCGGATCTCTATTCAGCCCGCGCACCGCTGCCCGCAGACCTGCCCGTCGGCGAATATACCGTCTGGGTGCACAATGGTTGCGGAGGTCCAGCGGCTTGGGGACGGTGTCTGGAACCTTTGAGCGTCGGTCGGCCAGAACCTTGGCCTGCGACCGAATACAACGTCCTCCGGTTCGGAGCTCGCGGGGATGGGGCGGCGGACGACACCGATGCCGTGCAAGCCGCCTTGGACGCCGCGGGTCAAGCCGGGGGTGGGACGGTCTATTGTCCGTCCGGGCAATACCGATTCAATCGGCCCCTGAGGATGCCGCGCCGGACTCTGTTGCGCGGGGAGAGCCGTGATAAAACCCTGCTCTACTGGAGCAACCGGCATTTCGCGCGCCTCCGTGGGATCATCCACGGCGAGGCCCGGTTCGGATTGGAGGACATGACCATCTGGTATGTGGGGGCTGAACGTGGGATCGAAAACATGGCCGAGGTGCAAGGGAAAAGCCTGTATTCCACTGCGAACCGTCCCCCTTGGTGGCAGGAGGGCGATATCCGGTTGCGACGACTTTTCATCCGGTGGAGTCCCTATGGAGCCCGGCCTGGCTGGGGCCAGTTGAGTGATACCATCGAGTTGACGCGGCAGTTGAACTTTGAATCGCTCGATGCTGCTGGAAAGGGAGTGGCGATCTGGTTATGCGGGCGCGACATCCGGGTGGAGGATTGCGACGTCTATTCCGGCGGGTTCCCGTTGTTGTTGGCCTTCATGTCGGACGGCAGCCTGGTGCGCAACAATGTGCTGCGGACCGGCCGG
>JBEISV010000132.1:0-10427 GCA_040375265.1 Verrucomicrobiales bacterium
GCGGCGTTGACCTCCCAGGTGTTGGCGGCCTTGAGGCTGGTCAGCAGTTGGGCGTCGCTGGCGGTGTAAAGGTTCGGCACCTCGGTGCGGTGGGGCTGCGATTCGTGGCGGATGCGCCAGACACGACCACGGGTCTTGTCGCGCTCGGGATGCTTCCGCGGAACCTCATTGTGCGAGATGATCTGGTTATACCAGTCCACGACGTAGAGACAGCCGTCCGGACCGAAGGCCATCGCCACCGGCCGGAACCACGGATCGCTGCTCAGCACGAAGTCGGGCAGATGTTCGAGCTGCCAGCCATTGCCGTAGTCCTCCCCCCTCTCCCCGGCCCTCTCCCCTCCGAGGGGTGAGGGAGACGAAATCCGGTGCACGCGGATCGCCTGCACCTTGCGCGTGATCGGGTTGTTGATGAAGAAGACGTCGCGCCATTCGCCGGGGAAGCTGTCCGCACCTTCGCTCAGCGCGAGGCCGCTCAGGCCGGTGCCGCCCATTTCCTTCTCGCCGGTCTTCGGGAACGGCGGCGCGTAGGGCCGCGGCACGTCGTCGCCGCAGAGCGGATAGGAGGCGGATTCGAGGAACGGCATCACGGGCCAGCCCTGGTCGTTGGCCTCCTGGATGAAGGCTTCGCCGTGCCGGTCGAGCACGAGGCCCCAGATGTTGCACGGGCCCCAGCCGATGGTCTCGAACTGGCTGCCGTCGGGTCGCCAGCGCGCGAGCTTGGTCTTGTTGAAGTCGGTCTGCGTGCCGTCGGTGGTCTTGACCTTGGAATAGTTGAACGCGCCCTGCGCGAGCCAGAACCAGCCTCCGGGCGCACGCGTGAACTGATGCGGGAACAGGTGCGAATCCTCGATGCCGAAGCCGGTCAGCACGTTGGTGAAACCGTCGGCCTTCCCGTCGCCGTTGGAGTCGAAATAGAAGCGGACCGCGTCGCCGTATTGCACGTAGGCGCCGCCCTTGTAGGGCAGCACCCCGAGCGGCATGACCAACCCGTCGGCAAACGTGCGCGCGGTCTGCCGGCCGGGCAGCGTGGGCGTGTCGAAGATCAGCACCTTGTCCCGGCCGCCGCGCTCGAACAGCGCCTTGGCCTCGGCGCCCGCTTCGTTGGCGTCGAGCGGGTATTCGAGCGCGGTCATCGTCCACATTCGGCCGGCGTGATCGAAGTTAATCGCGACGAACTTCCCGCCGTCGGGTTCCGCGGCGACGAGCTCCACCTTGAAGCCCGGTGGCACGCTGAAGGTCGCCTGCTGTTCCTCCGGAGAGAGCGGGGACGCCTTGGCCGGCACCTTCGGTTCCGCGGCGCCCTGGAGCTTCGGCCGCACGGGCAGTTCCTCGATGGTGATGTCCTTGAACGAGGCCTGCGCCGCGCCGCCGCCGTGGACCTGGAAACCAATCCGGCCGCTGCCGATGATGTCGGGATCGGGCTCGAGGTAATCCACGCCGAGCACGCCGTTGATCCAGGTCGAAATGCGGTTGCCGTCGGCGCGGATGACGTAGTCGTTCCAGTCGTTGCGTTTCAGCACCGGCTCCAGCGCCTTCATGTCGGACCAGGCGAGCACTCGGTTGCGGCGGGACTCGTCGTAAATGCTGCCCCACCAGGTCGGATCGCCAATGTCACACTGGTAGCCGGCCATCTCGGAGCTGTTGGGCACGCGCTCGCTGCGCATCTGGATGCCGCTGTTCACGAAGCCGCTGCCGATGAGCTTGAACTTGGCGCGGATGACGAAGTTGGTGAACCGCTTCGTTGTGGCGAGAAACTCGTTCTGCTTCAGCGTCTCGGTCAGCGAACCGCCCACGATGCAGCCGTCCTCGACGCGCCAGAGCTTCGGGTCCCCTTCCCAGCCGTCGAGCGTGCGGCCGTCGAAGATCGGCTTCATGCGGGCGGGATCGACGGCGGGGGGCGCTGCCTGCGCGAACAGGGAAAGGCAGCCAAGGAAAAGAACCAGAAGGCTCGAACAGGACGTTTGCATGGCGAAGCTTGAGCGAACGTGCACTGAAAGTGGCCGCCAGTGCAAACATACCGGCGCCGCGAAAGCGGATTCGATCACCGTGAAAACGAGCGAAGGCTGAGTCCGGAAGCGCCCGGCCGGCCGTTGAAAACCTTGCCTGGCATCGCCGGGCCCGTAGCGTCCGCCGCCGTGCCTGGGGAATGTCAGTTTGTGTAGCGCCTCATGTGGCTTGTGCCCCGTCAACTGTCAGGGTTGCGCCCGATCCGGAAGGCAGCGTTTTTGCCGTTGCTGCTGGTGGCGGTGCTTGCGTCCGCTGCGCCCTCGCCCGTCGGCGTCGGGGACTACCTGCTGACCACATGGCGCACTGAGGACGGACTCCCGGAGAACAGCGTCAACTCGCTGGCGCAGACCAGCGACGGGTTCCTCTGGATCGGGACCCGTAACGGCATCGCCCGTTTCGACGGTCTGCATTTCGTCACCCATTTCCCGGACGATACCCCGGCGTCCACGTTTGGCTACGCGCGGCGCATGGCCACCGAGGGCGAAACGCTGTGGGTGGTGAGCAACAACGGACATATCCTCGAACAGACCGGCGGACGGTTCAGATCCTGGTGGCAACCTGGAAAGGACGAGGAACAGGCCCGTGTTTTTTGGGGCCGGATCGGAGGGACACCGGGCTTCGTCCTCAATTCTGGAGCCCTGTTGACCCTGCCGTCGGATGGGCCGCCGGTCGTCTCCGGTTGGACAGAGATGCAGCGGTCGGTCCGCACGTCCACGCACGCTCTCGATGGTTCCGGGGTGCCTTGGTTCATCACCAAGTACGGCAAGGCGGCCCGGCTTCGCGGAGGGCGGCCCGAACCTCTGCCGGCGGACTCCGGCCTGGAAGGACGGGTAGTTCAGACCCTGTGTCGCAACGCGGCCGGGGAGATCTGCGCGGGCACGGAACGGGAAGCCGCCGTCTTTCGCCAAGGCCGCTTCCAGAAGCTGGTCGCCGCGGATGTCTCCAACCTGTTCCCGTCGCAGGATGGCGGGCTGTGGATCTGGGCGGACGGCGGTCTGCGGCGATGGCACACGAATGGCGTGTCCACGACCATCGACTGGCCCGCGGGGACGCAGGTATGGGGCGCCGTGGAGGACGATCAGGGCAACCTGTGGTGCGGCACGTTTGGCACCGGCCTGTGGCGGGTCACCCCCGCCGGGGAATACCTCCGGTTCACCATGAACGAAGGGCTGCCGGGCAACCAGGTGTTGGCCGTGGTCCGCGACTCGGCGGGGAACATCTGGGCAAGCATCGAGGGCGGACTGACCCGTGTGAGCCGGAGGGTCATCGAGATGTCGGAAGGGGCCGAGGTGATGACGGAACGCATGATGACCACGGTATGCCCGGACCGGAACGGCGGGATGTGGGCCGGCACCTACGGGGGCGGGCTCTACCATCGCGAGAACGGCGTCTGGCGGCGTCATCCCGTCGCGGGCTTCCCGACCAACATGTTCGTCTACGCCGTATTGACCGACTCCCGCCAGCGGACCTGGGTGGGGACGCGGGGCGGCGGAGGGTTGATCTGCTTGGAGAACGGCCGAGCCACCCGTCCTTTCAAGGGCTTGCCGGCGGAGACTTCCGTCAAGGCGCTCTGGGAGGATTGCCGGCAACGACTGTGGATCGGCAGCGACGAGGGCTGCTCGATGCTGGAGCCGCAGGCGGCCCGCCCCGTCCTGGTCACCGAGGCCCTGGACATCCGTGCGTTCGCCGAGACCCGCGATGGATCGGTCTGGATCGGCAGCCATGGAAGCGGGTTGTTCCGCTGGCGCGGGGGCGAACTGGGCCGCTATAGCCAGACCAACGGGCTGCCCGGGAATTCCATCTGGTCGCTCCTGCCGGATGAGGATGGCGGACTATGGATCGGGACGCCCAACCGCGGGCTCGCCTATTGGAAGGACGGCAAGGGGACCGCGATCACCTCAGCGGACGGGCTTCCCGACGACACCGTCTGCCACCTGGTCGAGGACCGCGCCGGCCATGTCTGGGGCAGCACGTTCCACGGCATCTTCCGGGTGCATCGAAAGGACCTCCGCGCGCGGGTGGCGAACGGCAGCGGACGGCTGCCGTGCATCGTTTTCGGGCGCGAGGACGGCTTGCGGGCCGAACAGTGCCGCGGGGGCATGCAGCCTGCCGGCATGTTGGGCGAGGACGGCCGGCTGTGGTTCCCGACGATGGACGGACTGGCGAGCATCGCGCCGGAACGGATCGGGACGGATGCCCCGGCTCCGGGCGCCTTCATCAACGAATTTGCGGTGGGAGGAGTGAGCCTGCCGCCGGGTGCCGAAGCTCCGGCCGGCAGTTCCCGCATTGCCATCTCCTTCACCGCTCCCAGCCTCTCCGCCGCGGACAAGGTGCTCTTCCACTACCGGCTCGCCGGACATCGCGACGGTTGGACCGAGATCGGCGCGCGACGGGACGTGATGTTCGACACGCTGCGCCCCGGCACCTATCGCTTCGAGGTCGGGGCCCGCCATCCCGGCGGGGAATGGGGCACACGGAACGCCTCACTCGCGTTCACCGTGCTGCCGTTCTTCTGGCAGCGGGCCTCATTCCAATGGCTGGTGGTGGCCGTCGTCGTCCTGTTGCTGGTGCTGGTGGTGCGCTGGATCTCGCAGCGGGGCATGCGGCGGCAGCTCGCCCTGGCCGCGCAACAGGCGGCGGTGGAACGCGAACGCGCGCGCATCGCCCGCGACATGCATGATGACGTGGGCTCGGCCCTGACCCAGCTCACCCTGCTCGGCTCGCCGCCCCTCGATGAACCGGAAGCCCCCGCGCAAACGGAGGCGCGCCTCGGCCAGGTGACCGAACTTTCCCGCGAAATCGTCGGCAAGCTCGACGAACTCGTGTGGACCGTGAACCCGCGGCACGACACCACCACCGGCTTGGTCGACTATCTGTGCCACCACGCCGACGCCACCTTGCGCCCGACCGGGCTCCGGCTTCGCTTCGACATCGCCCCCGGGATTTCCGCGCTGCCCATCGCCGCCGAACGGCGGCACCAACTGTTCCTCGCCTTCAAGGAAGCCCTCGCCAACGTGGTGAAACATGCCGCCGCCACCGAAGTCCGCCTACGTATCCGCGCCGAAGACGGTTCGCTGCGAGTGACCGTGGAGGACAACGGCCGCGGCTTCGACCCGGCCGGCGTCAGCTCGACGAGCGATGGCCTGCTCAACATGCGCCAACGCCTCGCCCGCATTGGCGGTGAGGCGGTCATCACGCGGCCGGAAGCGGGCGGAACCCGGGTGGAATTCAGCCTGCCGCTGGCGGAAACCTGATCCGCTCCGGGTCCACCATTCATCCGATGCCGGCAACCGCCCTGCTCCGTCACACTCACTCCTTGCTATGTCCAACTCCGACCAACTAACCGGGATCCGCGTCGCCGTGGTCGAAGACGACGACCGGCTCCGTGCCAGCTTCATCGCCCGTCTGGAGCGGGCGCCGGGCATCCGTTGCGTCGCCGCCTTTGCCAATGCCGAACAGGCGCTCGCCCAGCTCGCTGACTCCATGCCCGACGTGGTGCTGATGGACATCAACCTGCCCGGCAAGTCCGGCATCGAATGCGTCCGCGAACTCAAGGCGCGCCATCCGGCTACTCAATTCCTCATGCTCACAGTGTATGAGGACGTGGACCTGATCTTCCGGTCCCTCCAGGCCGGCGCCACCGGTTACCTGCTCAAACGCTCCGTGCCGGAGGAACTGCTCGAAGCCATCCGCGACCTGCACGCCGGCGGAGCGCCCATGACCAGCCTGATCGCGCGCAAGGTCGTGGAGTCGTTCGCACCCAAGGCCAAGGCCGTGGCGCCCGATACCGCCAGCCTCACCCCGCGCGAGCGCGAGATCGTCGAAGCCCTGGCCCTCGGCTGCCAATACAAGGAGATCGCCGACCGGCTTGGCATCGGCATCTCCACGGTCCGCACCCACCTGCAGCACATCTACGAAAAGCTGCAGGTCGGCAACCGCACCGAAGCGGTGGTCAAGTTCCTCGGCCGCTGATGCCGGTGACGTGCCCACCGGTGGCATGTCCTATCTTCATCCGATGGCGGACCGCTCGTCGGCTTCGGTAGGGTCAGCCCGATGAATCAAGCGTTCACGGGTTCTCCAGGTTGTCCGCGGTTCGCCGCCACCCGACGTGGTCCGGGGCGGCGGCTCACGGATCGCGCGCTCCCCGGGTTGCGGCCCAGGCTTCTGCTGGCCTTCGCGATCCTGCTCTTCGGCGCCACCGGACCGGCTTGGGCCGGCCTCGTCCTCAGCGGCGGCGGACTGACGTTGCTGTCGGAGGGTGGCACTGCCGAGGCGCTCAATCTCGCGACGGGCAAGACGCCGTTTGCCAAGGATACGTTCCCCCTTAGCCCGCACGCGCTCGCCAGCGTGAATGACGGCACGTATGGGCAGGCGAGCAGTTGGCTGGCGGGATCGCCCGACAGCTTCGTGGGAATCCCGCTCGGGGCCACGCCGCAATGGATCAACGGCGTCGCGTTCGGCCGGGACAACCTCGGGGCCAACACCGACCGCTCGCTGGGCTTCTACACGCTGCAATTCACCACGGTGGCCAATCCCGACGCCGCCACGCCCGAGGGGAGTTGGACCACGATCGGCACGCTGGACTACCAGTCGCCAGGCGGCGCGAACTTCGCTTCGCCGCATCGGCGGCACCGCTACTCCTTCACGCCGGTGCAAGCCACGGGCCTGCGGCTGAAAACGCTGAACGGAACGGACTACATCGCCGTGGACGAGCTGGAAATCTATCCCGGCCCGCCGGTGCGGATCGAGACGGGCGGCGGCCTGGCCGCGAACAACCTCGCCGCAGGCAAGACCGCTTTCGCCAAGGACGAGGTCGGCGTCGCCCCCCATGCCATAGCCGACGTGAACGACGGTCTCTACGGCAACGCCAACAGTTGGATCGCCGGCACCTCGGACAGCTTCGTGGGGATCAATCTCGGGGCCTCGCCGGTGACCATCAGCCGGGTGGCGTTTGGTCGCGACAACGAGGGCGTCCAGACCAGCCGTGTGGACGGCACCTACACCCTGCAGTTCACCACCACGCCCAATCCCGACGCCGCCACGCCCGACGCCAATTGGATCACCCTCGGAAGCATCGTCTATCCCGGGACGATCCCCACCCCGGCCTTGCGCCACCGTTATTTGTTCACGCCCGTGCAGGCCACCGGCTTCCGGATCAAGGTGCTGGCCGCTTTGTTCCCCATCGGCATCGATGAGTTGGAGCTCTACGACTACGACCCCGTGCCGGACATCGCCGTCGAACAGCCGGCGGGCACGCCGCTGGATGCGATGATCGCCAACATCGGCTTTGGCAACGGGAACCTGAACACCCCGGGATCGCCCAGGACGTTCACCCTGAAGAGCACCGGGACCGCCGCACTCTCGCTCGCGGGCGTGGCCACGGTCGGCGGCGCCGCGGCCGACTTCATCGTGAACACCGCCGGCATGGCCGCCACCGTGACTCCCGGGGGCAGCACCACGTTCACCGTCGCGTTCAGCCCCGGCGCGTTCGGATTCCGGAGCACCACGCTGCGTGTGACCAGCAACGATCCGGGCACGCCAAACTTCGACGTCCAACTGAGCGGCACTGGCATCGACACGCTGCCGCCCGTCATCAACACCCCGGGCAACCTCACGGTCTTCAAGGCCGGCCCGATCGGCACCAGCGTCACCTATGCCCCGACCGCCACGGACAACTCCGGCAGCGCGCCGACCGTGAACGTGGTTCCCGCCAGCGGCAGCTTGTTCAACCTTGGAACTACAACCGTGAACGTCACGGCCACCGACGGTTCCGGCAACCAGTCCTTCGCCAGTTTCACCGTGACCGTCATCGAGCCGCCCCACCTGGAGGTGCAGCAACCCGCCGACACCGTGCTCGCCGGTTCGCCGCCGACCGTGGACTTTGGCGCCCGGAATCAGGGCGAGTCCGCGGCAAAGGTCTTCACGTTGAAGAACACCGGCCTGAGCCCGCTCACCATTGGTGGGGCCATCACCGTCGGGGGACACGCCGGGGACTTCACCGTGGATACCGCGGGCATGGACAGCCCCGTGGCGCCGGGAACGACCACCACCGTGACCGTCACGTTTACCCCCACCATCCCCGGGGCCCGGGCCAGCACGCTGCGGATCTCCTCCAACGACCCCGACCGGACGGTCTACGACATCACGGTGAGCGGCACCGGCCTGGACACCGTCCCGCCGGTGATCCGCCGTCATCTGGACCGCACTGCCGTGGCCTCCAGCGCGGCGGGCGCCGTGGTCAGCTACGGCCCCGCCTTGGTCACCGACAATTCCGGCCTCACGCCGACCGTCACCTACAGTCCGGTCAGCGGCAGCCTGTTCCCGCCGGGCGCGACGACGGTGGCCATCACCGCCACCGACTCGGTCGGGAACAGCGCGACGTCCAGCTTCACCGTGAACGTGGTCCTCCAACCGCGGCTGGCGGTGGAGGAGTCCACCGGCACGGCGCTGGTCGCAACCGGGGTTCCGGTCTCATGGGGCCGAAACCTCGACGGCTCGACCAACGTGCCGAGCGGACTCACCGGGATCACTGCGGTCGCCGCCGGGACTCACAACCACACCTTGGCGCTGCGGAGCGATGGCACGGTGACCGGTTGGGGCCACAACAGTCTTGGCCAGATCAGCGGAGCAGCTGGTTTGTCCGGAATCGTCTCCATCCAGGCGGGCCTGCAACACGGCGTGGCCTTGAAGGACGACGGCACCGTGGCCGTTTGGGGCGACGGCACTTACGGCCAACTCGCGGTTCCTGGTGGTTTGGCCCATGTGGTGGCCATTGCGGCAGGCGACGTGCACAGCCAGGCCCTGAAGGATGACGGCACCGTCGTCGTTTGGGGCTCCAACGGCTATGGCCAACTTAATGTTCCCCCGGATTTGTCCGGCGTGGTAGCCATCACTGCGGGGAAAAACCGGTGCGTAGCCCTGAAGCTCGACGGAACCGTGGTCCAATGGGGCGAGTCCTTCGGCACACTGCCGCCCACCGGACTTTCCGGGGTGCTGAGCCTGGCCGCCAGTCAAGGACAGGCCTTGGCTCTCAAGACCGATGGCACCGTCGTCGGGTGGGGAAGTGAGTTCCGAAATGAGATTTCCGGTTTTGCCGGGATGACCGGGATCCGCGCCGTCAGTGCGGGATATTTTTACTCTTTGGCGTTGAAGAGCAACGGCACCATCCTGGCCCTCGGTGACGACGAGTTTGGCCGGGTCAGCGGTGCTGCTCCTTGGCAAAACGTGGTCGCCATCTCCGCCGGCGAACGCCACGCCGCCGCCGTGGTGCGGGTCGCACCCGTAGTGGCCTTCGGCACGCGAACGGTCGGCAGTTCGACCACCAAGACCATCACGCTGAGGAATTCCGGACTCAGCGCGCTCCATCTGGGCGGCATCAGCACCACCGGTGGCAATGCGGCGGAATTCACCGTGAACACCGCCGGCCTGCCCGCGAGCCTGCCGCCCAACGGCAGCGCGACGTTTACGGTCACCTTCACGCCCACGACCACCGCCCCCAGCGCCACCACGCTGCGGGTCGCCAGCAACGACCCCGACTCGCCGGCCTTTGAGGTCGCCCTCGACGGCAACACCGCCGACGCCGTGGCCCCGGTCATCGCGGCCCACGCCAATGTGAGCGCCGTCCGGACGAGCGCGGCCGGGGCGGTCGTGACCTACGCGCCGGCCACCGCCACGGACAATTCCGGGGCCGTGCCGGTCATCACCTATTCCCATGCCAGCGGCAGCGTCTTCTCGCCGGGGTCCACCACCGTCACCATCACCGCGACGGATGCGAACGGCAACGCCGCCACCGCTACCTTCACCGTCACGGTCACCCTGCCGCCGCCGGTGTTGGTAGAAACCGCCGGCACTTTCGCGGCAAACAACCTGGCCACCGGCGGAACGGCTTTCGCCAAGGACGTGATCGCCGCCGCCCCGCACGCCATCGCCAAGGTCAATGACGGGATCTACGGCAACGCCAACAGTTGGATCGGCGGCAGTTCGGACAGCTTCGTCGGCATCAACCTCGGAGCCACGCCGGTTTCGCTCAACCGGATCGCCTTCGGCCGCGACAATCTCGGTAACCTGGGCGACCGGGTCGCCGGAACTTACACGGTGCAGTTTACCACCGTGCCCACCCCCAACGCTTCGACGCCCGAGGCCGACTGGACCAGCTTGGGCGACATCACCTACCCCGGTTCGATCCCCAGCCCGGCATTGCGTCATCTCTATGCCTTCCCGACCGTTTCCGCCACCGGCGTCCGGATCCGAACCCAAAGTGCCGGCCCAGGAATCTGCATTGATGAACTGGAACTCTACGCCGCGCCCACCGTCGCACCCGTCGCGGGGGGGGATACCGTGTTGCGCCTCGATTCCACGCGCACCGCCAAGGTCCTCCAGTCCGTGCTGCTCGCCAACGACACCGACGCCGACAGCGATCC
>JBEISV010000370.1:0-4905 GCA_040375265.1 Verrucomicrobiales bacterium
ACGCATGGCGTGGGACTGGATCGAGGCCGCGCGTTACGCCGACTCCAACGGCTACCAGGGCGACAGCGAGCGCACCATGTGGCCTTGGCGGGACTGGGTGGTGGACGCCTTCAACCGCAACCTGCCCTTCGACCAGTTCACCGTGTGGCAGCTCGCCGGTGATCGTCTGCCGGCGACGACGCACGAGCAGCGCCTCGCGACCGGCTTCCTACGCAACCACATGATCAACGGCGAGGGCGGCCGCATCCCGGAGGAAAACCGGATTGATTACCTCTTCGACCAGACCGAGACCGTCGCCACGGTCTGGCTCGGCGCGACCTTCAACTGCACGCGCTGCCACGACCACAAGTTCGATCCCTACACGCAGCACGACTACTACGGCCTGCTCGCGTTCTTCAACCAGACCATCGTGGACGGCAGCGGCGGCAACCCTCAGTCGCCGCCGAACCTCGCCGTGCCCAAACCGGAGCAGACGCTGCGCCTCAACGAGGTCGAGGCGAAGCTGGCTTCGGTGGTCCGCGCGACGGAGCAGTTCGAGGCGGCGAAGTTCGCCCGCCCTGAAGGCAAACCCATTGAAGAGGCACCGGCCGCGAAGGAGCTTCCCAAGGAAATCTTGGACCATCTCAAGGTCGCCCCGCGCGACCGGGACGGCGGCCGGTTGGAGAAGCTCGCGGCGCACTGGAAGGAAACGGATCCCGCCTACGGGCGCGTGCTCGACGAACAGCGCCAGACCCGCGACGCCCGCAATGCCGTCGCCTGGAGCATTCCGTGGGTGATGGTGATGGAGGACATGCCGAAGCCGCGGGCCACGTTCATCCTGAACCGCGGCAACTACCTCAAGCCGGGAGCGGAAGTCCCAATGGCGGTGCCAGCGAGCCTCACGGTTGAGGCCAAGCAGGCGCCGGCGGACCGCCTCAGCCTTGCCCGGTGGCTCGTGGCGCCGGAGAATCCGTTGACCGCGCGCGTCACCGTGAACCGGCTGTGGCAATCGTTCTTCGGCGTGGGCCTGGTGAAGACCACCGAAGACTTCGGCGTGCAGGGTGAGAAGCCGGCCAACCCGGAACTGCTCGACTGGCTGGCCACCGAGTTCGTCGCGTCGGGCTGGGACGTGAAACACCTCGTCCGGCTCATCGTGACGAGCGCGACTTACCGCCAGTCGTCCAAGGTGACGCCGGCGCAGTTCGAGCGCGACCCGGAGAACCGCCTGCTCGCGCGCGGACCGCGCTTCCGGATGCCGTCATGGATGATCCGCGACGTGGCGTTGGCCGCGGCCGGCCTGCTCACGCCGGACGTGGGCGGCGCGCCGGTGAAGCCGTATCAGCCCGCGGGCGTGTGGGAGGAGGCGACCTTCGGCAACAAACGCTATGCGCAGGACCACGGTGCCGCGCTGTATCGGCGCAGCCTCTACGTGTTCTGGCGGCGCATCATCGGCCCGACGATGTTCTTCGACGTGGCGAGCCGGCAGACCTGCACGGTGAAGACTCCTCGCACCAACGTGCCGTTGCACGCGCTGCTCACGCTGAACGACCCCGCCTACGTCGAAGCCGCGCGGGCGCTCGCCGAACTGGTGCTGCGCGGCGCATCGAACGACGCCGACCGCCTTGCGCTGGCATATCAGCGCGTGTTGGGGCGAACGCCAAAGGCGGACGAGGCGAAGATCTTCCTGCGGGGCTTGGAGCGGCATCGGCGTGACTTCACCGCGGATCGTGACGCGGCGAACAGGTTACTGGCCGTGGGCGAAGGGGTCCGTGATGCCAAACTTGATCCGGTGGAACACGCGGCGTGGACCGTCGTGTGCAGCACGCTGCTGAACCTCGACGAGGCGCTGACTAAGGAATGAATCGGACATGAACCCCCTTCACGAACGGGCCCTTCACCTCACCCGGCGCGAGTTCCTCGGGCGCTCTGGCACGGGCTTGGGTCTGGCCGCGCTCGCCGGATTGCTGGGCCGCAGTGAGTTGCTCGCCGCGCCAGCGACGACCGGCGGCCAACCGCGTTTGCCCGGCCTGCCCCATGTCGCGCCCAAGGCGAAGCGCGTCATCTACCTGTTCCAGAACGGCGCGCCGACTCACGTCGATCTCTTCGATTACAAACCCAAGCTTCAGGAACTACACGGCAAGCCGGTTCCGGACAGTTACATCGGTGGCAAACGCTTCAGCACCATGACCGGCAAGGCCGATGGCAAGCTGCTCCTCGCGCCGGTCGAGCCGTTTCATCAGCGCGGCCAGAGCGGCGCGTGGGTCAGCGAATTCCTGCCGCACACGGCGCAGATCGTGGACGACCTGTGCTTCGTGAAGAGCCTGCACACCGACGCGGTAAACCACGCCCCGGGCATCTCACTGATGCTCAGCGGCGCGCAGATTCCCGGTCGTCCGACACTCGGCGCCTGGCTCACCTACGGCCTCGGCAGCGACACGGAGAATTTGCCCGCCTTCGTCGTGATGACCTCCGTGAGCAAGGGCACGAGCTGCGGCCAAATCTTCTACGACTTCTACTGGGGCTCCGGTTTCCTGCCATCGCGATATCAGGGTGTGAAGTTCCGCGGCAGCGGCGAGCCCGTGCTGTATCTCGGTGACCCGGAGGGCATCAGCCGATCCACCCGGCGCGCGATGCTGGACGACCTGGCGGAGCTGAACGAACTCAAGCTGCGCGCGCACGGCGATCCCGAGATCGCGACGCGCATCGCCCAATACGAGATGGCGTTTCGGATGCAAACCAGCGTGCCCGAACTCGCCGACGTGTCGCGCGAACCGCAGTCGGTGCTCGACCTCTATGGCCCGGCCGTGAAGGAGCAGGGCACCTATGCCTACAACTGCCTGATGGCGCGCCGGCTCATCGAACGCGGCGTCCGCTGTGTGCAGGTGATGCACGCCGGGTGGGATCAGCACAACAGCCTCACCACCGAGCTCTACAACCAGTGCCGCGACACCGACCAGCCGAGCGCCGGTCTCGTCGCAGATTTGAAGCAACGCGGGTTGCTCGACGACACGCTGGTGATCTGGGGTGGCGAGTTCGGCCGCACGCCATTCATCCAGGGCAACCTCGACGACCGCAAGCGCTGGGGCCGCGACCACCATCCCTACGCCTTCACAAGTTGGTTGGCCGGCGGCGGCGTGAAGCCGGGCCTGACCTACGGCGAAACCGACGACCTCGGCATGAACGTCCTCCGCGATCCGGTCCACGTGCACGATTTTCAAGCCACGATCCTGCACCTGCTCGGCATCAACCACGAGAAGCTGACCTACCGTTTCCAAGGCCGCGATTTCCGCCTGACGGACATCCACGGCGAGGTGGTGAAGGGCATCTTGGCCTGACGGTCCACCACTCGGCCGAATCTGCGGGCGACGGGCAAAGTCGTCGCCTCGTCCCGGAAATCGTGGCACCGTTCCGTCCGTGGCCCGTCCTGTTGAGCGACCTCCCAAGAAGAGCGATGCCGGCTCCCGCCCGCTGCCGCAGTTGCCGGGCGTGGCGTTGATGGCGGAACTGTTTGAGCACGTGCCCGACGCCGCCTTTTTCGTGAAGGACCGCGACGGCCGCTACGTGGCGGTGAACCAGTCCCTGGTCGAACGTGTCGGATTCCGCGAACGCAAGGCGCTGCTTGGCCGCCACGTGCGCGAGGTGTTCCCGGCTGACTTGGCCGAACGTTACGCCGCGCAGGATGCCGCCGTCTGCCGCACCGGACGGCCCGTCCGCGACCGCCTCGAATTGCATTGGTATCCGCGGCGGCAAAAGGGCTGGTGCCTGACCACCAAGCTCCCGTTGCGCGACGAGGCGGGCCGCATTGTCGGCGTCATTGGCATCTCCCGCGACCTGCGGGCGCCCGGCGATGGCTCGGTGATTCCGGCCGGACTGGCCACCACGCTGGAGTTCCTCGAAACCAGCTTCGCCGAACCGATCTCGCCCTCGACGCTCGCGCAACGGGCCGGGCTGTCGCCGGTCCGGTTTGCGCGCCTGATCAAGCGCATCTTCCGGCTCACGCCCAGCCAGCTCATCACCCAGACCCGCCTGGCCGCCGCGTCCCGCCTGCTGGAGGAAACCAACCGGCCCGTCGCGGAGATCGCGCACGCCAGCGGCTTCTACGACCACAGCGCCTTCACCCGCGCCTTCCGCTCGGCCACCGGCCTCACGCCCACCGCCTATCGCGAGGCGAAGCGCGGCTGAATGGCGCCTCGTCCGCACGACGCGTTGATTGGCCGGAACGGAACCCGGCCACGCGTCGCGGGTTAGGCCAGCAGGCCCGGCACCACTTCCCCGGCGATGTCGGTGAGGCGGTAATCGCGGCCGGTGTGGCGGTAGGTAAGGCGTTCGTGGTCGAATCCGAGCAGGTGCAGGATGGTTGCGTGGAAGTCATGCACGTGGACCGGATTCCGGCCGACGTTGATCCCGTAGTCGTCGGACTCGCCATAGACGGTCCCGGCCTTCACGCCCGCACCGGCCAGCCACGAGGAGAAGACCCAGTGGTGATGTTCGCGACCCTTGTGATTGGCGGCCTCGTTGAAGGGCGTGCGGCCGAACTCGGTGGTCCAGACGACGAGGGTGTCGTCGAGCATGCCGCGCTGCTTGAGGTCACGCAGTAGCCCGGCGATCGGCTGGTCCACGTTTTTCGCCAGCGGCGCGTGGGTGAGCATGTCGCCGTGGGCGTCCCAATTGTCGGACGAGCCGACGTCGATCAGCTCGACGAAGCGCACGCCACGTTCCGCCAGCCGTCGCGCGACGAGGCATTGCCAGGCGAAGCCTTTGGTGCTGCCGCGTTCGAGTCCGTAGAGCGCCAACGTGGCGTCGCTCTCGCGGGAGAGGTCGAAGACGTCGGGCAGCTCCATCTGCATGCCGAAGGCGGTCTCGAATGACTTCATCCGGGCGCTCAGCAGCGGGTCTTCCCCGCGCGGGGCGAGGTGGCGTTGATTC
>JBEISV010000368.1:0-4915 GCA_040375265.1 Verrucomicrobiales bacterium
ACACGGGCAACATTGCGGGCTACGACGACGGCCAGGCAATCAACGTGACCTTTGCCGATGGCGCCGCGAACGGCGACCTCCACACCTACCGCACCACCTTGAATGGCGATGAAAACATCGGGCTCACCTCCGCCCTGACCGGCCTGTGGCAGCCGGATGGGCGGGCGGTTGATCCGGCGGTCACCGTGACGTCGGACCTACGCACGGCGACGTTGGCGCAGTTCAACGGGCTGAACTCGGCCGGGGTCTGGACCCTGTTCCTGGCCGACCTCTCGAGCGAGGCGGTCTACCAGATCGACGATTGGAGCCTTCAGTTGGAAGGCTACGAGGAACCTCATTCGGATGTGCCGGAAGGCTCCACCTGTGCGGCCGGCTTGGCCTTGGCCGCGGCTGGCCTGCTCACTTGGCTGCGGCGGACTTCGAACCGTCGCTGAGAGGCGCGAGTCCGTCCGATTTGACCGTCCTGTGACCCGCTGCCGGCTCGCGACGGGTCATTTACCTTGTGAAGGGTCCGTCCATCCCCCTGAGTGCGGTTGCCGATATGCCAGAGCTGACCCTGTTGGAGCGTTTCGCCGAGCAACAGGGCGTCGCGCCCGATGTTGCCCGGAAACAACTGTTTGCCGCGGCGATCCCCGGATGGCGCCTCCCGTTCATGCGGGTGTTCGGACTCATCCTGCCCGACGCGTTCCGGCTCGACCGATCCTTTGTCGAGGATGCGGGTCGCGGCCGGTCCCTGCGCGAGATCGAACACGCCGTCGAAATCTTCCGCTACCGATCCCAGGGCGAAAAGTCGTGGATTCGGAACCAACTGGGTTTCCGGGCCTCCGGGCGCCGGGTGGTGGAGCTCGCGGCGAAGCTCTTCGCTCGTCCGGCGGGCAACGGCTCGGATTCGGTCGCCCGCTGACCGGGGCGTCGCACCATGGCGCTGTGAGTCCGATTCCGGCCGGTGGAACCGCGACTGCTCCGATCCTGGTTGGCGTTCGCTCCGGTGGCGGACCGATGCGCGGCAATCCGGAGTGAAATGGCCCTAAGTTCACGCGGTGCCAGCGCTGGCATTCGCGGTGCCGAAGGGCTCGCGAGCGACGAGTCACCCCCCGCGTCGCGCGCAGAAAAATTATGCGCGTGAACCGAAAGCTCACTTCCCGGGCGCAACCCCAACGAGTCCCCATCTCCCCGTGGCTCCGGCTCCTCGCCCCGTTGGCCCAGATCCCATCCACACTGAAGCGGCTCGCCTTCGCGGTGGCATCCGCGGCGACCGTGTTCGCCGCCATAGCGCAGGCGGAACTGGCGTTCGCGTTTCGGCTCCGGGCGCCGAGCCTGGGCGCTTGGGGTCAACCGCGGGGAACCACCACGCGCAGCGCCTTGGGCCGCAGCGAAATGTCCGCGGGCAGTTCGCCCACGTTGTCGCCCTCGAGATGGATCGGCAGCGGGTCGGGCGAGGTCAGCGAAAGGTGGTCACCTTGCAGGTGAACCACGTCGGGGCAGCGGGCGAAATCGTCGCGGAGCAGGGCCGGAAAAATCCGGGCGACCGCGAACCACGTCATGCGCGGCACCAGCGCCACGTCGAGCTGGCTGTCGTCCAGCCGCGCGTGCGGAAACACCGGGAAGCGGCCGCCGAGGAACCGGCCGTTGCCGACCGCGACCAGCTCGCCGGTTTGGGTTTGGCCGCCGACGGTGACGGTCACGCGCGGGCGCGGTCCGCGCATCGCGAGCACGCACGCCCACACGTAGGCGAGCGGCCCGAGCCTCTTCTTGAGCTCCCAGCTCACGAGCCCGATCGCGCGGGAATCGAGGCCGGCGCCGGCCATCTGGACGAAAGCCCGGGTCTGGCGCGCGCCGGGCGGACCGAACTCGGCCAAGGGCAGATCAATCGTCCGCTCCGAGCCCCGCCGCACCACGTCCCAGGCGCTGGCAAAGTCGGTCGGCACGCCGAGTTCCTTGGCGAAGACATTCACGGTGCCCAGCGGCAGCACGGCCAGCCGGGCGCGGTCGGCGCCGGCGTCCACCAAGCCGTTGAGCACTTCGTTGACCGTGCCGTCGCCACCGGCCGCCACGACGGTTTCGCAGCCTTCGCGGACCAAATTGGCCGCCAACTCCCGGGCATGGCCGGCGCGCTGGGTCGGTTCGAGCCGGGCATGGCGTTTCAGGTCGTCCAATTGCCGGCGCAGGTGGCGCGCCTTGTCGCCGCGGGCGGTGGGATTGAAGATGACGGCGATCATGGGCGCGGATCAGAAGCGGGCCACGGTGAAGGAGTGTTCAAACCAGAGTCCGTTCAGCTCGAACTGGAGCCGGTTCTCGTCGAGGCCCGGTTCACCGGCGAAGCCGCCGGCGAACCAGTGGAACACGTTCCGCTCACGGACGAGCCCGCACAGTTCCTCGAACATTTCCGGTTCGAGGCCGATGAGCCCGTAACGGTTCCGACGGAAGTCCTCCTTCTTCATCGTGCGCAGCAGCGTCTCGCCGTCGGACGGCGAGGGTTGCACGACCCAGATCTGCGCGTCGGGACACTTCACCGCGAGCTTGTGGAGCTTGGCCGGGCTGGAATCGCCGCACTCGACCCAGAGCAGCGGCCGCATGTCGTAGCCGAGTTCCGCGAGGTCGGGCACGAAGGGAATCGCGTCGTTGCCGACGTCAGTCTGGACCTGGAGGCGTTCGCGGTAGAACAGCACCCAGCCGATGAACTTGAGCACGATGTGGCGGACCGATTCGTTCGGCCCGAGGCCGAACAGGACTTTGTGCGGCAGCGGGCGGCGACGGTCGTCACTGGTGCAATGAAACGTGAACTTCGCGGCCAAGCGGGCCGACGATGGAAAGGTGCGCCGGGAAAGCCAGTGTCGAGTTGGGGCGGGGTAACGGGGTCGACGGCGAATCTGGAAGGCAGGAAGACAGGAAGGTCGACTCAGTGATCCAGCGCGAGTCGGTAGTCGTCGCATGGTTCGCTTCGCGATGCGGGACGAACGCAGCGGCGGTAGGTCCGTTCCTGCTTTCCTGCCTTCCAGATTCACTTCCGCCTAAGGTGAAACACCTCCGGCAGTTCACGGGCGACCGGGCTGTCATCCGCATTGGCCGGCATGATTTCCCGCATGTGCGCCCACCAGCGACGGCAGACGTCCGTTTGCGCGATCGCCTGCCACTGGGCCTCGTCGGCAAACTCCACGTAGGCGAACAACTGCCGAGTCTCCGGATGCAGGAAGATCGAGTAGGTGTGGACGCCGTGGGCGCGCAGAGTTGCCTCCAGCTCGGGCCAGAGGGGCTGATGCCGGCGCGCGTATTCGGTTTCCTGACCGGCGTGGACAGACAGGACGAAGGCCTTGCGAAGCATGGCGCCAGCCTGCGCGAAGTCCGGCCCGTTGCCGAGCCAGGAGCGTGCCGCTCTAAGTCGCCGGTATGGCCCGAACAATCGTCCCGATCACCTACCGCGCCGGGCCGGGTTGCAGCTGGGCGAAGCGACTGCGCGCCTCCGCCCAAGCGGCCGCGACATCGGGTTGCGGTTTGAAAGGGATCAGGTCCTCCGAACGGCGCACGATCTCGCGGAGTTGTCCGAGGGAGCTCAGTTCACCCAGCGCCTTGGCTTGCACCAGGACGTTACCCATCACCGTCGCTTCGACCGGACCGGCCAGCACCGGCAACTGGCAGGCATCGGCGGTGAGCTGGTTCAGCAAACGGTTCCGCGAACCGCCGCCCACAACGTGGACGACGCGGATGGTTTCGCCGCCGAGTTCCTCCAGTTGCCTCAGGACGGCGGCGTATTTGAGCGCGAGACTTTCCACGACGCAGCGGATCAGCGCGCCTTCGTCCCCGGGGACCGGCTGGCTCGTCTCGCAGCAATACGCCTGAATCTCCGCGGGCATGTCGGCGGGATTGAGGAAGCGCGGATCGTCCGGGTCCACGAACGAACGCAGCGGCGGCGCCGCTTCGGCGAGGGCGGTCAGCCGCGCGTAGTCGTCCGTGCCGCCGCGTTGCGCGAAGGCGTGCCGGCACCGCTGGACCAGCCAGAGGCCCATCACGTTCTTGAGCACGCGCCAGGTCCCGTCCACGCCGCCCTCGTTGGTTACGTTCAGCTCCAGCGCGCGGGGCGACAGCAGGGGCGTGGGCGACTCGATACCGACTAGCGACCACGTGCCGGAGCTGATGTAGGCCCAGTCGGTGCCGGATCGGGCCGTCGGCACGGCGGCGACGGCGGAGCCGGTGTCGTGGGTGGCCGGGGCGATGACCGGGATGCGTCCGAGGCCGGTCAGCGCGGAAACGGAGGCGCGCAATTCGCCGACGCGGGTGCCGGGCGGGACCAGTTCGGGCAGGCAATGGGTGGGCAACCCCAGGCGGCGCAGCAGTTCCACCGACCAAGTCCGGCGCGTTGGATCGCAGAACTGCGTGGTGGTCCCGTTGGTGAACTCGGCCACCCGGCTGCCACTCAGGCACCAATTGAGCCAGTCCGGCATCATCAGGAACGTGTCGGCCACGGCGAACACTTCGGGGCTAGCGGCGAAATGGGCCTGCCACTGGTAAAGCGTGTTGATCTCCAGGAATTGGGCGCCGGTCGCGGCGAAGATGTCCGCCCGCGGGACCTGTCGCAGCGTCGCCGCAAGGCGGCCGCGGGTCCGGGCATCGCGGTAACAGAAGGGCAACCCGAGCAGTTCGCCCGACCGGGACAGGAGCACATAGTCGAGGCCCCAGGTATCGACGCCCACCGACACGATGCGGTCGCCGAACCGGCGGGCGGCAAGTCCCAGGCCCAGCTGGATGTCCTGCCACAGCCTTGGCGCGTCCCAGCGCAACGTGCCGGCCAACGAGACGGGGGCGTTGGGAAAGCGATGCAGCTCCTCCAGCGCGAGGCGTGTGCCGTCCCAGCAGCCGGCCATCACGCGGCCGCTTTCCGCGCCGAGGTCGATCCCGAGGTAAACTTGGTCTGCCATGG
>JBEISV010000003.1:0-41468 GCA_040375265.1 Verrucomicrobiales bacterium
CCGGCCGGTCAATCTTTGCCCCGAGAAAGCACGTTCGACTCCAATTACTACTCAATGAAACTCCGGACTTACTCCCCGCACCGCCAGGCATTCACCCTGATTGAAATCATTGGTGTGCTGGCAATCATCGCCCTGCTGGCCTCGCTGCTGGTGCCCCGCGTTTTTTCCGCGATCAACGACGCCCGCGTTAACAGCACCGTGCTGAACTGCAATGCGGTCAAGTCGGCGGCGATGCTCTATTTCGGCAAGTATGGCAAGTTCGGCGGGGCTGCGGGCGGAACCCTGACGGCGACCGACCAAGCGGCTTGGGACTCGACGGTGCTGATTGCCGAAGGATTTCTGGAAAAGCCGTTCGAAACCAAGCTCGGCGTCACTCCGCAGGTTGTCGTCTCCACCCCGGTTCCGACCACCAATGCGCCGACGGCGGCGAATTCCGCCTTCGACCTGGATGGCAACGCCAGCAATGACGTGAATCTCGGCAATAACATCGTGGAAGTCGTCTTTGCCGGCGTGGCCTTGGACGACGCGCGGGAACTCAGCCTCCGGATTGACGGGGACACGCTCACCGAGGCGAAGGGGGCCGCCACGGCGGACATTCGTGGCCGGGTCAAATACTCCGAAACGGGCGTGGTTCGGGTCTACATCGCCCACAAGTAGCCCGTCGGCCCCGGCTGACGCCTCGCTTTTCGTTTCCGCGATATCACACCTCATGGCCAACCTGCGAACTTCCACCTCCGCGTCCGGCTTGGAAGCCCGGCTCCTGGCGCTGGGCCTGCTGAATGCCACGCAGCTCGAACTCGCCCAGCGCGAGGCCCGGCGGCTGGGCAATCCCCTTGCGGGGGTGGTGGTTGAACTCGGGTTCGTGACCGCGGAAACCGTGGCCCGGGTGTTGGCGGGATTGGCCAATGTCAGCTACCTGGACCTGGCCGCCTGCGCGGTGGATCGGTCGGCCGTCGAACTGGTGCCGCGCGAACTTTGCCGACGCTACCGGGCGGTGCCGGTGGCCCGGCAGGGGGCGGCCCTGACGCTGGCCATCGCGGATCCGCTCGACTTGGCCGCCATCGATGCCTTCCGCCAAAAGAGCGGCCTGGAAATCGACGTCGTCGTCTCGCTGGAGCGGGACCTGCTCAATTATCTGGATCAGCTGGAGGCCGTCCCGCGCACGGTCCAGAACTCCATCGACCGGATCATCGAGGAGCGAGATTCCGAGGCCCCGCTTCCGCAGGCGATCGTCTCGGATGAAGGCCGGCCGGCCGGCGGAGAAGGCGATGGGCCGGTCATTGAACTGGTCAGCCAGATCATATCCCGCGCGGTGGCGAGCGGGGCGAGTGACATCCATCTCGAACCCGAGGAAAAGCTGCTGCGGATCCGCCTCCGGGTCGATGGGCAGTTGCGCCCCGATTTCCTGGTGCCGAAGCCCCTGCAGGCCGCGGTGGTGGCCCGGATGAAGGTGCTGGCGGAAATGGATGTCGCCGAGGATCGCGTGCCGCAGGACGGGCGCGCCACGGTGTTCGTGCATCGGCGGCAGATCAACCTGCGGGTCTCCAGCCTGCCGACCCAGCATGGGGAAAGCGTGGTCGTCCGGATCTTGGACGCAGGCACGCCGGTGACCTCGTTGGCGTCGCTTGGCATGGACCCGGCCATGGCCGAAAAACTCCAGGCGGCCATCGCCTCGCCCTACGGCCTGATCATCGTCACGGGGCCAACTGGCAGTGGCAAGACCACGACACTCTACACCCTGCTGGGACAGCTCGACAGTTCGGAGCAGAGCATCTTCACCCTCGAGGACCCGGTGGAGTTGCGCCGGCCGGGCCTGCGCCAGACCCAGATCCGGGAAGAGGTCGGGCTGACCTTTGCTTCGGGGCTTCGCGCCCTGCTGCGCCAGGACCCCGACGTGATCCTGGTGGGGGAAACCCGCGATACGGAAACCGCCCAACTGCTCGTGCGGGCCGCGCTCACCGGGCACCTGGTGTTTTCGACCCTGCATACCAACGACGCGCCCGGTGCCATCCCGCGTCTCCTCGACATGGGAGTGGAGCCGTATCTCCTGCCCGGCGCCTTGGTGGCCGTGCTGGCCCAGCGCCTTGTCCGCCGGCTCTGTGTCCATTGCCGGGTGCCGGTGGCCGACCCGGAGCAGGCCTTTGCCGAGGCCGGCCTGGTCCCGCCTCCGGGTGTCCCGTTGCGCCTGTGGCAGCCGGGCGGATGCGCCGCCTGCCACGGACTGGGGTATCGCGGCCGGCAGGCCATTTTCGAACTCATGGAGGCGGATGATTCCTTCCACCGCCCGATCGTGGACCGCGCCGGCAGCGACGAATTTGTCCGGCTGGCCCGGGCCGCCGGCATGACTTCGATGTTCGAGGATGGCATCCGGCACGCGCTCTCGGGGACAACCACCTTGAGCGAACTTCTGCGCGTGGCCCGGCCGGGCTGAATCCCCAACCCGTGACAAACTACCAATATACGGGCATCGACCAGAAGGGGCGTCCGGTTACCGGCACCATGCTGGCCGAGGATCCCGGGACCCTGGAGGTGCGGCTGCGCTCGGCCGACGTCTGGCTGGTCAACGCGTCCCCGGCCATCGCCGTCGCCGTCGCGTCCCCGGTGGTCCGTCGCCGGGCGCATCGCGCGGTCCGGCTGAGAGGTGGGACCCGCCGGCGCGAACTCATCAGTTTTTGCACCATGATGGAGTTTCTCGCGAACGTGGGCATTCCCATGGTGCAGGCGCTCGAGATCACGGCGCAGGACTGCGGGCATCCGGGATTCCGGGGCCTGATCGAGGCGCTGCGCGCGGAAATCCAAGCCGGCAAGAAGTTGCACGAGGCCATGGAGTCGTTTCCGGGCCTGTTCGGGGCCCATTTTGTGAGCCTGGTGCGCGTGGGCGAGGCCAGCGGTTCGCTGCCGGAATCCATGGCGGAACTGCGGCGCCACCTGGAGTGGCAGGATCAAATTGCCGCCGATGTCCGCCAGGCGACGCTCTACCCGCTCATCGTCTCGGTGCTGGTCGGGGCGTTGGTCCTGCTGCTGTTCACCTTCGTCGTGCCCCGGTTTGCCCAGTTGCTGGCCGTGACCAAGGTTCCCCTGCCGGCACCGACCCGGCTCGTTTTCGGCATCAGTGACCTGCTCAAGTCCACGGCGTGGGCCTGGGTCGCACCGCTGGTGGCAACCCCGTTCGCCGTCGGCCTGGCGCGGCGGTGGTCGCCCCGATTTGCCCGGGGCTTTGACCGGTTCAAATTTGCCCTGCCGGTCTTCGGTCCGCTGAATCACATGCTGGCCATGTCGCAGCTGGCCCAGAGCCTGGGGCTGCTCTACCGCTCAGGGGTAACGCTGCTCAACAGCCTGAGGCTGTGCGAGGGCCTGGCCGGCAGCCCGTTGGTGGCGGCCGCCCTGCGGGATGTCCGGGACCGCATCGAGGGCGGTGCCACCTTCAGTGAAGCATTGCGCCGGCATGACCTGTTCCCGCCGCTGTTCATCCGGATGGTGGTGCTGGGAGAGCGGACGGGCAGCTTGGACAAGGCGCTGGAGAACGTGGGTGCCTACTACAACCTCACGGTCCCCCGCCGGATCAAGAAACTGTTCGGCCTGCTCGAACCGTCGCTGATTCTTGCGCTGGTGTCGGTGGTGGGCTTCGTGGCCCTGGCGGTCCTGATGCCGATCTTCTCCCTGATGCAGGGACTGCGCTGAGACCATGATTTGCCGCAACCCTTCGTCCCGTGCCGGCGACCCGCCGGGGTTCACGCTGCTGGAAATGCTGGCCTGTCTCGCGATTGTGGCCTTGCTGCTCGGTGTGGCCGCCCATTCGGTCATGGGGCGGATGCAGCAGGCCAACCGGGACCACGAGTCGGCGGAACTGGCGAGGATGGTCCGTGCATTGGAGCGCAGCGTGAGCCGAAACTTGGCCGTGCCGGCGCCGGCCGACTGGGTGGCCGCCGTCGCCGCGGAATTGTCGCAGCCGGCCGTGGTGGTCGCCACCAATCCGCGGGGCGGTCGCCGCGAGCTGCTGGTGGACCCGCTCTGCCGGCTGGGACCGCAGCCGGGCGATCCGTTGCCCTATGTCCAATCCTCGGCCGGATCGCTGCGCCCCGAGCGCGTGCGATTCCTCCTGCTGTCCAGCCTCGCGGCGCCGCTGCCGGACCTGGCCGGTGTGGGTTTTGACGCCCTGTGGAACGCCCCGGCCGGAAGGTTTCCCGCCGGCTGGCCTCCCGGGTGGCCGGGAGTCGCGGCCGACGTGTTGATTGTCCGGCTGGACTTGGAGGCCCAATTCCGGCGGGTGATCTTCAATAATCACGATCTGGTGTCCGCGAGCCACTCGGTGGGCCCCGCGGCCCCGCTGCCGTTGGCCCGCCTGGCGGGGCGGGAGGCTTGGCTGCTGGCCGGCTCGCGGCTGAACCTGCACTACGCCGACGGTTCGTTGCAGGGCTCCGAATTCGTCTTCGAGGATGTCAGCTATTCCTTCGAGGCGGGGCAGTGGAGCCGCGGCATCCGCGAGGGGCGGGGTTTGCCGGTCAGCTCGACCTTGGTCGGGTTGGCGGAGGCATTCCTCAACACGCCGCTGCCGCCCTCCCGCCTGCGCACCCGGGGCAGCCCACAGTCCATCCTGCATTCGTTCCACCTCTTCATGTCCACCTACGCGCTCTGGTCGGCCAACGGTTTTGGCGACGGGGATGCCAATTGGGAAGAGGTGGTGGAGGAACTGCAGGCCGCGCTTCAGGCCATGGTCTCAATTTCGAACTGAACGAACCCATGAGGCATCGACCGCTGACCCCTGTTTCCCGCCGAACCCGGAGCGCGGCCTTTTCCCTGCTCGAACTGGTGGGCGTCCTCCTGGTGGTCGCCGTCCTGTCGGCGGCAGCCGTGCCGATGCTGGTGCGGGAAGTGGATGCCGCCGCCCGGGGCCGGGAACTGGAGCTGCTGCGCCAACTGGGCGGCAGTCTCGAACGCGCCATCACGCGCCAGGGCTCCATTCCGGGGCCCACCAACTGGGCGGACGTGGCCGGCGGCACCGCCGGATTGGCGCCGGAGGACCTGGTGACCAATGCCCGGGGTAACCCGCGCCTGTTCTTGGTGGATCCCCGTTTCCGGGTGGGTCCCCAGGGATCCAACGGCCTTCCGTTCACCCAGACCTATCTCGGAACGGCCTCGCCGACCAACACCCGGATCTTGCTGGTGTCGAGCCTGGGACCGGCGCTGCCGGCATCCGTCGCGGGCGGTTCAGCCCTGGCGGCTGCCGCCTTCGACGCGCTGTGGAACCTGCCGGACCGGACGGTCCCGGGAGAGTGGAATTGGCGGGGAACCGGGGACGATCTGATCCTTCACCGCCTGGAGCTACGGACGTTGTTCCAGCCAGTGATCCTCAACGACGGCACGGGGCTCGGCGGCCGGTTTTCGGTCAATGGCTCGAGCAACTACGCGTTGCCGGCAACGCCGTTTTTCACCCATCTGCTGTCGGGTTCGGTGCTGGGTCTGCACGGCAGCGATGGCAGCGTCCAGTCGCGGGAAATCGTGGCCGGCCCGGCGTCCTACGCGTTCGAGGCGGGAAGCTGGCGGGCGCGCCTGCTTTCGGCGACGGAGGAAAATGTCCTGGTTGGAATGGATTTGACGGCCGCCGCAACCGCGTTCACCGGCGCCGCCAGCGCGGGCAACCTGACGTCAGCGGCGGTGTATGCGGCGATGACCAATTGGCTGGGGCGTTACACGGCGTGGAGTGCGGCCGGCTATCCCTCAAGCGGTCCGGTTTGGGCCGCCTTGGCATCGGCCCGCAATGCGCTCGCCAACGGCACGGCGACTCTGGTGGACAATGCCAATTGATCCGCCCATGACGAGGCCAGTCCCGGCGCGCCCGTCCCCTCCTCCCTCGTCTCCACCGGCGGGCGCGGCGGTGCTTGCGAAACGCCGCCGCGGATCCCATGGCGCCCGCGACCGGACCATGCTGGGAATCAGTTGGCTCAACGGGCAGGTGCGGGCGGTTGCGCGCCGGCGGGGCGTCGAGGGCGGTGGTCCGGAGGCCGTGCTGGACCGCGTGCACCCGGACGTCTCGCCGGAGGTGCTGCGGCAGGCGGTGGCCCTGACCGGGTTCCAGGGGCGCCACGTGACGATTACCCTCGCTCACGCCCGGCTGTTGCAATTCCAGGTCGAGGCACCGCCGGCCAAGGGCGCTGTCCTGTCGGCCTACCTGCAGGCCCAGGTCGAGCGACTGAAGAGCTGGGAGGAACCGGCGGTCTGGACGGCCCAGCGCATGGCCCGGCCACAAGGGGGGGAAGCGATCCTGTTGCACGTGCTGCCGCGTTCACTGCTGGAGCAGGTGACGGCCGCGTGCGGCGCGGCCGGATTGCGACTGGTGGCGCTGGTCCCGGTGCCCGGAATCATGGCCGGGCAACTGGAGGTTCTGGGCGGCCCGTCGGATTCCTTGGTGATGGCGACGGCCGACTTTGGAGGCCTGACTTCAGTGCTGGTGGGCCGCCCGGATGGCCGCCTGCTGACGGTCCGGACCATCGGCGCCGGGTGGGACGTGCAGCCGGAACGCCTGCTGACCGATCTCCGGCGCACGCTGCTCTACGCGGGCCAGCAGGCGGACGGCGGGGTTGCCGGGATTTGGAATCTGGCGGCCGGGGTCCCGGAAGCCCTGCAACGGTTGGCTGACGGCCTCAACCTGCGGGCCGAATCGTTCCGGCCGGCCGCCGACGAGTGTTTTTGGGCCCGCGCGGCGGCCGGTTGGGACCCGGCCCAGGCGCCCAATTTTATCCCGAAGGACCAGTGGGTGGCGGCGCGTTGGCAGGCATTGTCGCGGCTGGCGGTCCTTTTGGCCGGCCTGCTGGCGCTCATTTCGGGCGCGGCGGCCGCCTATTTCCTCCAGGTGAGCCGTGAGCACCGGAGGATCATTTCCCGGATTGAGACCTCGGCCCTGGAGTTGCAGGGGACGCACATCGAACTTCGGCGCCTGCAGGACTCCATGGCGGAGTATCGGGCTTCCATCAAAGCCTTGCGCGAGGACGCCCTGCCGCCGGTCGCGGCTTGGTTCCAGGCATACTTGGCCGAAGCCTGTCCGGCGGAAATTCAACTGACCGGAGCCTCGGTCAGCCGCGAAACCGAGGGTTGGCGCTTTCGACTCCAAGGGCAGCTCGCGTCCGGTCCGGACGCCTCGGGGCGGCTCGGGGACGCCTTGGTTCAATTGACGGACCGGCTGAGCCAACCTCCTTTGCGGGCTCAAATCCAAAGCCGGGTGTTTGTGGATCCGACCGGCGCGCGTGAGCCGGACTTTTCCCCCGGGGGCGTGTCCGGCCGTTCGGTTCGGCGTCCCGGAGCGACCGCCGGCTGGCGCCCGGAAAAACCCGACCGGGTTCCCTTGGGTGGCCGGCCGACCGAGCTTCCGGAACGGTTGAGTTTCCAACTGGAAGGGTGGATCCAATGAGTTCTCCGCCGATGACTCCTGGCCCTCCGGCGCAGTCGCGCCTGCAGCGCCTGCGCACCTCGCTGGCCGTCGCCACGGCGGTCCTGTCAGCCCTGCTGCTGCGCTGGAGTTTCCAGCAGCTCGAGGCGGTGAAAGGCAAGGCCCAAGCGGCGAATCAATCCCTCCATGCCCTGGCCCGGGAAACGGATCAATTCCGCCCCGGCGCCAGCCTGCACGATGCCTCCCAGCTGCTCGAACGACTGAAGATTGAGCAACGCGAACTGTTGTTGCCCGAGTCGAAACTGACCAACTGGCTCCGGCAACTGGAGCAAAGGGTTGTGGCCGACGGCTATGAGTTGAAAACCCGGCTCGGGCCGGCGACTCCGGTGCCCGATAGTCCGGGCACCGCCACCTGCCCGCTCCAGCTGGAGGTGACGGCCCTTCGGCCGACGTCAGAAAGAGGGGGCGGCACTTCCTACGATGAGGTGCTGCACCTGTGCCAGCACTGGGTGGAATCCCCGGAGCGCATCGATGTGGTCCAGTTGGAATTTCAGGACGGGGGCGAGGCCGGCCTCCTTGCCAGCGTGAAGCTGAATCTTTGGATCGGAAGGAGCCAGCCGTGAAAGGGCTGCTGAAAAATCCCGTGGTGGTCGCTCTCCTCGTGGCCGGTGCGGTGGCCGCGGCGATCGCCAACTTGGTCGGCCCGCTCCTCCAGCAACGCCGGCATCGCGCCGTCGCCCCCGGAGCGCCGCGATCGCTGCGGACCAACGAGCTGCCCAGCGCCGGGGCGGAGCTTCCCAACGTCCCGGGCGGGCCGCCGGAAGTCGCGCGCGCCGCGGCGACTCCGGCGGATCGGGCTTATTTGGGGGCGTGGTTTTCCCAAACGGTGAGACAACCGCGCCGCAATCCGTTCGCTCGCCCTGTGCGTGACGGGCATGGCCCTGCCGGTGGGCCGGTGGGGCCGGCGCTTGAATTGGAGGCCATTTGGGGGCAGGCGGAAGGCAGGCTCGCCCTCATCAACGGGGAAATTTTCGCGGAGGGGGAATCCGTGCGTGGCTTCACGGTGACCTCCATCCTGGACGATCGGGTGGTGGTTCGTGGCCCCAATGGAGCGGAAGAGGTCCGCTGGAAAACGGAAGCCTCCAACCGCGACCGGCCGGCTCCCCGGACGCCCCCGCCAACTTCACCATGAAAGACCGAATGCCCCGACACCTGACCCATTTTCGATCCGCCGCCGGCCGGTGGCTGGGCGCCATTGTCATCGCCGGCTGTTTGCCGCAGGAAATGCCCGCGACCCCGCCGGCGGCGGTTGGGGATAGCCCGCCGTTGGCCGCCGAACAGCCCGGTCGCCTGCTCGACGGGAAACAGCTGTATTCGTTCCGCGCGCAGGATGCCGAACTTAAGACGGCTTTGGGCCTTTTTGCGCGGGCAAACCGCCTCAATGTGGTTCCCGACCAAGACGTGGATGGCCGCCTGACGGTCGACATTCAGGGGTTGCCCCTCGCCGAGGCCATGTCGGCGCTGCTCCTGGCGAACGATTGCACCTGGCGCCAGCAAGGCGACCTGATCCTGGTTCAGGCGGCCGAGACCAAGCTGTTCCGGCTGAATTATCTCCGGCTCATTCGCAAGGGGACGGGGAACAGCTCGGCGACATTGGCCTCCAACGGCGGCTCGGGCGGGGCTGGCGGCGGCACCGGCAGTGGCGCCGGATCGGGTTCGGCCGGGGGCGGCGGCGGTCAGGGCGGTTCGGTCATCAACGTCCAGCAGGACAACTCCATCGATTTCTGGAAAGAGCTCCGCGAGGAGCTGTCCCACCTGCTGACCGAGCGGGGAAAACAGTCGCTCGCGATCAACATGACCGCCGGCATCATCCAGGTGACGGATCGCCCGACGGCATTGCGGCGGGTCGCCTCCTACCTGGAGGGGATGGAACAGACCGTGCACCGCCAGGTCAGCATTGAGGCGAAGCTCTACGATGTCATCCTGAACGATCAGTTCCAGCTCGGGGTCGACTGGCAGCACGCCGTGCAGAGTTTTGGCGGCAAGCTGACCATGGCCGGAACCCCGAGTTTGCTGAGTGCCGGGGGCGCTTTCGACCTGAAGCCCAACGCCTTTTCCGCCGGTTTCCAGAATGACAATACCAAGATCCTCCTGCAGGCGCTCAAGGAGCAGGGGGAAGTGAGGGTGATCTCCAAGCCGACCATCCGCACCCTGAACAACCAGACCGCGCTGATCAAGGTCGGCGCGGAAACGCCCTTCTTCACGCGCAACAGCGTATTCCTGCCGGGCAACACGGCCGGCGCCACCACCACGATCCAGGAGGATCAGGTGACCACCGTCACCGTGGGGACGGTGCTGGCCATTACTCCGCAGGTGGCGCCGGATGATTGGATCACCTTGGACATATCTCCGGTCCTGACCTCGCTGGTTGAGACCCGACTTTCCCCGTCGCGCACCACCACCGCTCCCGTTCTGGACATCAAGCAGGCGTCGACCCTCATCCGGGTCCGCAGCGGCGAAACCGCGGTGATGGGCGGGTTGATTCAGAACGAGAGCAGCCAAACCACCCGCAAGGTGCCGTTGCTGGGCGACATCCCGCTCTTGGGGAAACTTTTCCAAGGGAAGGTTGAGGGAAATCGCCGGCGGGAACTGATCATCTTCGTGACCCCGAAGTTGGTGGACTGACAATCCGGACTTATCATAAACCCTACCATGATACCCGCCCTTAACTTCGCGTGTCGCTTGGCCGCCATTTTCGGATTTATGTGCTGGCTTGGCCACGGAGGGGGAACCCCGCGCGCCATGGCGGAAGAGTTCGACCGGACACACGCCGCGTATGGCCGGGTGCTTAAGGCGCATGTTTCACATGGGCTCGTGGACTACTCCTCCCTCAAAAGCCATCCCGAGCAACTCAATGACTATCTGACGGGCTTGGCCGCGGTGACCAAGGCGGAGTTCCTGGGCTGGGAGCGGGATGATCAAATCGCGTTCCTTTGCAATGCCTACAATGCCTACACGCTCAGGCTGATCGTCGAAAATTACCCGGTCCAGTCCATCAAGGATATTGGCGGATTCCTGCGCGGACCGTGGGATCGCCCGATCGCAAAGGTCTTCGGGACGGTGCACACGCTGAACGACCTCGAGCACCGGATGCTGAGGCGCGACTACGCGGAACCGCGCATCCATTTCGCGTTGGTCTGCGCTGCCAAGGGGTGTCCGCCGCTCCGTGAGGAACCCTATTATGGCGGGCGTCTGGCCGAGCAATTGGCAGCCCAGGCCCGGGCGTTCCTCGCGGATCCGGCCAAGAACCGGATCGATCCCGCGGGCCGGACGGTCCAGCTCTCGCCAATCTTCAAATGGTATGACAGCGATTTCCAGCATGGAGGGGTCTCAGTCCTCGTCATGCTCAAACCCTATTGGCCGGCCGAAGCGAAAGTCGGCGAGATCGACGAGTTCAAAATCCGCTATACGGACTACGACTGGAACCTGAACGACGCACCGATACCGCGGCTGCAGGTGCATTGAAACGAAATGCCCGGGTCCGCCGCCCATGATCGCCCAAAGCGACGCCGGCACGCGCGCCGCGCCGGGGGGCAACCGTTGGCAGACGCAGGCGCAGAGAAGGTGGGTAACCACCGTTGGTTAACATGCTGTTGATAAGCGATGTAATATGTCAAAAGGCGGTCAGATTGTGGTCGTTGGGCTGTGTTTTCGGTTTATTGTCCGAAGCGGGTTGTCCAGCATGGCCGGCAGTGTATCCCGCGATGAAAGATGGCATGATCAGTGTCAATGAAGGCGGCGCAGTGATGCCTGCGTGAGGCCTGTCCACCAATCCGGACTTTCTCAGAATATGGAAAACAACGAAATCAGAGTGGCCGTGGTGGAAGACGACCCGCTGCTCGCCGAGGTGGTCTCGGAACACCTGGGCTCGGCTGCGGGCTTCGGCCCGGTCTCCGTGTTTCATTCGGCGGCCTCGGCCGTCAGGGAGATTCCGCGGCACCCGATGGCGCATGTCGCCTTGGTCGACCTCCGGCTGAACGGCATGTCCGGACTGGAATGCATCCGCCGGCTCAGGGAGATTGGTGTGGCCACCAAGTTGGTCGCCTTCACCTCGTCGGACAATCCGGAGACGATCGTCGAGGTGCTCCGAGCCGGTGCCGACGGCTACCTGCTCAAGAACCGCCCGGTCAGCGAATTGGTCCACAACATCATCCGGATGTGCTCGGGGAAACCCGTGCTCTCCGAGGAGATCCTGCCCACCATCCTCAATTCATTCCGCAGCGTCCCGGCGCGGAAACTGTCCCGGCTGACGCCGGCTGAGCAGAATGTCCTGGCGTTGACTGCCGAGGGGTTGGATTGCAAGGCCATCGGGAGGCGGCTCGGGATAAGCGTCAATACCGTCTACGTCCACAACAAGCGCATATTGCGCAAGGTCGGGGTGGGGAATCGGAATGCGGCGGCGGCGCTCCTCCGCCGGGAGTCGGGTGGTGCTCCGGTGGATTTGGACTCCGCCAATTAGTCTGTGGTGGCGGCCAGGGAACGGACTCAAGGCAGATTGCACGCCATGGAGATTCGTTCGTTTCTGTCGTTTGGGTTGCATCGCCACATTTCAAATTCATGGCCCCTGTTCCGGGGGCGCCCGGCGTAACGTCTATTCCGCTGCGGAGGCGTGTCACCCGCAGTCGATGTCGCCTAACTTGTCGCGGCCTCGTTAGGCCTTTTGCGTTACGCCCGGCAGACTCGATCCGGCAGTGGTGGATGCCGACCAGGACCGCGAGCGGCGCGAGCTTGCTCGGCGAGGGAGTCAGGCCGGCGTGTCAGTTGTGCCATCCGAGTGGGCAATGAGCTTACGGAGTTGCCCGAAGCCAAGCCGTGCGACCGCCTCGCTGAGACTGTGGACGGGCACGCCGCGGTTGAAGGTGACGCTGTTGGCGAGGCGCAGGACCTGGTTGGCTAGGGTCGTGTCCGGGGCTACCAGCCCGGTTACCAAGTCCAACTCCAAGTCCTCCTGCCGCAGCAGGAGGGCCAGCGCCGCGGGGGCTGTGGGCGACCCGGTTATTGGGGAAGCAGCTGGCGGGCGTGCGGGGCGGGCCAGCAGCGGCTCGGGGTTGCCGACGGATGTGGCGTCCACCATCAGGCTGGCGGCCGGCATCCGCGGCCATTCGTGGCAAGCGGGGGCGGTTGGGCGGCTGTTCATGGTGCAGGCAGAAGATCCGGCTACATCTTCCGCCTCAGGCTTGGCGGTGCGCAGGAACAACGAAGGGTAGCCTTCAGGTCGACGCGTGGGTGTCGGCACGGCATGCGCGCCGGTTTTCCGCGGGAATTGACCGTCCGCCCCGTCAGATTGACCCGAGCGTTACCCAACATTCGCCGTTGGGAGTGACCACGGATCGGCGGCTAATAAGGGCCGATGACCGACCAATGTTTCGGGTGGTCGCGCCGACCGGCGGTGGCGCCACCTCAACCAGAGCCGGAGGTAGTGCAGGTGCGCGAGATTCGCCGGGGCGACCGCTTCGCCGAGGTGATTCCGGGGCAGGTTCGGACCTATCTGGCGCTGGAAGACGCGCGCCGGTGCAATTCTTCAACCCATATTGCGGGGCATGGATTCACTGCCTTGGGCAACCGGGGACCGGAAAACTTCTTTTGCGCGGACGACGGGATTGGCGAAGGGCCGTTGCTTTACCGGCTCGCCCCGGAGGGGGCAGGGGAGGATGACCTGCTAGAACGGCTGAATGGCCGGCCACGGCGCCCGGTCACGGCGGTTGCCGCGCCCAGCCCGGCCGCCTGCTGCCAGCGCGAGGCGTTGCCAGCGGGTGCCGACTCGCCGTCGATCCTGATCATCGCCCAGAACTCCGTGTGGTTGGCCGGCCTGAAGTCGGTTTGCCAGAGCTTGGGCTCCGTGACTGGCTGGACCGCGCGCGATTGGCCGTCCCGCATTGCGGCCCGCGGACCGGCGCCGCAACTGGTGATCCACCATCGCGGGGATGCACCGGCGGCTGAATCCGACGCTCACGCCCGGATCGGTCAGCGATTGCGGCGGCGGTGGCCTGGCCTGAAGTGGGTGACCATCACCGATGATTGTGATGTCCTCGGAGGGGAAGCGGACATCTGCCTGCCGCAGGATTGCTCCGGCGAGCGTCTGCGGGATACTGTGCAGGCCTTGCTGAACATCCTGCCCGACCCCACCGCCTCTGCCTTCCGGACTGCCGGTCCGAGTTGCTAGGCTGCGGTGTTCGCCTCGGTTCGCTGATTCCGCAGGACCGCGGCGGCGGCGTTGCGATCGCCCACACCAATCTTGCGGATGATCCGCTTGTTGTGGACGTAGACCGTATTGACGCTGATATCGAGGCGCCGGGCGATGGTCTTGCAGTCCAAGCCCTCGGCGGTCAGGGCCAGAATGTTCTGCTCCGCGGGCGTGAGCAGTTCCAGCCGCGGCGCCGGGTGGGACCGGAAACTTCCGAGGATTCCGCCCAAGAGCTCCTCCGAAACGACGGCCACGCCGGCACAGGTTTTCATGATCTGGCTGACCAATTGTGCCATGGGCTGATTCTTGAGCAGGTAACCGTCCGCGCCCGCCCGAAGCACCTCGATGACCAATTCGGGGCTGTCGGAGGACGTGAAGGCCAGCAATTTGGTCGTGACGCCTCGTTCCCGCAGGCGCCGGATGCACTCCAAGCCGGACATCCCGCCCAACCGGAGGTCGATCAGGGCGACGTGGGGGGCCAGTTGCGGAATCTCGCGCAGCGCCGTGACGGCGGCGTGGAAGACGGTGACCGGGCTGAAACCCGGGGCATGGGACAGGTGGTCGGAAACGATCTCCGCCAAGCGGGGATCATCTTCGACGAGGACGACTCGGAGTTCGTTATTCATCGGTTTGCGGCGGCCGGCGCCGGGAAGCGGTGTTGCCATACCCAAACTAGTATCCATGAATCACGATCTGCCAACTACATAGATGGGTATAACCGCGTTGGCCGAAGGACCTTGAAATAGCGCGAGGATTCCAATCCGACTGATGAAGCCGCCGATTTTTGGCCTGGATCCACTTGCGGCGGCAGAGGCGGCTGCGTTCGGGCGTGGGTCGCCGTAACCAAGATTAGTTCATGCCGGGGCTGGCCGTTCGTTCTAGGGTAACTGCCTGACAATCGTTATTTGCCCGAAAGATTGGCGGGCTGAAGCATGAATTCGCTCCCTTGTCCCCCGCCAAACATCCTCGTAGCCGAGGATGATCCCAAGCTCCGCGAGCTACTGGTGGAGAGTTTGGCGGACTTCGGCTTTGAGGTGAGTGCGGCGCCCAGCGGCCGGAAGGCGCTGGACCGAATCCGGGAGCGGAAACCGGACCTGCTGCTGTGCGACGTGATGATGCCGGACGGCGACGGCCATGACGTGCTCCGGGTCATCCGCGGCGACCGGGGGCTCGCGGATTTGCCCGTCATTTTTCTCTCTGCCCTGGCCCGCGTCAGCGACGTGCGCGCGGGCATGAACCTCGGGGCCGACGACTACCTGAGCAAGCCGGTCGCCTTGGTCGAACTGCGCCGGGCGGTGGACGCCCGCTTGGCTCGGGTGCAACTGATGCGGGGCAATTGCTCGGACCCGGTCGGCCCGGCCCGCAGCCTGGGAGCGGAACCCGCCCGGTTTCCCTGGCCCTGGCCCGACCTGCCAGGGGCGCCTGCCGGTTTGGGGCTGCTGGCGGCAGATGAGGGGGCGCCGCGAGTTGATACGGTCCGCGCGGGCGAACTCGCCCAGGCCCTGTGCCAGTCCCAAAAACGAGCCGCGGACTTGTTGCTGGTGGTCCGGCCTGGCTGGGTGCAATGCCCGCCGGGCGCTTTTGACGGGACGGTAGGGACGCTGTTGAACTATGTCCTGCTTCACTCCCGACCTGGGGATGCGATTTGGCTGGTCGGTGGCTGGGAGGGGGAGCGTTACCAATTGACGCTGTGGAGCCGGGAAGGCGGCCGGAATTTGCCTGGGGCCGCCACGGTTGCCGCCGCGGCTCTCTCCGTCCAGGCGGGGCTGACGCGCCCGCTGGACGATTTGGGTCTGCGTCGAGTCGCAGCCATGCTGCGGCAATATGGTGGAGAGCTGCAGCTGCAGGACTGCGGCGCTGACGGTGTGCGGTTGCACGCACACTTCACACCCGTCCCGCCCGTCCCATGAACGATACTGGAAATACGCCGGTCCCGAACGAGTTGCAGGGCGATGCCAACCCTGCCTGGGAAGCTGCTTTCCCGTTTTTTCTTCGTTGGGATGCCTCCGGAGTCATCACTTCGGCCGGGGGGGGGTGGAGCGCGCGGGCCGCGGAGTTCGTAGGCCGGCCCTGGACCCGGTTCTTTCGCCCTCGGTGCATTCCGGCGGGAGATGTTCCCGTTACAACCAAGGATGGGGATGCCGAAATTCTCACTTTGGATGCCCTCGCGGCGGACCCCTGCCTCCATGGCCCCCGGGTCCGGCAGGCAGGGGGAGGGATTCTCTATCTGGCCACGCCTTTGCCCTCGGCACCGCCGGCGGGCCGACGGCGCCCGACCGCGCTCATCGATCTGCCAGTGCGCCCGGCCTCGGGCCTCGGAACCCGGTTCGCGGAGGCGGTCTGGCACTGTTTGGCGGCCGCGGGCGGAGCGTCAGAACTGCTGGCGGCATTGCCGGCCAGCTTAGGCCATGAATCGGGCGCCTCGCTGGTGCAGTCTTTCCAGCTGGGGGCAGATGGCCGCCCGGACGTTCCGCCGGTCGATTGGAGTGCCCCTGGTTTGACGGCGGCCAAGTTGGCCGATCTGCGCGCCCAATTGGAGGTCCGCCGGAAAGCCCGGCTGGCCACCGGGGCTTATTCGCTGGCAGGCGACAAACCGGGCAACGAAGCCCAGTTGATCGTGCTGAATTTCACCCTGAGCCCGGAACGAACGGGACTCCTCCTCGTCGCCTTGCCGTCAGGCAGCACCCTGCCGGCGGAGGCAGAGACAACGATCCAGTTGCTCGCGCAGCTGTTGAGTCAGTTCCTGCGGCGTAACCACGCGGAGCGCGCCTGGGCGGATGAGCGGAACCTGACCCAGAACGTGCTCGAGCTGATGGGCCAGGGGCTAACCGTCAGCGACGCGGACGGCATCTGGATCTATGTCAATTCGGCCTACGCCCGGCTGGCCCAACGCAGCGTGGATGAATTGGTCGGCAGTCGGCCCGACCATCTCGCGGCGCCGGAAGATAAATCGACCTTGGTCGAAGCGCGGCGGTTGCGCGGACTTGGCCAGGCGAACAGCTATGAGATGAACATTGTCCGGCCCGACGGGAGTCGCGTGCCGGTGATGGTTTCGGGCGTCCCGCGGCTGGTGGGCGGGAAACTGGCCGGCGCCGTCGCAGTGACGACCGATCTGACAGTTTTCAAGGAGACCGAGCGCCGGATGCAGGCGGCCTTGGCCCGGGAGCAGGAGCTGAACCGTGAGAAAAATACCTTCATGCGCATGGCCACCCACGAGTATCGGACCCCGATCGCCACGATCAACTACGCGGCGGAGCTGCTGGCGGCGCGGCTGGCCGAACTGGCCCCTCAGGGCGACTCCAAGCGGTTTGCCCGGGTGCTGCGGCACGCGCAACTCATCATGGAAAGTGCCCTCCAGATGAACCGCCTGCTGGACAACCTGATGCTGCTGTGGCGGCTGCAGACCCGGGAAGTTCAGGTTTTGCCCAAGCGGGTCGGCGTTGGCGGATTGGTCGGGGACCTCTTACGGTCAGCGGGCCAGGCGGGCCAGCTGGAACGCCTCCGGTTGGTGGTTGAACCCACCACCCCGGAAACGTTTCCCTTGGATGCCCAAATGCTCCGTTTGGTCGTGCTCAATCTGGTCGACAACGCGCTCAAGTATTCGCCGCCGGACCAACCGGTCACCGTGCGGCTGTCGCAGCCTGAGGCTGGCCCGTTGCACTTGGCGGTGGAAGATCGGGGCCGGGGGATACCGCCCGGGGAGGAAGCCCGCATCTTCAGCCCGTTCTTCCGGGGGACCAACGTGGAAGAGCAATCCGGCACGGGCATCGGCCTGACGATCGCCCAGCGGTGTGCCCGCCTGCATGGCGGGGATGTGTGCTACCGGTCCGGACCGGACGGCGGCAGCGTATTTCTCCTGACCGTGCCGGAAGTCGTGCCCACGGCGTGTGAGCTGGGCACTTGCATTTGAGGCTGGGTAACCCTGCGGCGGGTGTCTGAACGCTAGACTCGCCCCGGCGGGCCGCCGGTCACTGGCCGCCGAGCCGATCTTCCTCCTGCAATTGCCGGATCATGGCCGAGAGGGCGGACAGGGCGAATGGTTTGGCCAGATAGGAATCCATGCCTGCGGCCAGGCAACGTTCCCGATCGCCCGACATGGCGAGGGCCGTCACGCCCAAGATGCGCGTGCCCGCGATCCGCGGGTTGGTGTGGGCCCGGATACGGCGGGTCAGTTCCAAGCCGTCCATGCCAGGCATCTGCACGTCCGTCAGCGCGAGGGCAATCCGGTGGGTCTCGAGGCAGGTAAGTGCCGCCGGACCGCTGGCTGCGGTGTGGATCTTGAAGCCCTCTTCCTCCAGGAACTCGGCGACCAGGGTCCGGTTGATCCGGTTGTCATCCACCAGCAAGATTTCCCAGCCCGGGTCCGGACCGGCCGTTGCCGTTGCCGTTGCCGTGGCCGTTGCCGTTGCCGTTGCCGACGCGGGCGCGATCTCGGAGGGGCAGGCCCCCGCCGGCAGGCGCACGCAGAACTCGCTGCCCTGGCCCGGTTGGCTGGCCACGATGATCTCGCCGCCCTGCATCTCGGTGAAGTGCTTCACGATCGCGAGTCCCAGGCCCGAGCCGCCAAAGCTGCGGTTCAGCCCGGAGTCCAACTGGACGAACGGCTGGAAGATCTGTCCCAATTTCTCGGGCGCGATGCCGATGCCGGTATCCTTGACCCGCAGCTCCACCCAGGCCGCGTCGGCGGTGCGCCGCTGTGGGGTCACTGTCAGGTGGACTTCGCCGCCGGGCGACGTGAATTTCACCGCGTTGTTCAGCAGGTTCACGAGGATCTGTTTCAAGCGCAGCGGATCCGCAATCACGGCGAGACCCAAGGGACCGGGCTCGAAAGATAGCCTGAGTTCCTTGCGCTGGGCATGCGGCGCGATCAGCCGCACGGCCCGTTCGGCAATCCCCAGCACGGGCACGGCCTCGAGGGATACCTTCATCGTGCCCGCCTCCAGCTTGGCGAGGTCCAGGACCTCGTCGATGAGATCCACGAGGTGCCGGCCACTTTCCTGGACGGAAAGAATCCGGGTGCGCTGGCGTTCGTTGAGAGATTCCGTGCGGCTGCCCAGCAGCATTTCGACGAGGGCGAGGATGGTTGTCAGCGGCGTTCGCAGTTCGTGGCTGATGCGGGCCAGGAATTCGTCCCGCACTTGCGCCGCCCGGGTCATCCCTGCATTGGCCTCCATCAGTTGCCGGGTCCGTTGTTCCAAGGCCAGCTCCGTCGTCCGTCGGGCGGTGATGTCCGTGTGCGCCCCGACCGCCCGGAGCGCGCGCCCGTTAGCGTCACGCGCCACCATCTTGCCCCGGTCACTGATCCAGCGCCAGCTCCCGTCCCGGTGCCGCAATCGGAATTCGCTGCGGAATCTTGCTCCGCCTGGCCGGAGGAAGGCCTGAACCTCTGCCTGCACGCGCGGCCAATCGTCGGGGTGCACCCGGTCGGACCATGTTTCGAGACGGGCCGGCAATTCTTCGGCGTGATACCCGAGCATGCCCAGCCACTGGTCGGAATACGCGACCGTGCCCGACGTGATGTCCCAATCCCAAGTGCCCTCCTCGGTAGCCTGCAGCACGAGGGAAAGCTGCTCTTGGCTGCGCCGGATCATCTCCTCCTGGCGGTGGCGTTCGCTGTTGTCGCGGCAGGCGCATATCAGGTCGCCGGTGGGTGTGATCGTCAGGCTGATGTCCGCCGAGATTGAAGTCCCGTCCTTGCGCCGGCCCCGGGTGGCCCCGCTCCAGCGCCCGTGCTGGCCAAGCAGGGGGAATACCTCGGCCTCGATCCGGCGAATTTCCTCCTCGTCGTAAAGTAGCCGCCACGATTGCCCCAGCAGTTCGGAGACCGTGTATCCATACATGACGGCATGGGCCGGGTTTATGTGGACAAAAAGGTCTTCCGCCAAAATGCCCAGCCCCTCCATGGAGGCCTCAAAGGCGCCCACCAACCGTTGCTCCAGGCTGCCGGGTTGGGTGCGTGCGGCGGAGGCCATCACCGCCACGAGACGGGCTGGCACGACTCCGAATTGGGTGGGGCTTGAAAAAAATGTTATCTCAAAAGTCGCGCCGTCCTTGCGCCGGACGCGCCCCCGAAACGATCTCGGCTCCGGATTCCGCCGACAGTGGTCGGCGATGGTGTTCCAATCCTCGGCGATCATCACGTCGTGGACGGCAAGGGTGAGAAACTCCTCGGAGGAGTATCCCAGCAACGCGCAGCCCGCCTCGTTGGCGGCGAGAAACCGCCAGTCCGCCAAATCGTAAATCCACGCCGGCTCCGGAGAATTGCGGAGGTGCGTGATCGGCGCTGCGGCAATCGGTTCCGGCCCGGCTCCCACGTTCGACTGTTGGTTGCCCATCATTGGTGATTGAGGCTAAGCCCGTCGATCCGGTGTTGACCCTGTTCGCAGGCTTGCCTGGCGGCGAGCTTGTGCGAGCAATGGTGGGGCGGAATCTTGGACTCCGCGCGGCGGCAAATGAATGGCGACATCCCCATTGAGGAAGACTTTGTTCGGAACATTGAAAATGGGAAATACCTAACCGTGGCTATGCTTTCCGGTGGACGCATCCGGGCACCGCTACCGCCGATGTGGCCGACCGGATTTTGTCGAAGTGCTGGCCGTGGGTGGGTGGACGCCCCGAAGCGACCTTGCCATTGGGGTGTTCATGATTGGCCGAGGCGCGTGAGCGGGCATCGCCGCTGCGGTTGGACCAACTGGGTCGCGGCTGAGACCGCGGGCGAATGCGTCTGGCATGGCCGGCAAGATTGGTTTGCCCGGGCGGGACTCTGTCCGGATCACGCCGCGGGCGCGGTGAATCTGACGAAGTATCTGGGGCCCCCTCCATCTTGGAGCGCGACGCCCACGAAAGGGGGCGGCTGCCTTGGTCGAACTGGCTCGGGGCAGGGCATGAAAAACTGGTCTTGACGACGTCGAGATCCTTTGAGTTTAAGCGAGGCAACGCCGCTGGATGCGGCGGCCCTCCAAGATAGGCGGGCCGCACTTCGGCAAGTTGACATGGCCATGAAACAACAAACAGCAGCCCCACCTTTCCCTGACGATCGGTTGGTAACCAAGCAGGCGGTCGCCGCGGCGCTGGGAATTTCCCCGCGAACCGTGGAACGCCTGGCCGCGGGACGAAAACTTGAGCCGGTGCGTATCCTTGGGGCGGTGCGATTCCGCTGGTCGGACATTGTCCGGGTCATGCAGGCCGGCCTCTAGAGCGTTTCCATAATTGCTGCCGCGTATGTTGGCGGACGCAATAAGTGGCCGGGCATGAAGGCGATTCTGGTCTCGGTGCGTGAGCGAATCCTCCAGCTCCACGAGCAAGGCAAAGCCACGGCGGAGATCGCGGTTCGCTTCGGCTATTGCGTTGCGGCCGTGCGCCGGGTGCGCCGGCACTTCAAGGGACTGCGGAACCATGGAGACCCGCACCCACTTCTGCGGCCGCAAGACGCAGCTGACGGAAACGCTCCAGAAGCGCATGATGAGGCGGCTGTCGCGGCATCCGGATGCCCCCTGGCCGGACCGGGGAGGGGGCGCGGCTGCAGTATTTGCCGCCCGACTTTCCGGACCTCAACCCGACCGGAAATCTGAGGAGCAAGGTTATGCGGGCGTTGAACGGCCAAGAATCCCGCACTGCCTGCCAATTGCTCAAGGCCGCAGGCGCCGCCTTTCCTCGCTCTCCCCGGCCGACTGCCACGGATTCTTCTTACGGGTTGGAAACGCTACGGGATTTATTTCAGCGGCCTAGCCGGCGGTCGGTTACCGCCAGACTCACGGTCCGGCCGCCGAGGCCCGCAGCCCAGCTCGGGTTCCTGCGCCGGCGAAGTCCGCGCCCATGGTCGGGATTGTTGCCGGACGGACATGCATCGAGGCAGAACTTAAAGCCCCGCACTCCGTGGCGCCAACCCGCTGCGGATGGGGCAAACCGCCTCGTCAGGCCCGAGAGGATTGCTCGGCTGCCTGGATCAGCGCGACGATGGCCTCACGAAACGCAGGACCGATCCGTGGCCACGCATGGGCCACCCGCGCCCAATCTGGGTCCGCGGCCAGTTGTGCGTATATTTGTGCATACCTTCCTTGGCATGGGCAGCAAGGCAGTTGATCAGCAATACGTTGCAACGGGTGGCCGCAGGTTCAAACCCTGCATCTCGCACCATTTCCCCGACCCCGCCAAGTTGCGCCCCTGCGCGACCATCCCCGTCAAACACGCTCATACCAAGGGCTTCGGGCGTTCCTGGGTTTTCCTTCGCGTCGCCCGCCGGCGACAGCTTGCGACCCGGCGCGCCTAAAATCTGTGCGTGTTTTCGTGCACACCTTGGGGCCGCGAAGAGTGGGGGCAGGGCGTTTGCCGTCTGCGCGAGCAGTAGCATGGCTTCGGTGGGATAAACCTTACCCGTCAGCTTCGGGTCGCTGTGCCGCCGCGGGATGCCGTGGCCAGGCAATCGGTGTGAAGGGTTGTGGGCAAGGGTCTGAGTTGATCCGGCGTGGTTCGGCTCGCCCTGGGCGGCCTGTCCCCTGTTTCGAGGCTTGAACCGGCAATTGGTTTCCGGCGTTGCTCTCGGGATGCTTCCGTTTTCCCGATTCGCCGCGGGCGTGCTCGTTTCAATGCTCGTTCGCGGCGCACTTACCCTCCACGCGGATACGGCCTGGATCTGGGCCGAAGGTCCCGGCAGCGCCTCCGCGTCGCACTTCCGCCGTGCCTTCGAGGTTCCAGCCAACCTCAAGGAGGGCGTGCTTTTCCTCACCTGCGACAACGGGGCGACGGTGTTCCTCGATGGCAAATCCGTGCTGACCAACGCCGACTGGAATGAGCCAGTGAAGATCAATCTTACTGCGAAGCTGGGCGCCGGTAAGCACGAGTTCCGGATCGAGGGTCGCAACGAGGGCAATGTGGCCGGGTTGGTAGCGCGCCTGCGGCTGAAGACGGCGGACGGCAAGGAAACGCTCGTGGAGACCGACGCCTCGTGGGAGGCCACGGTGCCGGGCCGCAACGATTGGAAGGCAGCGAAGATCGTCGGCAAGTATGGCGACGAACCGTGGGGTGACGCGCTTGCCGGTGCTGGCGTTCCGGCGGGGCCGCCGCGGGTCACCGCGGTGGAGGATATCCACGTCCGGCCCGGCTTCCGGGTGGAACTCGTCCACGCGGTGCCCAAATCGGACGAAGGCTCGTGGGTCAGCATGACCACCGATCCCAAGGGCCGCCTGATCGCGTGCGACCAAGGCGGAGGACTGTTCCGGTTGACCTTGCCGACCACCGGTTCGGGAACGCTGGCTGCGGTCGAGAAGCTGACCAACTCCGTCGGCGGCGCCCACGGTTTGCTTTACGCCTTCGACAGCCTCTACGTGATGGTGAACGAGCAGGGCGGGCGGCAGGGGCTTTGGCGCCTGCGCGACACGAACGGCGACGACCAGTTTGACCAGGAAACATTGCTGCGCCGGATCGAGGGCGGGGGCGAGCATGGACCGCACGGCATCGTGCTTTCGCCGGACGGCAAGTCGCTCTACATGGCGATCGGCAACCACACCAAGCTGCCCGACCACATGGAGCTGTCGCGGGCTGCGCGGGCGTGGGATGAGGACCAGATCGTGACGCGGCTCTGGGACGCCAACGGGCACGCGCGGGGCATCCTCGCGCCGGGCGGCTACATCTGCCGCACCGATCCCGACGGCAAATCCTTCGAGTTGGTCAGCTACGGTTACCGCAACGAATACGACGTCGCGTTCAACGCGTGGGGTGACCTCTTCACCTACGACTCCGACATGGAATGGGATGCGGGCACGCCGTGGTATCGCCCCACCCGCATCTGCATGGCGCCCAGCGGCAGCGATCTCGGTTGGCGTTCCGGGGCGGGGAAATGGCCCAGCTACTATCCGGACAGTTTGCCGGCGCTTGTGGACATCGGACCGGGCAGTCCCACCGGGGTGGTGTCGGGGCAGGGGGCGAAGTTTCCTGCCCGATATCAGCACGCAATCTTTGCCAACGATTGGACCTACGGGACGATGTATGCGATCCACCTGACGCCGGAAGGCGCGGGTTACCGGGCGGAAAAGGAAGAATTCCTGAGCGGGCGACCACTGCCGTTGACCGACGTCCTGATCCATCCGCAGGACGGTGCGATGTATTTCGCCATTGGTGGCCGCGGCACCCAATCGGCGGTTTACCGGGTGACTTACACCGGCATGTCGAACACCGATCCGGCGCCCGCGCCGGCGATGCCGGTCCCCCACCGAGTTCGGCGGGATCTGGAGGCCCTGCACAACGAAGGCACCGGCGCGGCGGCGGTGGACCAAGCCTGGCCGCATTTGGCCAGCGAGGACCGGTGGATCCGTTACGCGGCGCGGGTGGCGATCGAACGTCAGCCGGCCAGCGCGTGGGCGGAGCGGGTGTTAGCCGAGACCCGGCCCTGGGCTGTCATCGAAGGCGCGTTGGCCTTGGCCCGTCTGGGTGGAACCGAGCACCGGGATCGCCTGCTGGAGCAGTTGAACCACCTCAATTTCCACAAGCTCGACGAGGCCGGCCGTTTGGCGTTGGTCCGCGCGTATCAGGTTCTCCTCATCCGTCGCGGATTGCCGGAAGGAGCCTTGCTGAAGGCGACCGTCCAGCGTCTGGACGCAGAATTTCCCTCGGGCAGCCGGCCGCTCAATCGCGAACTGACGGGAACGCTGATCAGGCTCGGCGCCCCGGGCGTGGTGCCCAAGGCCGTGGCCCTGATGCTGACCGCCAACGACGCCGACCTGCACTACGCCAGCGACGCGCTGCTGGAGCGTAACCGGGGCTATGCGAGCGCCTTTTCCCAGGCCGCCACCAGCCGGCCCAATCAGGAGCAGATCGCGTTCGCCTACCTTTTGCGGGAGGCCAAGACCGGTTGGACGCCGGCGCTGCGCAAGTCCTTCTTCAGCTGGTTTCCCCGAACGGCCCCGTGGCAGGGGGGGAACAGCTTCCGCGGATTCCTGGATAACATCCGCAAGGATGCCCTCGCGACGGTGACCGACCCGGCCGAACGCGCCGGCTTGGACACGTTGTCCACCACCAAGGCGCCGGCGCCGGATTCGCAGTTCGCCAGCCCAAAAGGTCCCGGCAAGGCCTATTCGACGGAGGAGGCCGTGACGTTGGCCAACGGCAAGATCAAGGCCCGTGATTTCGAGAGCGGCCGAGCGATGTTCCATTCCACGGGTTGCGCCGCGTGCCACCGCTTCAATGGGGCCGGCGGCAGCGTGGGGCCTGATCTGACCGGCGTGGCCGCGCGTTATACGCTCCGCGACTTGCTCGAAAACATCATCGAACCGTCGAAGGTGATTTCCGACCAGTATGGCTCCGAAGAAGTGGTGCTGGCCGATGGGTCCAGCCTAGTCGGGCGCGCCTATGCGGAGAACGGCCGGTTGGTGGTCACCGCCGACCCGCGGAATCCCGACGAGGCGAGTTCCGTTGCGCTGGACCAAGTGAAGTCCCGCAAACCGTATCCGGTCTCGCTGATGCCGGCCGGACTCGTCAATGGGCTGAACGCCGACGAATTGCTGAACCTGCTGGCCTATCTACAGTCAGGCGGCGATCCGAAACACGCCGTGTTCCAGAAGTGAAGCCGGCTTATGGGGCCGGGCGGGGAGTCACGACCGGGGCCGGCTTGGCCGCGGATTCCTCGATGACGGGCTTCTGCTTGAACATTTGCAGGAACAGCGGGAGCCGGCGGACATCGAAGAAGGAAACGTAGGCCATGAACGACAGCAGCAGGACGGCGAAGACGGTCGTGGCATACTCCTGGAAGCGGACGCTCACCCGGCGGCGCAGGATGAGTTCGTAGAGGGCCATGGTGATGTGGCCGCCGTCCAACACTGGAAGAGGCATGAGGTTCAGCAACGCCAGGTTGATGTTCAGCATCACCATGAAACTGAGGGCGAGCCGGTAGTCGGTCTGCACGTCCACGGCGAGCTTGCCGAGGATTCCGGCGGGCCCGCTCATGTCCTTGGGGCTGACGCCGGTTTGTTTCGGATGGAACAGCGCCCAGAAGGTCTTGCCCATCATCCGCAACACGCCCTCGATCTGGTCGCGGGGAGTCGGGCCCGGCCGTTGAATTTCATAATGGCCGCCGGCAAAACCGATGCCGATCCGGCCGCGCTTGGTTTCGGGGTCGAAGACGGGCGTGACTTGGAGCGTCTTCCGTTCGCCGGCCCGTTCGATGACGATTTCGCAGGCACGCCCCTGGCCGCGGTTCACGATTTCGCTGAGGTGCTCCTGATTCAGGACATAAATCCCGTCAAAGGAGAGGATCTTGTCGCCGCTCAGGAGGCCGACCGCGGCTGCGGGCATGTTGGGCTGCACGAGGCCGATGACCGGCCGTTCCTGAGGTTCGAGGTCGAGCCACTTTAGCCCGAGGGCCTCCGACGTCTTGGTGGGGATGCCGACCGTCAGTCGTTCGGGCCCGCGCTCCAACGTGACCGCGATCACGTTGGTCAGGGCAGTGACCACTTCGAGGTTGATCTCCTGCCAGGACTTCACCGGATGGCCGTTGATCGCCACAATCCGGTCGCCGCTCTTCACCCCGAGCTTGCCCTCGACCGAGTCCGGTTCCACCCGCCCGATGACTGAGGGATTGACCAGCACCGGCAGCCCGATGGCCCAGACGATGGAGGCTAGCACGAGCGCGAACACCACATTCATGAACGGCCCGGCGACGGCCACGAGGATCTTCGTCACCGGCGAAATGGGCGCCAACGGGGCGTCGGACTTACCCTCGATGGCTTCCGACGTGATCATTTGGGGCAGCTTCACGAAGCCGCCGGCAGGAATCCAACGGAGCGCCCATTCCACGCCGTGCCGGTCGAGCCAACTGACTATCTTCGGGCCGAAACCGATGGAAAAACCGTCGATCTTCATGCCGCGGCGGCGGGCCATCCAGAAATGGCCGTATTCGTGGACGAAGATGCTCGCGCCGAACAGCACGAGCACGGCCACCCCGACGTATATCCAGTTGAGAACAGTCTCCATTTGCTAAGGGCAAGCTACGGTCGCCCGCCCGCTCTGGCAACGGACGAGGCGGGATGTTCAAAGGCGCCTCGCCCTTGGGGTTGCCGGCGAGCTGGCAAGTTTGGGTTCAGAGCGGGGTTGCCCGCAGCAGTTCCTCGGCGTGCCGGCGGGAGGCGTCAGTTGCACCTCCGAGCATGCGCGAGAGCTCCTCGATGCGTTGGGGCCGGTCCAGCAGGGCCATCCGTGATTCCGTTCGGCCGCCGATGACCAACTTGGATACCACGTAGTGGGCGTCGGCTGCCGCGGCGACCGGCGCCAAGTGCGTGATGCAAAGCACTTGGTGCTGCCGGGCGATCTGCCTCATCTTCAGGCCCACCGCTCTTGCCGTTTCCCCGCCGACGTTGGCATCCACCTCATCGAAGACCAGCACCGGAACTTCGTCTTCAGCCGCCAAGACGGTCTTCAAGGCCATCATGACCCGGGCGAGTTAGCCGCTCGAGGCAATCTCCCGGAGCGAGCGGGCGGGTTCGCCCGGATTGGGAGCGAACTGAAACTCGCACGCGTCGGCGCCGGTGGCCGTCACCTCCGCCAACGGGGCGAGGGTCACGGTGAAAGCGCTCTGGGGAAACCCGAGCTGGGCAAGTTCCTTGGCGACGGCTTTCGCCAGTTTTGGGATCAGCTTCCGCCGCGCTGCCGACAGGATCTGCGCGGCCGTCGCCAGTTCGGAGTCGACTTGCCGCAACTCGTCGTTGAGTCGGGCGACTTCAGCATCCCTTCCTTCGAGCGCGCGCAGCTTGTTTTCGGCCTCCTCGCCGAATGCCATGACCTCAGCCATGGCAGGGCCGTATTTTCGCTTCAGGGTGTGAAGCAGGCTTAGCCGCTCCTCCAGTTCGCGCAGGCGTGCCGGATCGACGTCAATTTTGTCCGCGTAGCGCGACAGGTCGGCCTGGAGGTCGCGCAGGAGCGAAACTGCCTGTCCGTGGATTTCCAGGTAACTAGAGGCGTCCGGGTCGATACGGTGAAGTTCGTGGAGCACTCGGCCGACGGTCCCGAGCGGCGACATGGCGGCTTCGTCGCCATCGCCCAATCCTGACAGCGCCGCTTGGGCGAGTTCCAGCAGCCGGGCGGAATTTCTGGCCCGCTGGAAGTCGGATTCGACGCGGGACTCTTCCTCCAGACTGAGGCGGGCTTCGGAAATTTCCCGGACTTGAAAGCGGAGCAGATCGAGCTGTTGGGCGTAGGTGCGCTCGTCCACGATCAGGTCGGCCTTGGCGGACTCCAGTTCGCCTCGTCGGCGGAACAGTTTGGCGACGTCGGCCAGCGCCGGCTTGAACCCGCCGAATGCGTCCAGGATCGCGAGCTGTCGGGCCGGTTGCAGTAGTGACTGGTGTTCGTGGGGGCCGTGGAGATCGACGAGCCATTCGCCGAGCGTTGCTAGTGTTGCCAGCGTGGTGGGTGAGCCGTTGATGAACTGACGATTGGTGCCGGTAACCGTGAACGACCGTTTGACCACCAATTGCCCGTCTTCGCTGGGTTCCAGCCCGTGTTCGGAGAAGAAATCGGCCAGCGGAACTCGCAGCCCACGGATGTCGAAGACCGCCTCGACTGTGCACGAGTCAGCCCCGCTGCGGATGGCGGCGCGATCGGCCCGCTGGCCGAGAACCAGGTTCAGGGCTCCCAAGATCACGGATTTCCCCGCCCCGGTCTCGCCCGAGATCGCAATGAAGCCGCCCCCAAGTTCCAGCGTGAGGTCGGCCACGAGAGCAAGGTTCTTGATGCGCAGTGTGGTCAGCATTGGCGTCGGTGTTTTCCGGACTCCGCGAGGGAATTGCCAACATGTTTTTCCGTGACCGGCCACTCGGGAGCCCGAATCGGCGTTCTCGGCGAGTGAGATCGGGCTACAAATTGCATACGACGCCCCGCTGGAATTTTCCAAACAGCCAACCTTCGGGCTTTGCCCTTGCTCCAAGGGGGGCGCCCGGTAGGGTCGAATCCGCACCGCTCATCGGTCCACCCGCGTGGGTGGCCTTTGGCATTCGCAGGGTCATCCGTTTCCGTCTAGCGTCCGTGAAGATATTCTCTGGCAACGCCAATCCGCAGCTTGCGAAGGCAATCTGCGAGTCCATCCAGGTGCCCTTGGGGCAATGCACCGTCAGCACCTTTCCCGATGGTGAAACCTTCGTGAAGATCGACGAAAACGTCCGCGGTCACGACGTGTTTGTCCTGCAGAGCACCAGTCCGCCGACGAATCACCATCTGATGGAAATGTTCATCATGATGGACGCCCTACGCCGGTCGAGCGCGAGCCGGATAACTGCGGTGATACCATTCTACGGTTACGCCCGGCAGGACCGGAAAGATCAGCCGCGGGTGCCGATCACGGCCAAACTGGTGGCGAATTTGCTCGTAGCTGCCGGCGCCAACCGCGTCCTTACGATGGACCTGCACGCCCAGCAGATTCAGGGCTTTTTCGACATTCCCGTGGACCATCTTTACGCGGCCCCGGTGATTTACGAATATCTCCATCACCGCAAGCTGCAGAACATGGTGGTGGTCAGCCCCGACGTGGGTGGGCTCAAGATGGCTTATGCCTACGCCCAGCAACTGGATGCGGAACTGGCCATCGTGGCAAAGCGGCGGAAGAGCCCCACGGAAACCGAGGCCACGGCGGTGATCGGTGACATCGCCGGCAAGAATGTCCTCATCGTGGATGACCTGACGGAAACGGCCGGCACCTTGACCAGCGCGGCGGCGCTGCTGAAGGAGCGGGGCGCCGAGAAGATAATGGCCTGCGTTTCGCATGCACTCCTCAATGACCTCGGCATTGAGCGATTGCGGAAATCGTCTATTGACGAACTGATCACGACCGATACCGTCGCCCGCTCCGCGATTCCGGGGATCAATATAACGACCCTGTCAGTTGCCGGACTTCTGGGTGAGGCGATCAAACGGATCCATCAGAATTCCAGCGTGACATCGCTGTTCGAGTTTAAGGGCGGGCGGACCAGCTAGGCTGGGCGCCGGCAGATACGACAAAAAATGAAATCGGTAGCACTCAAGGCGCATCCGCGCACGCTGTCCCGGCGCAAGGGAGCCAAGGCTGTTCGCGCCAGCGGACGAATTCCCGCGGTCATCTACGGGAAGCATAATCCCCCTCAAAACCTGGAGATCGATGTGAAGGAGTTTGATGAACTTGTTCATCGCGCCCACACCGAAGTGATTTTGGTGGATTTGGCTATCGCCGGCGAAACGGCTGGTTCGCGCTTGGCGCTCGTTCAGGATGTTCAGCACCATCCCCTCTACGACACCACGCTGCACATCGACTTCCACGAGGTGAAGTCGGATGAACTGGTGACCATGGAAATCCCGGTGGAGTCTGTGGGAACGCCCGACGGCGTGAAAAGCGGCGGCGGCACGTTGGAGCACGTCCGCTTCAAGCTGAAGATTCGAGCGTTGCCTGGCAACCTGCCTGAGCAAATTACCGTTGATGTTTCGGCGCTGAAGGTGGGGCAAACGCTGCACATCGGCGAAATCGTTGCCCCGGAAGGTGTTGAATTCATGGGTGACAAAAAGATTCCTGTGTTCGCGGTGGCAGCCCCGGTGGCGGAAGTCGCCGAGGCGACGGACGCCGCGGCTGCGACGGCTGGCGCGGATGCGAAGCAGCCTGAAATGATCAAGGAGAAGAAGGCCGATGAAGCGGCCGCCCCTAAGGCTGCCGAGAAGAAGAAGTAAACTTTGCGGGCGGTGGTGGCTTCGAAAGAGCTTCCACCGCCTTTGTTGCCTTGAGCGCGCTACGATTAGTCGCTGGATTGGGCAACCCCGGTGGGGAGTATCAGGCCACGAGACACAACGCCGGATTCATGCTCGTTGATCGGTTGGCGGCCGGGGCGGGAGTTGATTGGCGGCGGGAGAAAAAGTTCTTTGCAGAGGTTGCTGAGTTTCAGCGCGGCGGGATACGGTGGTTGCTCGCCAAACCGCAGACCTACATGAACCTAAGCGGGGATTGTGTGGGACAGATGGTGAGGTTTTTCCGGATTCCTTTGTCTGAATTGTTAGTGGTGGTTGATGACGCCGACCTTCCTTTGGGGACAATCAGACTGAAGGCTGAGGGCAGTTCCGGGGGGCATCACGGCCTCGAATCAGTTGAGGCGTCATTGGGTGGCAAGAATTACGCGCGATTGAAAATTGGTGTCGCAAGGCCAAGTGATGGCGCGCGAAACATCGCCGGACATGTTTTGGGTCGGTTTGGAGCGGAGGAGCGAGCGATTTTGGAGTTGGTTCTGAGGCGCGCTGCCGACCAAGTAGAGTGCTGGGGAAATGATGGAGTCGCCAAGGCGATGAACAGATTTAACGGGGCGGTGAAGCCGCCTCAGGAAAGTTTGACTAACGCAGAAAGGAAAACGCAGTGAAACGATACGAAGGTTTGTTTATTTTGGACCTCACCGGCAAGGAAGAGGGAGTCAACGATGCCGTAGATAAGGTGAAGTCGATCATCACCGATTGCGGTGCCAAGGTGGAAACAGTCCAGAAGATGGACAAAAAGCCGTTTGCCCGGGTTACGGACAAGGACTTTTCCTCCGGTTACTACGTCAATTTCATTTTTGAGATCGCGCCCGCCGCGGTCGCGGGCTTGCGAGACAAGTTTCGCTTGGTGGACGAGGTCTATCGCGTTTCCATCAAGCACGCGACGGCGCCTGCTGCCGCGAATTAAAATCGGTAGGGCGGCGAAACGACCGTAAGCCATGGCCAGTTACAACAAAGTTGTCCTGCTTGGAAACCTTACCAGGGATCCTGAGTTGCGCTACACGCCGAAAGGCTCGGCGGTGGCAAGGCTTGGGTTGGCGGTCAATCGTTCCTACAAGACCGAGTCCGGAGAAACGATGGAAGAGGTTACTTTCATCGACATCGACGCCTGGGGAAAACAGGCCGAGCTGATCGCGCAATATCTTCGCAAAGGCAACCCACTGTTCGTCGAGGGGCGACTGAAGCTGGACCAATGGGACGACAAAAATAGTGGGCAGAAGGTCAGCAAGCTGCGTGTCGTCATGGAGAACTTCCAGTTCATCGGCGGGCGAGCCGAGGGTGGTGCTGGGGCTCCGCCCGCTGCCGCGCCGGCTCGACAGTCTCGCCCTCAGCCAAGTTCGACCGCTTCGTCCACTCCAGCGGAATCTGATGGTCCGCCTCCGGACGACGATGTTCCGTTTTGATTCGACCCCAGCTTTTCCTTACATTTTCAGAAAGTTTTTACGTATGGCCAAAACCGAAGTCATCCTTATCAAGAACGTGGTTGGGCTCGGCGGCGAGACCGATCAGGTCGCCGTTGCCGCCGGCTACGCACGAAATTATCTCATTCCTCAGGGGCTTGCCGTCCTAGTTTCGAGTGGCAACCGGAAATGGTTGGATAACTTGAAGAAGCGCCGGGCTGAACGCGAAGCCCATGAGCTCAACACGATGGCTGAGCTCGGGAAGAGCCTGTCGAAGGTGACGGTCACGATCTCGGTCAAGACCGGTGAGGATGGCAAGCTGTTCGGTTCCGTGACCAACGGCTCCATTTCGGACGCCTTGAAGACCCAGTTGGACGTGTCCCTCGACAAGAAGAAAATCCACTTGGAGAAGGCGATTCATGCGCTGGGCGACTATGAAGTTGAACTTCGTCTCCATCCCGAAGTGCAGTGCACGCTCAAGGTGGTTGTGAAGAGCAGCAATCCGCTGCCCGAACCGTCTGCGGCAGACGCCAAGGGTGAGGTTGCGGCCAAGTCGGAGAAGCGCGGCCGCCGGGTTGCAGCGGGTGAAAACCCGGGCAAAGTCGCGGACGTGGAGAAGTCAGAGAAGCCGGCCAAGGAAAAGAAATCGTCCAAAGCTTGAGTGTGTTCTAACGTTGTTAAAAGGCCGGACCGTCAGGTCCGGCCTTTTGTATTTGGAAACCGTCACTGAGGTTTGATCACCCGGCCACCACTCAGGTGGACCGAGCCGTCGCCCCACCATTCGTGACCGTGAATTGGGCAACGCATCACCGCCCGTTGCTGATTTTCCTCCTCTGTGCCGTTTGGCTGCAGCAACTCGAAACTGATGTTGTCCAGTGTCGTGCCGGACCAATTCGTTGCCGTGGTTCGATTGGTATCACCGCTGCACCACAATTTCTCGGGTCGTTTCAAGACCGCCCTCAAGTTCAGAAGCTGTTCCGGATAGGTGCCGTGGTCGATGGCATGGACCTGCATTGCTCGCCCTACCGCCATCAGGTTGCCAACGCACATTCCGGTTCCCACCTGCCTTTTGATTTCCCTGCTGGCGGCCATCGCAATCATGACGTGGATGGTCGTGATGAGCGGCGATAACAGGCCGAGGATGAGGCCGGCAGTTGCGATCTTTCGCCCTCCGAACACCTCCGGTTGCCGCTGGCTCCGGCGCCGGGCGGCCAATCCGGTCGCCACGGCCGGAATTCCGGAGATGATGCCCAGCAGGAGGCTGAAAACACCGAAGCCGAGGCTCGCAATCGCCAGTCCGCGTTTTGGGTTGGTGGCGGTGATTGGTGGGGTGCGCATTATCGATCCTGAAATCGGGGATGCCGGCTCGGTGACGGTCGGTTTCTCCCCGTAACACCCGCCGGTTGTGAACAAGTTGCGGAAATTCTGTCCGCGCAGTCTGGGGCGAGATTCTGCAGACTGGTCCCGATGTTCAACGACTCAGATTCGGTTCCTCCCAGGGGGGAAGGGCCGGACTTCAAGCGTTCACGGCGCAAGAAAGACACTTCGGTCGACCTGATGAAACTGGACCGCCTTCCTCCGCATTCCCTGGAGGCGGAGCAGGGGGTTTTGGGCTGCGTGCTCTTGTCGCCCAATGAGTCCTTGGGGCTATGTGTGGACAAGCTGAAGGGAGGACCTGAATCGTTCTATGACCTACGCCACCAGACGCTCTATGAGCTGCTGGTGGAGATGTATGACCGCAAGGATCCCATCGACTTGATCACGGTCCAGCAGAAGCTGAAGGACGCGGGCACGCTCGAGGGGGTTGGCGGATTGGCTTACCTGTCCAACCTGATGGACGCGGTTCCGAGCGCCGCAAATCTGGCCTATTACCTCGAAATCATGAGGGAAAAGCACGTCCTCCGGCGGATGCTGAAGTCCTGCACGCAGGTGATCGGTCGGGTGCATGAGCATCAGGGTGAAGTGGATGCCCTTATTGACGAGGTTGAGCGGGATATCCTGAAGATCAGCGAGGAACGCGAAGAGGCGGGCATCCGGGGCATGAAGGATCTGGTCCGGGGGGCCATAGACCTGATCCAGAGTTACCATGCACGGGCCGGCGGGTTGACGGGCATTGGCACCGGATTGCCGGATCTCGACAAACTGACCAGCGGTTTGCATGAGGGGGAAATGATCGTCATCGCGGCTCGGCCTTCCGTGGGCAAGACGTCCTTGGCGATGAACATCGTTGAGCACGTCATTGTCAACGAAGGCCACCCTGTCGGAGTGTTTAGCCTCGAAATGACGTCCGAATCGCTCGTCATGCGTATGTTGTGTTCCATGGCACGGGTGAACGGGCGCGCCATCCGCGACGGTTTCCTGTCCGAGCAGGACATGCGCAAACTGACCGGTGCTGCGTCCAAGATGGCTAAGGCGCCGCTCTACATCGACGACACTTCCGGCCTTTCGATTCTCCAACTTCGTGCGCGCGCCCGCCGGATGTGGCAGCAACACGGGATCAAGCTCATCATCATCGACTACTTGCAGCTGCTCCATTCGAGTTCCCGTAAGGCCCAGGACAACCGTCAGCAGGAGGTGGCGGAAATCTCGTCCGGGGTAAAGGCCCTCGCCAAGGAACTCAAAGTGCCGGTGATCGTCCTTAGCCAGCTGAACCGTGACGTCGAGAAGCGCGGGAAATCCGAGAAACCCAAGTTGAGTGACCTGCGCGAATCCGGCTCAATTGAGCAAGATGCCGACGTCGTCGGTCTGCTCTACCGTGTGGAGTCCGAAGAAGACGAAAGCGATCCCGCGGCAGACTCGATCCGGGTCAACCTCATGATCGCCAAACAACGTAACGGTCCGGCGGGCGACGACGTGAAACTTATCTTCCGCAAGGGCCTGACTCGCTACGAATGCACGTCGCCCATCGCGGACGACGCCGCCCAATGAAACGGCATTCGCGCACAGAAGGGTTGCAGGGAGGCGGCTTGGCAGGCTTCCATCGCCCGTCAATTCGACCGGATTCGATTAACCGGCCCCGACGTATCGGATGAAATTCAAATCGCCCCGTTCCCAGCGCGTGCTCGCGCTTCTTGTCGCCTGCCTCCAAATGGCGGCGGTTGCGCAGCAGACCCGCCCTCCGCAGCCCACCATTGAGGCGATCACTATCCGGCATGTCGGCCCCGCGGCGGTCAGCGATGATCTCGTGCGTGCCAACATCCGGCTGAAGGTCGGCGATGAGTTCAACCGGATTCGGGTCGACGACGATGTCCGCGGCCTACTGGGCACCGGCTACTTCTACAACGTGCGGGTCGGCGAGGAACGCACCGCCACCGGCATCAAGCTGAGCTATGTCATCCAGGGCAAACCCGTGCTGACGGAGGTTCGGTTCAGCGGCAACAAGAAATACAGCGTCAGCAAGCTGAGGAAAAAGGTGACGTCGAAGATCGGCGAACCGCTGGACGAGCGGAAGCTGTTCGAGGATTCGCAGGAAATCCTCAAGATGTATCAGAAGGCCGGGTTGCAGAAGACGGCGGTCAAGGCGGTCCCCAGCGTCAACGGTGAGCTGGGTAAGGGCACCGTTACCTTCGAGATTGTCGAGGCGCCCAAGGTTCGCATCACCGACGTCAAATTCGACAACGCCACGGCCTTCAAACAACGGAAGCTGCGCCGCGTCATCAAGACCCGGCGCTGGTGGTGGCTGTCTTGGTTGACCGGATCGGGCAAGCTGAAGGACGACCAGTTTGAGGAGGACAAGGAGAAGCTGCACGAATTCTACAACGAGGAAGGCTACATCGACTTCGACCTCAAGGATGTGAAGTTCGAATATGCCAAGACGAACCGGATGGTGCTCCGGCTCGATGTCTTGGAAGGCACTCCCTACACGGTCTCGGGCGTTGACTTCAAAGGCAACGAACTCTTCACCCAGAACGAGATCCTCGCGAACCTCCGCGACAACAACAACCTGAAGGTCCGCCTCACGCTGAAGCCGGGCGAGACGTTTACGCCGAAGAAGCTCCAGAAGGACGTCGAGGCGATCGAGAATTTCTACGGCTCGCAAGGCTACATTGATGCCCGAGTGATTCCCCAGAAGATTGCCAACATCGAGAAGGGCGCCTTGGACCTCCAATACAGCGTGCGCGAGGGGGACAAGTTCTACGTCGAAAAGATCGAGATCAAGGGCAACACCAAGACCAAGGACAAGGTCATCCGCCGCGAATTGGCGATCAGCCCAGGCGAGCCGTTCGACATGGTTCGCGTCAAGATCAGCAAGCAGCGGCTGGAGCAGATGCAGTATTTCGAGAAGGTCGACACCTCGAATGATCCGACCACGGTCGAAAATCGCCGCAACCTAGTCATCGGGGTCGAGGAAAAGAACACCGGCAACATCTCGGTGGGCGCCGGCTTCAGTTCCGTCGACAAATTGGTTGGCTTCGTCGAAGTCACGCAGGGGAACTTCGACCTTTTCAATCCGCCCTATTTCACCGGCGGCGGCCAAAAGGCTCGTCTTCGCGTGCAATACGGAACTCGTCGGCAGGATTACCTGCTTGGATTTACGGAGCCATGGTTCCTCGGCCGCCGGCTGCGGTTCGACAGCGAGGTCTACTACCGTGAGCTGAACTATTTCTCGGACAATTTCACCCAAATCCAGGCGGGTGGACGCATGGGGTTGACCCGACAGCTGCCCTTCAATTTCGTGGCGGGCGTAAACTACACGTTGGAGAACATCGAAATCGATTTCTCCGACGCCTACCGAGCGCAATACCCCCTCAGCGGCCCGCAGCCGGTGTTGCTCCAGGAAGAGGGTTCCCGGCTGTTCTCACGCGTTGGTTTTACCTTGGCGCATGACACCCGGAACAACGTCACGCTGCCCACCCGTGGTCACCGGATTGAACTGAATCCGGAACTGGTCGGCGGACCGTTTGGTGGCGACGTTGACTTCTACAAGTTGGAACTGAGGGCCGCCCAGTATTGGAATCCGGCCCGCCACTTCGACGAAGGCGGCATCTGGCGGGATATCCTTGACGGCCACGTGCTGGAATTGAGCGGACGAGCCGGCGTGGTTGAGGCCTACGGACGGGGCGATCAGGGCAACAAGACGCGCGTGCCGCTGTCCGATCGTTACTTCCTCGGCGGACTTTATTCGCTGCGCGGCTTCGACTACCGGGATGTGGGCCCGCGCGACGAGCTGACGCTGGAACCCATCGGTGGCAATACCTACTGGTTTGCCTCGGCGGAATACAGCATCCCCATCATTGAACGCCTTCGGCTCGCCGCGTTCTACGACGCCGGCATGGTGTTCCGCGATTCCTTCAGCTTCACGCCGACGACCTACCTGGACGGTTCCAGCACCGGTAGTTACAACGACAACATCGGCTTCGGCATCCGCCTCAACCTGCCGATCGGCCCCCTCCGGCTAGATTACGGCATCCCGATGACCAAGGACAAGTTTTCGGGCAGCAGCGGCCGGTTCCAATTCGGCGTTGGCTATACCCGCGATTTCTGACAACCTGAACCCTGTTTGAGCGAAATTTACCGAGCATGAAACGATATCTGACCCCGATCCTGACCCTTGTATTTGCCGCCAATCTGGCGACCAGCGCCATGGCGCAGACCAAAGTTGCCGTCGTGGACATGAAGAAAGTTTTCGATGGCTACTGGCGCACCAAGGAGGCCGACCGCCAGCTCAAGGAGCGGGCTGCCGACTTTGAAAAGGCCCGGGGCGGCATCGTCGAGGATTACAAGAAGGCCAACGAAGAGTTCGGCAAACTGCGCGAGTCGGCCAATGACCCCGCCGTTTCCGAGGACGAGCGCAATAACCGCAAGAAGTCCCTGGAAAAGAAGGTCGGTGAACTGCGCGAACAGGAAAACAGCCTGCGCACGTTCGACCAGAACATGCGCCAATCCATCGCGGATCAGCAGCTGCGTCTCCGCGAGAGCGTGCTTCGCGACATCAAGGGTGTCGTCGAGGAAAAGGCCAAGGCGGGTAGCTACCAGTTGGTCGTCGATACCGCCGCGATCAGCGCCAACCAGACCCCGATCGTCGTCTATACGACCTTGCTCGGTGGTGACAGCGATCTTTCCGATGGCGTGCTCAAGCAATTGAACGCCAACGCCCCGCCGGAGTCGGCCAAGCCTGCGGAGAAGACCGAGGAAAAGAAGGACGAGAAGAAGTAGTCCTCGAGATTCCGTCGAAATTTGAAGGCGCCGACCTAGGTTGGTGCCTTTTTTTTGTCGCTGCGGACGGTCAACGTTGAGGCGGCCTCCCGCGACTCGGGTAGTCGGCGGTGGAATCAGCCGAGAATTTCTCGGATAAGTTCGCCGTGGTCCAAATCCAGGCGCTTCCGGCCGGGAACTTCCAGTCGTCGCGAATCAAGGCCGAGCTGGTGCAGGACCGTGGCGTGAATGTCGGTGACGTAACGGCGGTTCTCGGCGGCGTGGAAGCCGAGTTCATCCGTCTGACCATATTGCACGCCGCCCTTCACCCCGCCGCCGGCCAGCCACGCACAGAAGGCCTGCGGATGATGGTCCCGGCCCGTGCCTTCTGCGCCGGGGGAACGGCCGAATTCCGTGCCGAATACGACCAATGTGTCGTCGAGCAGGCCGCGTTGTTTGAGGTCCTTCAGCAGGCCGGCAATCGGTTGATCCACCTGTGCGGCGAGCGTCGTGTGGTTGTTCTTGATGTCGCCGTGCGCATCCCATGCCCCGCCGCCCCCGCCACCGTGGAAGAGCTGCACGAAGCGCACGCCGCGCTCCACCAGCCGCCGGGCAACGAGGCATTGCTCGCCGAAGGCCTTGGTGTGTTCTTGGTCCAGTCCGTAAAGGCGGCGGACGTGCTCCGGCTCGCGGTCGAGCTGCATCGTCTCCGGGATGCTGGTCTGCATCTGGTAGGCGAGCTCGTAGGCCTTGATGCGGGCGCGGAGGTTCTGGTCGTCGGGATAATCAATGCCGGCGAGGCGGTTGAGCTTGCCGAGCAGACTGAGGTTCGCGGCCTGTTCCTCGGCGGTGAGCGCGCCTTCGAAGGGGCGGATGAAGGGCAGGGGATTCTTCGGGTCGGTGTTCAGCCGCACGCCGCCGTGTTCGGGGCCGAGATACGCCGCTCCGTGGGTGAAGGCGCCGCCGCAGCAATCTCCGGTGGGCACGCCCAGCACGACATACTCGGGCAGGTTTTCGTTCAGCGTGCCGAGGCCGTAGGCGGTCCAGGCGCCGAGCGTGGGATGCTCCAGTTCACGCGGATGCCGGCCGGTCTGCCAGGTGAGCTGCGCGCCGTGATCGTTGTGGATCGTCCAGAGCGAACGCACCACCGCAAGATCGTCCGCACAGGCGCCGACGTGCTTGAACCAGTCGCCCACCACCAGGCCGCACTCGCCGTAGGCCTTGTAGCCGGTCTGGAGCGGCATGATGACCTTGCGGTTGCCGTGCGCCGGGTTCGCCCCGATGACGTCCTTGCCTTCCGTCGCGACCACGCCGGCGTAAGGCGTCTCGCTGATCGACTTTCCGGCATATTTCGTCAGCTCCGGCTTCACGTCGAAGCTTTCGACGTGGCTCACGCCGCCGCAGAGGAAGATCCAGATGACCGACTTCGCCCGCGGCGTGAAGTGAGGCGCGCCTGTCGGCGGCTGCCATGCGCCGGCCGGCGACTCCGCCCGGACGCCGTCGCGGAACAGCATCGAGCCGAGCACGAGGCCGGTGAACCCCATGCCGGTGTCGGCGAGGAACGAGCGGCGCGTGATGCCGGGGCAGTTGGGATGGCGTGGAGTGTTCATGAAACTGAAGTCCGTCACGGTCTCATGGGCCTTGGCGGTATTGGGTTGGTGATGACAGTCGAGTTGGTTGCGACGGCTCTTTGAGCGGCGACTTGTTCCCGCCATCGCTTCACTTTGCGTTCATCACGGATCTTACCTGCGGTTGCCATGACCACACCGAACAAGGTCAAAGCCAGCCACCAAACTGACCGTCTTCTCAGCGATGGATCGCCAAACCAATAGGCAACTCCAACCAGCAATGCCGACGGGATAAACACGCTGGGACAGGGACACAAAAACATCCCGCCTAGAACACAGGAGAGGACTCCAAGCACCAAGGCCCAGCGTGTAGACCAATAGCGGAAGCGGCCGGCTCCAAGATGAGTCACCGCTTCGCTAGGTTCGTTAGTTGGGTTCATCTCACCGTAACGAAGTCGTTGTGGTTGAAGAGCACGAGCACGAGGTTCTCGGCCGCGCGGGCGAAGTTCTTCTCCGCAATCTCGGCGCTCACCGGGGCCGGGCCAAAGAACTCCACGCAGGATTGGCGTTCGGCGTCGGTCGGGCGGCGGGCGAGGATGCGTTGGAAGGCGAGTTCGACGAGGCGGGTTTCGTTGGCCGCCGCATCCTTCACCAGCGTCGCGGCGAGGATGCGGGCCTGCTTTACGGCGAGTTCGCTGTTGCCGAGGGCGAGGGCCTGCTGGGGCATCACGCTGGGGCGGCGTTCGTAGCATTCGGTCACGGCCGGGCCATCGAAGATCTGGAGGAACTCGGCCTGCTTTTCCGCGGCGTGGCGTAGGTAGAGCGAGCGTCGTGGCGAGGTGAGCGCCTGCTGCTGGTCGATGTCGGGGCCGCCGAACGTGGGGTCAAGCGTGCCTGCGGCGTAAAGCACGTTGTCGCGCACGGCCTCGGCTTCAAGGCGGCGGGAGTTCATGCGCCAGAGGAAGTGGTTGTCGGGATCGATCGAAGTCGGAGGTGCGAAGTCGGAAGTAGGAAGTGAGGAAGCAAGCTCGCCGCTGGTGGAGGCCATGCGGTAGGCGGCGCTGGTGACGATGAGACGGTGGAGGTGGCGGAAGCTCCAGGGAGTGGATAGGGCTTTGAGTGGATGGTTGATAGCTGGGGACGCGCCATCGGGCCTATCCACCATCAACTCACTTCGACTATCCACTAATTCCGGTTGCATGAACTCCGCCGCCAGCCAGTCGAGGAGTTGCGGATGCGTGGCGGGACGGCCGTTGCGGCCGAAGTCGGCGGGTGTGGGCACCAGGCCGCGGCCGAAATGCCGGAGCCATACGTGATTCACCGCCACTCGGGCGGTCAGCGGGTTGCGCGGCTCGGTGAGCCACTGGGCGAAGGCCAACCGGCGACCGGTGCTGTTCGTCGGATAGGCAGTCGCAGGCCGAGGCGTGAATGCGGCATCCAGCGGCTTAGCGAGGGCTTCGACAGCGGCGGTGAGTTGCTGGTCGGCCTCAGAGAGCTTCTTCTGCGCCTCGGCGAGCTTGTTCGTCGGGGCCGCGGCGAGGGCAGTCTGCGCCTGGTGCCGCTTCAAAGTTGCCTCGGCGATCGCGGCAGTGCGCTGGAGCAGGACGGCGTTGGTAGCCGCCGAGGTAACGAGGCGGAGGGCAGTGGAATGGTCCGCCTCCTCACGTCGGCGGCTACCGGAGGGCGTCAGGCGCTCGGCTGCGGTCACGGCCACCAAGGCGCCGTGTTTCTTCTCAGCGAGGTCCAGAGCGAGGTCAGTCGCGCGGAGCTCGGCCGGCGTGGCGTTGGCGGCGCTGCGCGACTTCGTCCAAGCTGCCTTCGCGGCGGTGACCGTCTGCTCGCTGGCAGCAAGCGTGTCGCGGATCACGAAGTCGCGTTGGTCGGGATTGCCGGCCAGCCATGGCAGGTTCACGGGCTGGACGTTCAGCCTTCCGCCGAGCAGCGCGGGAACTGCGGGCGCGATGACCTCGTTGGTCAGCGGATGCCGTTCG
>JBEISV010000560.1:0-2978 GCA_040375265.1 Verrucomicrobiales bacterium
ATGTTCGGGAAGGCATCCGAACACCAGAGTCCCGACTGTCCGTGCTGCCGGAACGTGCGCCGGCTGGCCTGCAACACGGCCTTCGTCTTCGTGTTCCGGCGGAACTCGTTGTCGATGGTCTGTCCGTCGCGCTTCTGGAGTTCCGGCTTGTAGTCGAACAGGTCCACCTGCGACGGCCCGCCGAACATGAACAGGAAGATCACCGACTTCGCCTTGGTCGGGAAATGCGGCGCCTTCGGCAGCAGCGGACTCGGCTGGGGAAGTTCCGCGGCTCGTGCCTTCGCGAAGAAGCCGTCGCCCTCTAGCAACCCGGCCAGCGCAAGCCCGGCGAAACCCGCCCCGGCTTCCCACAGGAACTGACGACGCGGCAATTGGTGGTCGGCGGGGTTCATCGAGGGTCACGGTTTGCCGGGAGGCAGGACTGGTTCAGTTTGGCTTTTGCGCCGCTCGTGGAGCCTTATGCGTTGGCCGATTCTAAGCGCATTGGGTCGCATCCCAGGATTAAGCGTTTGGAGCTCCTCGCGGGTCACTCGAAAGCGCTCCGCAATGTTGCTCAGGGTATCGCCTCCGGTGATCACATAGACGCTCAGCTCGTAAACCGAACCCAATTCGGGCTCCGCTGTCACCAAGAGTGGTGCAGAATTGTAGAGCTTGTCCGTCTTTTCACTATGCGCACAGCCGAAGCCACCAAGCGCAAGCACTAGTGCCACCACGCAAGACGTCTTTCGGAGTAGCACGTAGGGAACGGAGCCTCGGGTTGGGTGATTCATTTGGCGCCTCTTACATCCTTTCAGGGGAGTTGATTCGCACTGCCGGCAACGCTGGCGGCGCGAAAGAGAATAGCCCACGGCGTAAGCCGTGGGTCCCTATGTGAACTTGCGGACAAGCCCCGGCAGGGGCGGCAGATTGTTTTGGCTCCGATCCTGCCGCCCCTACCGGGGCTAAAGACATTCCGCACGTAACCCACGGCTTACGCCGTGGGCTACTTTCTGTCGCCGCTCCGGGGCTGAGCGACGGCGTGGTTCTAATCCACATAAACCGCCTCGTTCAGGTTGAGCAGCCCGCGGCAGAGGCTCCGCAACGCCACGGTTTCAGGTTCCTTCGCGGCTTCGGCCCGCGCTCGCGCGGTCTGGACTGCCAGCAGCGCCTTCGCCGCCCGCACCTCGGCCTTGGTCGGCTCCCGTTGGACGGCGAGTTGAAACGCGCGCGCAATCTGCGCTTCCGTGCGCGGCCCGGCTTCCTGCCGAATTCGCCCGGCAAACGCCGCGGCCTGCGTCTGCACGAACGAATCGTTCAGCAGCATGAGCGCCTGCGGGGCGACTGTCGTCGTGGGGCGGGTGCCGGTGCTGGAAGTGCTGTTGGCGAAGTCGAGGCAATCCAGCAACGGCACCTTGAGAGCCCGCTTCACGACCAGATACACGCTGCGGCGGCTCTGCTCGGCGGCTGGGCTGTCGTTCCAGCCTTTGCCGGCGGAGTCCTGAGTGGTGTGGACTTCCTTGGGCAACGTCGGGAACACGCTCGGACCACCGCGCTTCGGGTTCAGCGTGCCGCTGACGGCAAGCATCGTGTCGCGGATGACCTCGGCCTCGACGCGGCGGAGATTCTGCCGCCAAAGCAACGTGTTGTCCTGATCAACGGCGAGTGCGCGTCGGTTATCGGCGCGGGACGACATCCGGTAAGCGTGGCTGGTCAGGATGAGCCTGTGCATCCGCTTGATGCTCCAGCCGCCGGCGACGAACTCGGCCGCCAGGTAGTCGAGCAGTGGCCGATTCGTCGGGCGCAGACCGGTCTGGCCGAAATCGTCCGGCGTGGGCACCAGACCGACGCCGAAGTGATGCTGCCAGAGCCGGTTCACGAACACGCGCGCCGTCAGCGGATTCTGCGGGCTGGCAACCCAATCCGCGAGGACCCGGCGGCGGCCGGTGGTTGGTGCATTCCCATCACGGACCGGCAGCGTGGGCGCGGGGAAACCCAGCACGGCGGGAAACGCCGGCGCCACTTCGGCGCGGGGCGAATGCGCATCGCCCCGGTGGAGGAGATGCGTGGGCTTCGGCTGCGGGCCGTTTTCGTTGACCGTCAGGGCGAAGTCGAACAGCGGCCCGGACTCGCGCGCCTGCTTCAGGGCCGCTTCGAGCTGCTGCTTGGCCCCGGGATCGGTCGCCTGCGCCAGGCGGGTTTCCGCTTCCTTCACACGGGCCTGCTTGCGCCCCTCCCAAAGTCTCCATTCCGACGCCGTCGCCAGCGGGCGGGTAATCTTCCCGGTGCCGCGGCCGCCCCCGCCGGTGTGGTGCTGGCCGTAGCCGTCGATGCTGCGGACGAATCCCAGCAGCGAGTAGTAGTCGGACTGGCTCAGGGGATCGAACTTGTGGTCGTGACAGCGGGCGCACCCGATCGTCAGGCCGAGAAAGGCCGTGCCGGTGGTGACCATGACGTCGTCGAGATCGTCGAACTCGGCAGCGACCGTGCTGTCGGGTTCGTCGTCCCAGACGTGCAGGCGGTAAAAGCCCGTGGCGACGAGCGCGTCCCGCATCGCGGGCGCCATCTGTCCCGCCTGCGCCAGTTCTTCCTCGACCAATTCGTCGCCGGCGAGCTGCTCGCGGACGAAGCGGTTGTAGGGTTTGTCCGCGTTGAACGCCTCGATGACGTAGTCGCGGTAACGCCAAGCATTCGGCTTGGGACCGTCGCGCTCGTAGCCGTTGCTTTCGGCGTAGCGGACGAGGTCCAACCAGTGGCGGCCCCAGCGTTCGCCGTAGTGCGGCGACGCTAGCAAGTGGTCCACCAACGCGGTCCACGCGGCCTCGCTCGGGTCTCGCTCGAACGCGGCCACCTCGTCCGGACTCGGCGGCAGCCCGGTCAGATCAAAGTGAATCCGGCGCACCAGCTCGCGGGCTGTGGCCGCCGGGTTCATGGCGAGTCCGCGTTCCCGCAGGCGCGCCAGGACCAAGGCATCCACGGGCTGCGAAACGAGTTTGCCGCGC
>JBEISV010000453.1:0-3984 GCA_040375265.1 Verrucomicrobiales bacterium
CACCGCCTGCCCGCTTTCGAGGCCGGCCGGCTGGGCGAATCCCTCCAGCCAGACCGTGCCCTTGACCGGGTGGTGGATCCGGAACACGTCATGCCACGGCAGCCGGCGGGCGATGGAATCCTCGATCTGGGCGATCACCCGCGGGAAGTCGGCAGGCGCCACCAACCGGAAGAGCGGGCTGACGTCCTGCACCAACTCCTCGGGCGCCAGCCCGGTCAGATCCTTCAGCTTGGGGCTGGCCTCGGGCATGCGCCGCACCCCGTCGGGAAGCGCCTCAAACACGAACAGGGCGCCGGGCACAGTCGTGGCCAACGACGCGAGCCGCTCCTGGAGGCGCAATTGTTCGCGCAAGGCCTGTTCCGTGGCCCGCCGTTCGGAGGCGTCGCGGAACACCCCGACCAAGCATTGCCTTCCGGTGATTTCCATCGGGGCCGCGGTCACATCCGCAATGAACACCGTGCCATCCTTGCGCAGGACCGGCAGCGCCGGGCTGAGCCCGAAGTCTCCGCTCACCTGCCGGGCAAACTCGGCCGTAACGTATTCCAAGGCTTCCGGCGGATGAAATTCGGCGACCCCCAGTTCGACGAGTTCGGCGGAGGAGTAGCCGGTCATCTCGCAGATGGCCTCGTTGACGCGCAGGAATCGGCAACTGACCGCGTCGACCACCACGATGCCGTCGCGGATGCCCCCAAAAAGTGCCACCAATGTCTGCTCGGATTGCCGGAGCAATTCCTCCGCTTGCCGGCGCTCGGTGGTGTCGGTGGAGATAAAAATGAGGCACTCTTGGCCGCTCAGTATCACCCGGTCCACCGACGCCGACACATTGCGGACCTCCCCGGTCTTGGTGCGCAGCAGGCAGTCGAAATCGCGGACCGACTGCCCCGCCTCGATCTGACTGATGATCTCGCGGCGCTGCGCCGGATCCGCCCAGACGCCGAGATCCAATGCCCGACGTCCCAATGCCTCGTCCCGCGAGTAGCCCAAGGTGCGGGTGAACTGATCGTTGACGTCCAGGTAGCGGCCGTCGGGAAAAGTGCTGATCACCACGATCACCGGGCAGTTCCGGAAAATGGTGGCAAAGCGCTGCTCCGATTCCCGCAGACGCACCTCGGAGACTTTTCGCTCGGTGATGTCCTGGATGGAGCCCTGGAGGCGGACGATCACTCCGTTCTCCCGCACGGGCCGCCCGATGATGCGAACCCAGCGGGAAGACTCGTCATCGGTCTTGAGTTCGGCCTCCAAGTCAAATTCCTCCCCTCGCGTGGCGGCTCCAGCCATGGCAGCCTCGATGCGCACCCGCGACTCGGGCGTGTAGGGATTTAAGCCGTAGTCCAGGGTCGCCGGCGTCCCCGGTTCCCGGCCGTGAATTCGGGCAACCTCGTCCGTCCAATACGTCACGCCCGTGGCCAGTTCGAATTGCCAGCCGCCGACCTTCGCGATGGCACCGGTTTCCCGGAGCACCGCCTCGTTGAACCGCAGTTTCTGCTCGGCGCGACGCCGTTGGGTGACGTCCCGCACCACCGCGAGGGCCTGACCGCTCGGCAGCCGGCGCACACTCAGGTCGGCGATGAACGTCTCACCGTCCTTGCGCCGCAGCCGCCATTCGCCTCGCACGACGGCCCCGGATTGAATCTCCGCCCAATGCGCGGGCAGCATGGCATGGTCCTCCAACGCGACGATGTCGTGAACCCGGAGCCGGAGCAGCTCGTCGCGGGAATAGCCCAGCAGTTCGCACCCCGCCGTGTTGACCTCCTCGTAGCGGCCCTCCTCGTCGGCCACGAAAATCCCGTCCGCCGACTGCTCCACGAGGGTGCGGAAGCGCGCCTCGCTGGCCACCAGGGCTTCGTCGCGCTGGCTTTGCTCGGTGACATCCGAGGACAGGAACAACGCTGCCGGCTCGCCGCTAAGCTCAATTCGCTGGGCCGAAACGAGCAGCCGCCGGACCTCGCCGGTCCGGTTTCGCGTTTCGACTTCCTGATTCTCCACCACTTCGCCGGCGATCAGCCGCTGAACGATCCGGTCGCGCACCGAGTAGTCGACCCAGAGCTCCAACTGCCCGGGCGAGCGGCCCAGCAGCTGTTCGCGCCCGAGGCCGGTAAACCGGCACAGCCGGTCGTTGCAGTCGATCAGCCGGTGGTCCACGAGGGAAGAGATCGCCGCGATCATCGGGTTCGCGTGGAACGCCCTGGAAAAGCGTTGTTCGCTTGCCTGGAGCGACAGCTCGACCTCCTTGTGTGCGGTGATGTCGGTCGAGACGCCGTCCCAGACAACCCGGCCAGAGGGCTGCCGCTGGGGACGCGACGCGAGGCGGAACCACCCCCAGCGGCCGTCGGCGCGGCGGCCAAGGGTTTCGAACGCAAAGTCGCCCAAACTCCGCGCGCTCTCCCCGATGGCCGCCTGGAGCGACGCAACATGGCTCGGATGCACCAACGCGAGCAGCGCCGCCGGATCCGCCAGCACCGCGGCGGCGGTAATCCCATGACACTTCTCCACCCCGGCGCTGACATGAAGGAATCGGGAGGCGCCATCGGGTTCCAGCGCATACTGGTAGACGTAGCTGCCGGGCAGATTGTCCGCGAGGTGCAGCAGTTGGTTTTCCAGCGCCCGCCGCTCGGAGATGTCCACCCCGAAGATCAGCAGCATGGCTTCGTCACCAACTTGGATTCGTTCGATGGAAACCAGGATGGTCCGCTCCTTGCCGTCCCGCTGGCGGCAAACAATCTCTTCGTTGACGACCGGATCGCCGGCAGCCAACCGCGCCACCAACTCACCGCGGCGGTCCGGATCTTTCCAGATCCCCAACGACACGGTGGATCGGCCAATCAGCTCCTCGCGCTGGAAGCCGAACGCCGCGCAGAAATTGCGGTTGGCGTCCAGCACGGTTCCGTCGCGGGAGGACGAAATCGTCGCGAGGATGGGACTGGAGTCGAAGACCTTGATGAAACGTTCCTCGCTGGCGCGCAAGGTCTGCTCCAGCAATTGCCGCCGCTGGATGTCCGTTTCGAGGTCGGCCGTCCGTTGGGCCACCTTTTCCTCCAGCGTCCGGGCATATTCCGACAGTCGCAACCGGGTCCGCACCGCCACCACCGCCGACGTGAGCACCAGCCCGAGCAGACCGAGCAATCCGGGCAGAAACCACCCGCGTTCCTGCAACGGGATCGGGTGAACTTCCACCGCCCAAACCGCGGACGGTCCCTGGGGCTGGCCTGCGGAATTGACCGCGCGGACCTCAATCTGGTGACGCCCCAAGCCCAGCCGGTCGCCGGCAAACTTGAGTTCCGAGTCGGTCACCGGGGCCGACCAAGCGCCACCATCCACCCGCCAGGCGAAGAATTCCGCCGGCACGGCCGGGGCCGTCGCGAAGCGGACCTCGGTGCTGGCGTGCAGATGAAAGGAATCGTCCCGGTGAATGGCCTCCGCTCCCGACAGCCGGATTGTCACCTCCGGGCGACCATCGATTGGCGACTCCGCGGACCACGTCGACCCGGCGAACGCCAATGCCAGCAGGATCGTCAGGCTCACGGAACCCACAGCGCCTTTTGCCATGTCACGCACACGTTTCGTGCCGGAACTGAGGGACTCCAGGCGCCTCACGGCCAACCGGAACTTGGCCAGTGCCGGCCGCCGCTGGGCTGGCCGACCAATCCCGGCGGGCAGTCGAGGGGACAGTGAAGAAGACATGTAACCAAGAGTGAATCGAACGTCGTGGCCGGTGCTTAAACGATTTTCCGCGCGCGGTATTCGCTCGGACGCCAGCCGGTCCAGCGTTTGAAGGTGTTGGAAAACACGAACGGGTTCGCGTAGCCGACCTCCGTGGCGATGATTTCCAGCTTGTCGTCCGAACGGGTCAGCAGCGTGGCCGCGTGGCGAATCCGGAGGTAGGTCACCTGCTGCATCGGCGTGCGTCCCAGTTGGCGCCGGCACAGCCGCCGGAGGTGTTCGCCGGAGCAATGGGACCGGCGCGCCAGTTCGGAGAGCGTCCAC
>JBEISV010000292.1:0-6060 GCA_040375265.1 Verrucomicrobiales bacterium
AAGCTGGTGCTCATCACCGACTCCGCCGGCCTCGACAAGGGCACGGTGAAACGTGGGCTAGAATTGATGGACGCGAACAATGGCGAATACTGGTGCAAACTGGATGCGGGCACGGAGCCCTACTTTCGCCTGGTGAATCGCTCCGCGGTCCGGTTCGAACGCATCCTCGCCAACTTGCTGGAAACCGCTCGTGCCCGCCCGATCGTGGTCCAGACGCTGCTCCTGAAGGTCAACGGCTCGCCCATGCCGCCGGAGGAACTGGCCGCCTACTGCGAGCGCCTGAACGGCATCACCCGGGACGGTGGCCGCATCCGCGAGGTCCACGCCTACACCATCGCCCGCCCCACGCCGGAACCCTGGGCCACCAAACTGAGCGCGGCCGAACTGCAAGGCATTGCGGCCGAAGTCCACCAACGCACGGCCCTCAAGGTGGAGGTCTTCGATTGAGCTCGCCTGCCCTCGCGGTTCGAGACGAACGAACGAAGGTCGAGAAGGTTCGCCGGAACCGACGCGGCGCGAAGCCGAACGCGGCGCCCGAGTTCGGGCATCCGCCGGAGCTCCTGGCCTATTGGCGCCAGCAGGCAACCGAAGCACTCCGACTGGGCGCCGGCACTCCGTTTTTCCTGTTCAGCGCCCAACCGGTTGCCGACGCGGTGGCCCGCCTGGAGTCGCTCGACTTCGGACGGCCGTTGGTGAATTGGCTGTCCACCAAGACTCAGCCGCTGCCGGCATTGCTGCGGTGGTGGCGTTCGCAGGGGCGACCGGCCGAGGTCGTCAGCGAAGCGGAATTCCGGCTGGCCGAGGCCGCGGGTTTCACCGGTGACGACCTGCTGGTGAACGGTCCCGCCAAACACCGCTGGCTCGCCCGCCATTCCCGGCCCGGTCTTCGGGCGAACTTCGATTCGCTGAATGAACTGGCTGAGCTTCTGCCGCTGGCCCGGCAAGACCGCTGGCGTGTGGGACTTCGCCTGTGCACGACCGCGGAATTTGACCCGGAGAATCCCGCGTTGCCGACCCAGTTTGGCCTGACCCCGACCGAGGCGATGCTGGCCGTCCGTCGCCTTCGGCGCGCCGGACTGGCGGTGGAGACGCTCCACTTCCACCTGCGGACCAATGTCGCGTCCCCCGACTGCTACGCGCTCGCCTTGGCCGAAGTCGCGGACTTCGCCGCCGCAGCCAAAGTTTCACCCCGCCACCTGGACCTCGGCGGCGGCCTTCCTCCGCGCCATGCCCTCAGCCGGGCCGGGAAACGGCTGGACGCAGGGATTTCTCCGGAGTCACTGGCGCGAACGGTGCGCGAGGCTCTCCGCCGCCTGCCCTCCGTGGAGCAGGTTTGGCTGGAGAACGGCCGGTTTGTCAGCGCTGGCTCCGGCGTGCTGGTGGTGCGGGTGCTGGACGTGAAGGAACGCCGCGGGCTGCGCCAACTGATCTGCGACGGCGGCCGGACCCTGCACGCGTTGGTTTCCGTCTGGGAACAGCACGAACTGCTCCCGCTCCGCCGCGTCGCCGGGCCGGCCGTCCCGACCGCGGTTTACGGTCCCACCTGCATGGCGTTTGATCAACTGGCCCGTAAGCCACTGCCCCGTTCCCTCAAACCCGGCGATGCCCTGCTTTGGCTGGATGCCGGCGCGTATCACCTGCCTTGGGAAACCCGATTTTCTCACGGACTTGCCGAAATCTGGTGGCACGGTCCCGCCGGCTTGGAACGGGTTCGCGCGGCCGGCGATTGATGGACTTCGCCTATTCGCGCTCCAGGACGGCCACATAGGCGCCGTCCACCTGATTCTGGAACGGCGTCAGTTGGCGGTCTTTCCGCAGCCGGAAGCCGGCGCGTTGCTGGAGAAAGCGATCGACGACGACGCGGTTTTCCTCCGGTTCCAAGCTGCAGGTCGAATACACCAGCCGGCCTTCCGGCTTGAGCAGATCCGCCACGTTAAGCAGCAGTTGCAGTTGCTGATCCGCCAGCCGGGGAATTTCGTCCGGTTGCAAACGCCACCGGGCTTCCAGCCGCCGACGCAGCACGCCGGTATTGGAACACGGGGCATCGACGAGGATTCGGTCGTAGCGTCCCTTTTCCCGGACCACGGTGGGGGCCACGTTGGTGGTCAGCACGCTGGAACAACCGAGGCGGGAGGCGTTTTCCTGCACCAACCGCAGCCTTTCCAACGAGGGATCATGGGCCATGACGACACCCTTGTTTTCCATTCGCTGGGCCATGTAGGTCGTCTTGCCGCCCGGGGCCGCACAGTAGTCTAGGACGGTTTCGCCGGGCTGCGGGTCCAGCATTTGGACCGCCAGCAAGGTGCTGGGGTCCTGGACGTAGAATCCGCCCCGCACAAAGGAACGGAGCCCGGCGATCGGCGGATGGGACTTCAGTTCGAAGACAAGGTCCGCCGGAAACCAGTCGCGCCGGATTGGCTCAGACTCGATCTCCTCTTCCCGCCACAGCTCGACCAGCTTTTCGGGGTCGAGGCGCCGCGGATTCAACCGCACGAATGTCGTCGGCGGGGTGTTGTCCCAATCGAGCAACTGCCGGCACGCGTCGGCGCCGAAGAGTTCGTCCCACCGTTTCACGAGCCAGGCCGGATGGGACCAGGCAACGGCGGGATCGGATTGCTGCAGGGCTTCGAATGCCTTGCCGACTTCGGCCTTGTCACGGGTCACGCCACGCAGGACGGCATTCACGAACTTGCCCAAGCCCTCGCCGCCAAACCGGCGGGCCAGCTCGACGGAATCATTCAGGACGGCGTAGGCAGGAACGCGGTCGAGCCAGAACAGTTGGTAGAGCGCGAGCCGGAGGATCGTCTGGGCGAGGGGCTTCTGGGGGCGGCCCTCGGTGCGGGAGTGAATCATCCAATCCAGCGTGCCGCGCCACCGGATCACCCCGAAAATCAGCTCCTGGACGAGCCGGCGATCCTCGGGACGAAGCTCCCGCACGAAGCGGTCCTTTTCGAGCCGGTGCTCGATGAAATCTCCCGGCGTGTCGGCGTCGCGCAAAAGGCGCACTGCAATTTGTCGTGGTGCGGAAACCATTCAGGCGGCATACTGCCCGCCATTCAATTCGGAGTCATCTTTTTGAACGTATGAAAGAGGAAATGGAGCAATTGGTCGCCGCAGGCAAAATTCAATCCCGACATGTGGGAGCCCTGACGGCCTTGCTCGAAGCTGGTTTTTGCCAGCACAAAAGCTGGGGTTTTGGCAAAGTGAAGGCGCTGGACGGCATTGCCGGCCGGCTCGTGATCGACTTCCAGACCAAGGCCGGACATGGGATGGACCTCGCCTTTTCGGCGGAAACCCTCAAGGCCATCTCCAAGGAGCACATCCTGGCCCGCAAGGCGGCCGACCTGAAGGGATTGCAGCAAATGGCCGCGCTCCATCATCTGGATGTGGTGAAGCTGGTCCTCGACAGCTTTGGTGGCCGCGCCACGATCACCCAGATCCAAGACTCCCTGAAGGATGTCGTGACCAGCGACTGGAAGAAATGGTGGGAAGTCGCCCGGGCAGAGATGAAGAAGGACGGCCACTTCATGATCCCGGCGAAGAAGACCGATCCGATCATCTATCAGTCGGAGCAAACCGAACTGGGCGACCGGCTGCTGACCGAGTTCCGGGCCGCAAAGGGACTCAAGGCCCGCGTGGTGGTCGTGAACGAGATCCTGAAGAGCTTCGACGACTTCAAGAATCGCGACGCGATCCCGGAGATTCTCCAGCTGCTCAACGCCGAGGTTACCAGTCACGCCCAGACCCGTGAGTCCGAGGCGTTGGAAGGGATTTTCGCGCGGGACGACCTCCGGGTTGCCGCGGGTTTGGGCCCGATCGAAGGGGAAATCGGGGCCCCGGACATTTGGGTCAAGGCCAACCGCGTCCGCAGCCTGTTCGAGGAGTTGCCGGCGGCCAAACACCGCCGGGCGCTGGAATCGTTCAAGGACGCCATTCCCGACTGGTCGCCGCTGATCGTGAACATGCTGAACGAGCGGATTCCGGCCAAACTGGTCGGTGAATGCGCCCGCCTGCTCCTGACGGAAGACCGGGGCCAACTCCTCAAGGAAACGATTACCCGCCTGATCAGCCAGCACTCAGCGAGCAGCGAGCTGCTGCTCTGGCTGGGCAAGGAACGCGCGGACTACTTCGCCGACATCCTCGGGCCGGAAGTCTTCCGCGCCATGCTGACCGCGATTGAGCGGGACCAGTTCCAGGAAAAGAAGAGCAACCGCCTCCGCGACTACGTCATGCAGGACCTGGAACTGCTGCCGGAGCTCATCGAGTCGGCCGACGTCGAGGTCGTGCGTGACCTGACCCGTTCGCTGCAGCTCAGCCCGAGCTTCGACGACATGGACAAGCGTTCGCTGCTCGCCCGCATCGTGAAGGCCTATCCGGCCATCCAGGACATGATTTCCGGGGACCACGTGCGGGAGGACAAGACGATCCAGACCAGCTGGAAGAGCATCGAGCGGCGGAAGGCCGAATACGACGACCTCTGCAACAACAAGATTCCCGCGAACATCAAGGACATCGCCCTGGCCCGGAGCTACGGCGACCTGCGGGAAAACGCGGAATACAAGTTCGCCAAGGAACAGCAGAAGATCCTGAACCGCCGCAAGCACGAGCTGGAGCTCCAGCAGGCCCGCGCCCGCGGCACGGACTTCGCCAACGTCAGCACCGACGCGGTCAATCCGGGCACCACCGTGACCTTCACGGACGTGGCGACCGGACAGCAGGAAACCCTGCACATTCTTGGCGCTTGGGACGGCAACGACGAGCGCAGCGTGATCAGCTACCTGTCGCCGGTCGGCCAAGCCCTCCAGGGCAAGTCGGTCGGCGCCGAGGTCGGAATGGGCGAAGGCGCCCACAAGCGCCGGGTGCGCATCGACGCGATCGCCGCCGCCGATATCGCCAAGCTGACCGCCTGATCCTGAAATCATTCCAAGCCGGTGGGATTCCGTTCCCACCGGCTTTTTCATTTTGGCAACCGGCGCTAAACCCGCCGGCGCGCCGGTGGACAAGCCGGCGACAGCCGCGATGATTCGTCCCATGTCGGAGACAAAGTTCCATCAACTGCGCGAAATGATCCGTGGATTCGGTTCGTGCTTGGTCGCCTACTCCGGCGGCGTCGATTCCGTCTTTCTGGCGAAGGTCGCCCACGATGTCCTGGGGACGAAGGCCCTAGCCGCGATTGCCGATTCCCCCAGCCTGCCGCGGCGCGAACTGGCCGAAGCGCTGAGCATTGCCACGCAATTCGGCTTCGCCGTCCGGGTCGTCAATACGGCCGAATTCGCCAACGACCAGTATCTTCAGAACCCGACGAACCGGTGCTACTTCTGCAAGCACGCGCTGTTCACCGAATTGGAGCCCTTGGCTCGCAGCGAACATTTCGCCGTCCTGGCATATGGCGAAAACGCCTCGGACCTCGGCGACCATCGCCCGGGGGCGCAAGCCGCGGCGGAGTTTCAGGTGCGGGCACCCCTGAAGGAAGTCGGCCTAACCAAGGCGGAAATCCGCGAACTGAGCGCCAAACTCGGCCTGCCCACGGCCGACAAACCCCAATTGGCCTGCCTCAGCTCCCGCATCCCTACCGGTGAACGGGTCACGCCGGAAAAGCTCAGGATGATCGAGGAGGCGGAGTATTTCCTGCGGGACGGCGGCTGCTTTGACGTGCGGGTGCGGCATCACGAACTCGCCCACGGCCACTTGGCCCGCATCGAGATCGGTTCCGCGGAATGGCCCCGACTGTTGGCGGACGAGTTTCGTCAGGACCTGACCGACCACTTGCGGTCCCTCGGATACGCCTGGGTAACGGTTGACTTGCTCGGCTATCGCCGTGGGAGCACAAACGGCATGCCAACGCCCATCCGGTTTCCGGCGAAGTCACCGGGCCGTCCAGCCTAATTCTGGGGCAGCGAAAGCAGATATTCCGGTGACCAATCGCTGCTGATGACCCGTTTGGGCAGTCCGGGGTAATAATAGTCGAACTTGAACCGATACGGCACGTGGGCCCGGTCCGCCGAAATGGGAACCTCACCCTCGAATCGATTCTCCGTGTTAGGCACCCGGGCCAAAGGA
>JBEISV010000641.1:0-2253 GCA_040375265.1 Verrucomicrobiales bacterium
CGCGGTGGCCACGCTCCTTTATCGCGAAACCGGCGGGCTCAGCGGCCAACCGCTCAAGGGCCGGAGCACGGAGGTGATCCGCCACCTCTTCCGGAACACGCAGGGACGCTTGCCCATCATCGGTGTCGGCGGCATCGCGAGCGCCCCGGATGCCTGGGAAAAGGTCCTCGCCGGCGCCTCTTTGGTGCAGGTCTATTCCGGGTTGGTCTACGAGGGACCGAGCCTCATCGGCGACATCGTGGAAGGGCTCCGCGACCGGCTCGCCGGCGCCCGCTGGGAAGCCATCGTCGGCTGCGAGGCTCGCTGACCCCACCGCCCGTCACTTCGGCAGAGCCGAGATTTCCAGCATCCGCTCAATCGGCCGGCGGGCCCGCTCGATGATGTCCCGCGGCAACTCGACGCGCGGGGCCAGGTTCAACAGGCAGTCATGGAGCTTCTCCAGCGTGTTGAGCTTCATGAAGCGGCATTCGTTGCACGCGCAACGCTCGGTCGGCGCCGGAATGAAGATCTTGTCCGGGCACTCGCGCTTCAGCCAGTGCAGCATGCCCGCCTCGGTCGCGATGATGATGCTTTTGGCCGAAGTCGCCTTGCACCACGTCACCATCTTCTCGGTCGAGCAGACTTCGTCGGCGAGCATGCGGACCGCCTTCGGACACTCCGGATGCGCCACCACCGGCGCGTCGGGATGCGTCTGCCGGATGCGCGTAATTGCGGCGTGGGTCCACTCCACGTGGACGTAACAGTTGCCCTTCCAAAGCGTCATCGGCCGGCCCGTCTGCTCCATCACCCAGCTTCCCAGGTTTTCGTCCGGCACGAACAGCAGGTCGCGGTCCTTCGGGGCGTGATTGACGATCTTCACCGCGTTGCCGCTGGTGCAGATGACGTCGCTCAGCGCCTTCACGGCCGCGCTGCAATTGATGTAGGTGACGGTGTAGAAGTTCGGGTTCGTGGCCTGCAAGGCGGCCAGTTTGTCGGCCGGGCAGCTTTCCTCGAGCGAGCAGCCGGCGTCCAGGTCCGGCAACACGACGATCTTGCTCGGGTTCAGGATCTTCGCCGTCTCGGCCATGAAGTGGACGCCGCAGAAGACGATCACGTCCGCGTCGGTCCGGGCGGCATACTGCGACAACCCGAGCGAATCCCCGACCACGTCCGCCACGTCCTGGATCTCCGCGATCTGGTAATTGTGCGCGAGGATGACGGCGTTGTGCTTCCGCTTCAGCGCCAGGATGTCGCGCGTGAGCGCATCGATCTGCGCGGGCTGGAGCGCGGGACGGCGCAGCGGGAACTGGTCCACGCCAGCCGGGGTGATATCGGCACCATTGAACATGCGCGGAGGCTAGGGCCAAGCCCGGCGAATTCCAGCGCGGTTTGGCCACGGGGCCCCAAACCGCCGGCGAAACGAAAAAGGGGCGGCCGTTAAGCCGCCCCTCGCGAAAATGGTGCGTCGGACTACTTCGTCTTCAGCCAGGCGTTCAGGTCCGCGAGATCCTGCGGCGTGAGGCCGAGCTGGTCGGCGCTCAGCATGAGCGAACGGCCCAGGCCCTTGCGTTCGGCGATGCGGTTGCGCGGCACGGTCTGGGTCAGGCCACCGGCGGACTGCACGATGAGCGGATCGCCTTCCGACAGCACCAGGCCGTGGATTTCGTCGCCGCTCTTGAGCTTGAGCTGCGTGCCGTTGAAGCCCTGCGCGATGTCGGCGCTGGGGTTGATGACCGAGTTCAGGAACACCTCGGTGGTCTGGCGTTTCGCCCAACCGGTGAGGCTAGGGGCGTATTCCGTGCCGACGTCACCGGCGCGGTGGCAACTGGAGCAAACGGAGGCAAACTTCTCGCCGCCGCGCGTCACGTCGCCCTTGAGCGCCAGCACGTCGGCGACAGTGAACTTGGGCGCCTCGGCGGCCGGAATGGTGGCCCCGGTCAGTTCGACGGCGTCGGGATCGTAAATGCCGCGGGCCTTGAGGGCGGCGTTCACGCCGAAGTCTTTCCAGGAGGAATCCTTGCGGTTGAGCAGCCACCAGAGCGCTTCGGCCTTCACCGCCTTGTCGGAGCGCATGATCAGGACCGTGCGCGCTTTCTGCCCGCCGAATTGGAGACCGAAGCTGCCGGCGGCGATGGAATAGAAGGCCGGGTAGCTCCAGCCACCGCTGGCGTCGCGCACCAGCACGACCCCGTTGCCGCCTTCGGCGCCGAAGAAGAAGGCGCCCTTGTAGAGATTGGGGAAGATCGCGACGCCTTTCGCCTGGGCGAGCATGTC
>JBEISV010000575.1:0-2810 GCA_040375265.1 Verrucomicrobiales bacterium
GCCGGTAGAGGGTTTCAAAGCCGAGGCGGCCAACGGCTTCATTGAGGCTCTGCACCGGAGAGCCGCGATTGAAGGCCACGCTGTTGCCCAGGCGCAGGACGCTCGCCGTAAGCGACGGGTCATGGGCGATCAATCGGATGACCCGATCCATGTCCGTATCCGGCTGCCGCAACAATTGGAGCAGCGGCGGCAACAGCTTCGGCGCCGGCGGCAGGTGCTGGATGCGGTCGATGTAGTCGTCTAGCGCTTGCATAGGACTACCTCCTCCTGCTGGCCGGAAATCTTCAGGCTCAACTGGCCGGTGGCCAGGTTCAGATACATGGTGCGATTCACGAGCCCCCCGACCTCTTCCGCCACGGAACGCAGCCCGTGCCGACTGAAGATCGTCGTCACGGCCTCGTAGTTTCGTTTGCCGATGTTGAAGAATCCCGAGTTGTCCATGATTTGGGCGCCACCGACGACGTAGATGTGAACGCGGTGTTTCTCCGCCCGCAATTCGTAAGCCGCCCGGAACAGCGCGGGAATGCCGGTGTCCACGAACATGGCGGGCTTACGGGCCGCCTTCTCGGCATCGATCGTCGAGTCCGGCAGCATGGCGTGCAGCAGGCCGCCGACCCGCGACACGGGATCGTAGATGGCGATCCCGACACAGGAACCGAGGGAATAGGTCGCCAGCATGGCGTTGGCGTTGTTCGACACCGCCATGTCGGCGATTCCAACCACGACCTTCTGCTGGAAGCCGGCGATCGATAGTGAGGGGGATGCCATCGCCTATTTCTTCTGGTAGATGCTGGGGCGGAGGCAATGCACGGGCACATCCAGCCCATTGAGGCTTTCCGAGTGCCCGATCAGGAGATAGCCGCGCGGAACCAGGAACCGGGCCAGCCGGGTCACCAACTGCTCCTGGGTAGGGCGGTCGAAATAGATCATCACGTTGCGGCAGAAAGCGATCTCGAACGGGTCGCCGTGTTCGTAGGGCTCCAGCAAGTTCAGCTGCCGGAACTCGATCCGGCCGGCGAGGCTGGCCTTCACCCGGTAGTGCCCTTCCCAGCGTCCATGACCGAGCTGAAAGTGACGGCGGAGCCACGCGTCCGGGACCTGCCGGATTCGTTCCTCGGCATAAACTCCCTGCTGGGCCACCGCCAGGGCTTTGGTCGAGATGTCGGACGCCACCACCCGCCAGTCCCATCCCTCCGCGAGCGGAAAGTGCTCCGCCAGATACATGCCGATGGTGTAGGGCTCCTCGCCGGTCGCGCAGGCCGCGCTCCAGACCTTGAAACGACGTTGCCCCCGCGTCAGGAGGGCCGGCAGGGCCGTCTTGACCAGGAATTGGAAGTGCGATTCCTCCCGCAGGAAGTGCGTGTAGTTGGTGGTCAGCGCGTCGATGGCGGATTGGACTTCGTCCTGGCCTTCGGCGGAGCGGATGTAGGCGCAATACTCACGGAGCGTGCCGATGCCGAGCAGGCGCATGCGTTTGCCGAGCCGCGCCCGGATCAGCGCCTCTTTACCGTCATGCAGGCGGATGCGCGAACGTTCGTAGATGAACGCGATGATGAACTCGATCTCCTCGCTGTCGTCGATGACCGTCCTCATGTCAGTATGGTGGAAAGCGTGATCCGGCCCCGACCCGGACAGAACTAGACTTCAACCAAGCAATCGGACGTTTTCGGGCAATTCTTGAGCAAATCCGGCGGCGGCAGCCCACCAGGAGATTTGTGCCGGCAGCCCGGCAAAATTCGCCGCCCGGCCCGGGTCCAGCCGCGCCCGGCAGGAATTAACCGGCGGTTTCCGGGCAGGAATTGCCCCGCAAAGGCTGATTTTCAACGTGGCACGGCCGTTGCTCAAAGCCGATTGCACGAAGGACTCAATGCACGAAACCATGTCAACCGAACCGCAAAGCCCACCGGCACCGAAATGCCAGAAGCTCCAATTCCCGGCCGGGCTATTGGGCTTCGAGCAGATCAAGCAGTTCCTCCTGATCAGCAGCGAGCAGGACGCTCCCTTCAGCTGGCTCCAGGTCGAGGATGACGCCAGCCTGGCGTTCCTCGTCGTGCCGCCGTTCGAGGTGTTGCCGTCCTACGCGCCGGACATCTCGAACGAGGACGCCGCCTTCCTGAAACTCACCGGACCAGGCGACGCCCTGCTCTTCAACATCGTCACGCTCCGCCGGAACGGCGAATCCAGCGTGAACCTGAAGGGACCGATCGTCGTCAATCGCCACACCCTGGTGGCCAAGCAAGTCGTCCCGCACAACGCGGCCGACTTTTCCGTGCGTCACCCACTCTCCACCACCGTCTAACCACCGCCATGCTTGTCCTCTCCCGCAAAGTAGGCGAAAGCGTCATCATCGACGGTCGCATCGTGGTGAAGATTGTCCGGCTCGACGGGGACTCCGTCCGCGTCGGCATCGAGGCCCCGGCCGAGGTGCCCATCCATCGCCAGGAGATCTACGACGAAATCCAGCGGACCAACCAGGAGGCCCTGACCAAAGGCCGCCCGCAGTTGCCCCGCCTCTCCAAACCCAGTGTTCCACCGCCGGCCGCGCCTGGGGCTTCCGCCTGATCCGTTCCGTTCCACCGTAACTTTCTTACCGACCAACACGTTAACCAGATTCAGCTATGATCATAATGACCAATGCGACGGCCCTGGCCGCGTCCGACGCCCGCTCCACCCACGAGACGGCCCTCTCCAAGTCGATCGCCCGGCTGAGCTCGGGCAAGAAGATCATCAATCCCGCCGACGACGCCGCCGGCCTCGCCATGGCCACCCACATGGAGGCCCAGGTCAACCGCCTCGCCGCCGCCAAGTCC
>JBEISV010000167.1:0-8844 GCA_040375265.1 Verrucomicrobiales bacterium
CGACGCCGTCGCTCCGCTACGACCGCATGGCCTGGGTGCGGGTGGATGCGTTGGGCCAACATTGGGAACCGGCGCGGGTCGAGGCTTCGGTTCAAGCCGATGGAAACAGTCTCGTGGCCACCACCCGCAACGTGACCGCGCTGACCTTCGAAATCCCGCCCGGGTTGGCGCCGTTCGATCCGCGCCGCGCCGTGACGGTCGAACTGGACGGCGCCCGCCTGACGGTGGGGCCGCCGCAGACGGACCGCTCATGGACCGCTTCCTTCCATCGCGAATCGAAGGGCTGGACCGTCGGCCCCGATTCATCGACGGCGCTCCGGAAGCGGCATGGGCTTCAGGGGCCGATTGATGACGCCTTCATGGATTCCTTCCTGTTCGTCCGGCCGACCGGCCAACCGCTCAACGCCATGGTCGGCAACTGGGCCTCGAACGAACTCGCCCACGCGGTCGAGCACTGGCGCCGGCATTACCGCGGCGACGCGCCCATCAAGGACGACACGGCTATCACCGAGGAGGACATCGCGCGGAATCACCTTGTGATCTGGGGCGACCCGCAGAGCAACACGCTGCTCGGCAAGCTGGCGGGCGAACTGGGCATCCGGTGGGACAAGACCCGCATCCACACGCCGGCGGCGGGATATCCCGTGGACCAATTCGTGCCGGTGTTCATCTACCCGAACCCGCTGAACCCGCAGCGTTACGTCGTCGTGAACAGCAGCTTCACCTTCCGCGAATACGACTACCTCAATAACGCCCGCCAGACGCCGAAGCTGCCGGACTGGGCGATCCTCGACCTCAGCAAGCCGACGACGGCACGCGCGCCCGGTGGGATCACGGCGGCGGGATTCTTCGGAGAGCGATGGGAGTGGAAGCCGTGAAAAATCCAACTGACGCTGTTTATGCGCTACGTGCTTACGCCATTACGGCGGGCTGGCTCACGGTGGGCTGTGCTGTTCCAACCGTCAGTGATGCCGAAGAAAGCTCCAAGGTGATCAAGGGCCTGCTCAGCAGATACAGTTTCCGTTTCATGAGCAGCCATGACCGTCGGCCGGCTGTTTACTCCAAGCCCCATCCTCGCTATTCGGAGGTCGTTGTTTTTGGCGACTACTCTCGAAACGAGCAGGACGAGATCTGTGGAATTACCCGCGCCGTCCGGCACGAGGTGGCCACCGAACCGGTCCGCATCCGTTTCTACCGACAAGTATCCGACCGTTCAGAATTACTGAGGGAAGACGTGTTCCCTTAGCACCCGGCGAAGCCATCGCAACAGGCAATGGGATCGCAAACAAATTGGCGGCAGACACCCCCCCGCTTTTCATGATTCTGCACATTGACGACCTCACCGGCCCAGAGATCGCGGCCTTCCTCGAAGAGCACCTCGCCGACATGCGCGCGGTGTCCCCACCCGAGAGTGTCCACGCGCTTGACCTAGAGAAACTGCGCCGACCGGACATCACGTTCTGGACGGCGTGGGAGGCAGACCAGTTGGTTGGTTGCTGCGCGCTGCGGGAACTCGCCGGAACGCACGGCGAGGTGAAGTCCATGCGCGTAGCCCGAAACCAGCGCGGGCAGGGGGGTCGGCTCCGCCTTGGTCGCACACCTCATCACGGCGGCCCGATCGCGCGGCTACACGCGCCTGAGCCTGGAGACCGGCGCGATGCCGTTCTTCGCCCCGGCTCACCGGTTGTATCGGCGGCACGGCTTCGCGCCCTGCGGTCCTTTCGGCAGTTACCAGTCGGACCCAAACAGTGTATTCATGACGCTGGCGTTATGAGTTGCCGCCCTCACTCCGCCAACCGCACCACGTAGCCGCCCGACTTTTCGTCGGCGTCGAGTTTCAGCAGGTTGCGCTTCTGGCATTCGAGCAGCAGGTCGTTGAAGGAGCGGAATCCGTAGGCGCGTTCGTTGAAGCCAGGATTCCGTCGCTTGATGGCCGGCTTGATCATCGAACCCCAAATCGGGTCGTCGCCTTCGCGGGCTTCGCTCAGCGCTTCCAGCGTCACGATGACCCGTTCCAGGGCGTCAATCAGCGGCGGCCGCTTGGGTTCCTCCTCTGCCGGGCGCGCCGCGCTGGCTACGGGAAGGTTGGCCGGGGCCGCGGCGGGATTGGCCGACGGGTTGGCCGGTGGCGGCGCTGCCGGGGCCGGCGCGGACGTGACGCCGCCCGAGCGTTGCCGGGCTTTCGAGGGTTCGCGGCGGACGAGATCGTCGTAGTAGAGGAACTCGTCGCAGTTGTTGATGAACAGGTCCGAGGTCGAATTCTTCACGCCCGCGCCGATCACGGTCTTGGCGTTCTCGCGCAGCTTGCTCACCAACGGCGAGAAGTCGGAGTCGCCGCTGATGATCACGAAGGTGTCCACGTGCCCCTTGGTGTAGCAGAGGTCGAGGGCGTCCACGACCATGCGGATGTCGGCGGAGTTCTTGCCCGACTGGCGGACGTGCGGGATCTCGATCAGCTCGAACGCCGCCTCGTGCAGGTCGCGCTTGAACTCCTTGTAGCGGTCGAAATCGCAGTAGGCCTTCTTCACGACGATGTGCCCCTTGAGCAGCAGGCGTTCGAGCACCTTCTGGATGTCGAAGCGGGGGAAACGGGCGTCACGGGCGCCGAGCGCAATGTTCTCAAGGTCAAGGAAGACGGCCATCGTGGCGTCCTTCGTGGGGGAACTCATGGGCGAAGGCTACGCGGCGGCCGGCCGGCGGACAGGACAAATCCGCGCGGATTCGGTTTGGACTCCGCGCCGGCGGACCGGTATCTCCCCGCCCGCGTGAAGAAGGAAGCCGTCGTCAAAAAGATCATCGAACGCCTGCAAGCCGACCTGGAGCTCTACTTCAAGGCGGCGCGGGCGGCGCATTTCGAGGCCACCCACGAGCAGAGCAAGGCGGAGAACAAATACGACACGCGCGGCCTGGAGGCGTCGTATCTCGCCCGCGGCCAATCGAAGCAGGCGGCGGAACTCGAACAGGCGCTGCACCAGTTCCAGGCGCTCACGCTGCGCGACTTCGGCCCGGAGACGCCCGTCGACATCGGGGCGCTCGTCGAACTCGGCGTCGGCAAGGAGCATTCGTGGTATTTCATCGGGCCCCGGGCCGGCGGCACCGAGGTCACCCACGCCGGCAACGAAATCACGGTCATCACGCCGCAGTCCCCGATCGGGCAACTGCTGGTCGGCCGGAAGCAGGGCGAGAAGCTGAAGCTGACCTTCGGTGGCAAGGGTGAGGGCAAGGTGGTTTCGGTAAGTTGAAAGTCGGGCATGCCGACGCAAACTCCACGCAAATGAACCCAGGCGACCCAGCGTGCGTCGGCGAACCGTCGGGCGAAACACCCCGGAATGACAATGGCACCAGCCGCGGGTCGAAGTGGGCCTCGGCAGCCTTCATCGCTGGAGTATTCGGTTGGACTGGGATTGGGGCGGTCGTGGCCATCAGTTGCGGCGTAGTTGCCCTCCTGCAAATCCGCCGGAGTTCCGGCCAGATTGTCGGCCTAGTTCGGGCATGGGTCGGCATGGTCCTAGGCATTACTTTATTGGTTCCGGCGTTGATTGGGGTGCGGACCGTTCAAAACTACGCCGGTGTGGTTTGGCGCATGGGACTGATTCGCTCCACTGGTGAGGCGCTTCGAAGCTATGCGCGGGATCACGGAGGATTGGTTCCGTCGGCAGACAGTTGGACTATCGCAATCACCCCCTATCTCCGCGAGGCTGCGAAGGAGCGCAATGATCCGGGCCTCCTGCAGGCCACCAACCGCCACGGCCTCAACTCGAATCTGGCCGGCCAGATTCTCGAACAGGTCCCTCCTGACGTGGTGCTGTTGTTTGAACTGGAGACTCCGGCCCCGAACATCGCTAGCCGAGCGTTTGGCCCGGCAAATTCGGTCGCTGCGCCTTCCATCGCCAAAGGAAGATTGGTGATCACTTTTGCGGACGGGCACTCGGAGGTGGTTTTCACGAATCGCTTCCCAAACCTCCGCTGGAATCCGTGACCCGAACTAGCCTGCGGTCCGGTTGGTCTCGCCCGGTTCCGTGCTAACTTCCGGCACCGATGCAGACGATCATCCACTGGTTCCGCCGCGACCTGCGCGTGACCGACAACGTCGCGCTCCACGAGGCGTGGGCCCGCGGCAGTTGCCTGGTGCCGGTGTTCATCCTGGATGACGCCATCCTGCAGGCCGACGACTGCGGCGCCGCGCGGGTCGCCTATCAGCTCGCGGTGCTGGAATCGCTTCGCCGGAATCTCGAGGCGCTTGGCCACCGGCTGATCCTGCTGCACGGGACGCCGCACGAGGAGTTGGTGAAACTCGCCCGCGCCGTGAAGGCCGACGCCGTGTTCACCAACCGCGATTACGAGCCCTACGCGGTGGCCCGCGACCGCAAGGTAGCCGGTGCGCTCTACGAGGCCGGCGTGTATTTCGAGTCGTTCAAGGACCAAGTGATCTGGGAAGGCCGCGAAGTGCTGACCAAGGTGGGTGAACCCTACACGGTGTTCACCCCGTATTCCCGGGCGTGGCGGGCCAAGGGCGTCCCAGTGCCGGTGCCCAAGCTCGGGCGGGCCAGGTCCCCTGGGCCGGACACGGCCCATTCGCTGCCGCTGCCGACCGAGGCCACGGCGCTCGGGCATCGGCTCACCCAGCAATTGCCGCCGGCCGGGGAACACGCGGGATTGGAGGCCCTGAAGCAATTCCTGGCCGCCCGGGTTTACGACTATGACACCGCCCGCAACTTCCCGGCGGACGAAGCCGGCACCTCGCGGCTTTCGCCCCACTTCCGCTTTGGCACGGTCGGGCCGCGGACAGTCTTTGCGAAGCTGTTTGCCGCGCGGGAACAGGCGCCGCCCGGACGCGAGGCTGCGTGCAATGTTTGGGAAACGGAGCTGATCTGGCGCGAGTTTTACCACCAGATCCTGGCCAACTTCCCGCACGTCGCCGTGGGCAGCTTCCGGCCGGAATACGACGCCCTGAAATGGGCGGGCACCGACGCCCAGTTTGAGGCCTGGTGCGCAGGACAGACTGGTTTCCCGATCGTGGACGCCGCGATGCGTTGCCTGAATGCGACTGGTGGCATGCACAACCGGCTGCGGATGATCACGGCCATGTTCCTGACCAAGGACCTGCTGGTGTCCTGGCAGCGCGGGGAGCGGTATTTCATGCGTCAGTTGCTCGACGGCGAGCTCGCCGCCAACAACGGCGGCTGGCAGTGGAGCGCCGGTTGCGGCACGGACGCCGCGCCCTACTTCCGAATCTTCAATCCGGTGTCGCAGGGCGAGAAATTCGATCCGCAGGGCACCTTTGTCCGGCGCTGGGTTCCGGAGCTGCGTGACGTGCCGGATGACCTCATCCACCAACCGTGGGAAAATCCGCTGCTGCTGGCCCGGACGAAATATCCCGCCCCAATCGTGGACCACGCGCTCCAGCGGGGACGTTGCCTCGCGATGTTCAAGGCGGTGAAGGGGGCCGAATAAAAAAACGGTGCCGGGGAATCCGGCACCGCTTCTTGGAATCAGTTTCGCCGCTCAGCGCCCGACCGCCAGCCGGTCCGCCAATCGCTGCGGCAATCCGGCGGCCATGATCTTTTTCTGGGCGGCGGCGATGTCGTAGTCGAGGCGGCGCAGTTCGATGGTCTGCGACGGCAGGTCGTAGATCACGTAGGCGGCCTTGGGGCTGCCGTCGCGGGGCTGACCGACGCTGCCGACGTTTACGAAATACTTTTTGCCCGGTTCCACGCGGAACTTGGAGTAGGTGCCCCCGCGCACGCCGGTGTCGCGGATAAATGCGACAGGAACGTGGGTGTGGCCGAAGAAGCAGACCTGCGTGTTCTGATAGGTGAAGCTGGCGGCGGCCTCGAGCTTCTCGAACACGTAACCCCAACGCTGCGGCGCATCGAGCGTCGCGTGGACGATGGAGAAGTTGGCCACCAGGCGGAAATACTTCAGGTCCCGCAGCCACTTGCGGTCGTCCTCCGTGAGCTGGGCGCGGGTCCAGGTGACGGCCTCGGCGGCGGCGTCATTGAAGCCATCGGGCGATTCGTCGCTGCCGATGTATTCGTCGTGGTTGCCCTTCACGACCGGGATGTTCATGCCCCGGACAATGTCGAGGCACTCCTTCGGGTTGGCGCCATAGCCGACGACATCTCCCAAGCAGACGACGTGGGTGCACTTCTGCTGTTTGATGTCCTCCAGCACCACTTGGAACGCGTCCAAGTTGGCGTGGATATCAGCAATGATCGCGTATCGGTTCATTCCATCACGGCGCAATCACGAAGCCGCGGAATTCACCGTTCGCTTCGGACCAGATTTCATCTTCAAGTTTGATCAACGGCCCCAATCCTGACTCCCGGATTGCCCGCCGGAATTCACGCAATTCGCCGTCGTCCCCCTCGGCCACCAGTTCGACCCGGCCATCCGAGAGGTTTCGCACCTTCCCGGTCAGCTCAAATCCCGCGGCCACCTGCCGGGTTTGATAGCGGAAACCCACTCCTTGCACCTGCCCGGAGTAGAAAACCTGCATTCGGCGACGCTTCATGCGCAAATCCGACGATGGCAGTTTCCACCCGGAAACCTAACCGCGGACAGGGGGCGGACTTAGCCATATCCGTGCCGACCGAGGCAACGGTTTTGTTGGGAAGCGACATTTGCTGGGTCGAGCGGGAGTCCAACCACCAACCCATGCCCGGCGGATCCCCATGCGTCCCGAAGATTGACACCCATGTGTTTGACTGTCATCAAACAGCCAAACGCAGCCCGCCATCATGATTCCCAAGCTTCATCTCCAGCTCGACGAGCGGTCCGGAGTGCCGGTCTACCGGCAGATGATGGATCAGTTCAAATACTACGTCGCCGGCGGCATCCTGCGGCCAGGGGATCAAATTCCGTCCATCCGCGAATTGGCCTCCGCCCTGCAGGTCAACCCTACGACCGTGGTCAAGGCCTACACCGAACTGGAACGCGCCGGCCTGATCGAAAAACGCCATGGCAAGGGCGCCTTTGTGGCGGCCAACGCGCGGGCGCTCACCCAGATTGAGCAGGAGGACGCCCTCCGACGGTCGGCCAAGCAGCTGGCGGTCGAGGCGACCCAGATGCAAATGCCCGCTCCCAAGGTCATCACCGTGGTCCGCGAGGAACTGGGCGCCCTGCATTCGGACCGGGCCGGCGAGGACGTTCCGGTGAAATTCGCCGTCGTCGGGGGCGACAGCTGAGCAATTTCCCGCGCGAATCGGGTTCCGTTTCAATCCGCCTACAGGTGTGTGACGGTTGGTTCGGCCTGTTTTACTCGATTCGCGCGGGTTCATTTTCCGAAACATGCCGACGGACATCCAGGCACACGGGCTGACCAAGGCGTTCCGCAGCGGAGTGGTGGCAGTAAGCGGACTGGACCTGCGGGTCGAGCGCGGCACGGTTTATGGCCTGATCGGCCGCAACGGCGCCGGCAAAACGACTGCCCTCAAGCTGCTAATGGGCTTGCTGCGGCCGGACAAAGGCGAGGCCCGGGTCCTGGGGCAGACCCTCTGGGAAGCCGCCCCGCAGCACCGGCAAAAGGTCGCCTACGTCTCGCAGTCCCAGCAGGTTCCGGAATGGATGTCCCTGGAGGAGCTTGGCCGCTACGCCGCCCATTTCTATTCCGCGTGGCAGCCGGACATGCTGAAGGAACAGGCCCGGCGGTGGGAGCTGCCGTTGCGGATGCCCGTTTCCAAGCTGTCGGGCGGCAATCAACGCCTCGCCGCCTTGGCCATGGCGCTGGCCACCCGCCCGGAAGTGCTGCTGCTTGACGAACCGGCTGCCGGCCTGGATCCGGTCGCCCGACGTGAGCTGAACGTCTGCCTCGTGGACGCCCTGCTTCGCGACGAAGGCTGCACCATCCTGCTGTCCACCCATCTCCTCGGCGACCTGGAACGGCTGGCCACCCATGTCGGCATCATGGACCGTGGGCGAATCCTCGCGGAAGGCACGGTCGAAGATTGGCAGCGGACGATGCGCCGGGTGCAAGTCGTGTTTGACGCGGAGGCACCGCCGCCGGATTTCGCGATTCCTGGCGCGCTCCGATCCAAGACGCTTGGCCCTGTGGTCACCGCCCTGACGCGGGTGGATGACGAAGCCCAACTCGCCGGGGTCCGTTCTCTGCCCGGAGCCCGGGTGCAAATCTTCCCGCTGACCTTGGAGGAGCTGTTCGTCGATTGGTTCGGCGGTTCGCCCGACAGTCCGACGGCAAAGGATCCGGCAGTGTCCTTGGAAACCGCCGCCTGAATCGCCCAAGCCGCGTCACCGGGGTGCGGACATCTTGAATTCCGGGATCCGCACGAACACTCGCCGGCCGTCCTGATCCAGTCCGATGAACGCCCCCGCGGCGACTCCTCGGGCGGTAGGCAGGGCATGCCAGGAATTGTAGCTGAACTTGTCTCCCGGAAGAATCGTGGGCGTCTTCCCCACCACGCCGTCACCCTCGAGCACCAACTGCGTTCCGTCGTCGTGCGACACAACCCACTTGCGCCCCTTGATCGTCACGGCGCAGTCCGCGTCGTTGTGGATGCTCAGGAAATACACGAAGGCGTGCTCCTTGCCTTCGGATTCCTCCGGGTTCAGGTGCCGGTAAACCAACCGGTCCAGCGTCACGCTGAGGCCGGTCATTTCGGTCGGGGCTTCGTTCTTCATCGGTCAGTTGTGGGCAGTGGCGGGCAGGCGGCGTCGGGAATTAATCGGCGAAGCTGGGCCTCCACCTCGCGCACGCGCGACACCCCGGTGAACCCAACGGCCGAGGAGCGTCGGTCGCCGTCGCTGTCGCGCCAGGAACGCCGGGAAAAGACCAGGTCGCCCGAGCCATCGGCATTCTCCGTGCGCTCGATGGATTGAAGATCCCCG
>JBEISV010000223.1:0-7463 GCA_040375265.1 Verrucomicrobiales bacterium
CCTACGCGACGGTCACGATTCAGAACTACTTCCGTATGTACCAGAAGCTCGCGGGCATGACCGGCACCGCCGAGACCGAGGCGCAGGAGTTCTTCGACATATACAAGCTCGGGGTGATGACCATCCCGACGAACCGGTCCAACATCCGCAAGGACCGCAATGACTCGGTCTACAAGACCCGGCGCGAGAAGTTCACCGCGGTCATCAACGAGATCCGCGAGATGCACAAGCTGGGCCGGCCGGTGCTGGTCGGCACCATCTCGGTGGACACCAGCGAAATGCTCAGCCGCGCGCTGAAGAAGGAGGGTTTGATCCACGCGGTGCTGAACGCCAAATACCACGAGCAGGAGGCGGAGATTGTGACGCGCGCCGGCCAGAAGGGCGCCATCACCATCGCCACCAACATGGCGGGTCGCGGCACCGACATTAAGCTCGGCGAAGGCGTCTCCGAGGTCGGCGGCCTCCACGTGCTCGGCACTGAGCGCCACGAATCCCGCCGCATCGACCGGCAGCTCCGCGGCCGTTGCTCCCGCCAGGGCGACCCCGGCTCCTCCCACTTCTTCATTTCGCTGGAAGACGACCTGATGCGCCTGTTCGGCTCCGATCGGATCACGCGCATCATGGAGCGCATGGGCCTCGAGGAGGGGCAGGAACTGGAGCATCCGCTGCTGAACCGCTCCATCGAGCAGGCGCAGAAGCGCGTCGAACAGCACCACTTCCAGCAGCGCAAACGCACGCTGGAGTTCGACGACGTGATGAACAAGCAGCGCGAGGTCATCTACGGCTTCCGCAATGACATCATCCAGTCCGACGACGTCCGCGACCGACTGATGGACGTCATGGAGGAAGTCGTGCTGCTCAAGGTGCAGGAGTTCTCCGCCGCCGATACAGATCCGGGCGAATGGAACCTGCGCGGCCTGGCCGACTGGGTGAACCTGACGTTCCCGCTGGGCCTGCCCGAGGACGAGATCCTCAAGGTGGCCCGCGACGGCAAGCAGTCGCCGGTCGCCGGGTCGCTTTTCGACGGGCTCAGCGACGCGCAGTTCGCGGCCGTGCTTTTCCTGAGCAAGGCGGTCCGCGACGCCTACGAGCTCAAGGTCAGCCTCGAACGGCCCGAAGCCCTCGCAAGCCTTGAGCGCTACACCGTGCTCAGCGCGATTGACCGCCTCTGGCAGGAGCACCTCTACGCGATGGATTCGCTCCGCAGCCACATCGGCCTGCGGGCCTACGGCCAGCGCGACCCGCTCATCGAATACAAGGCCGAGGCGTTCAAGCTCTTCGACGAGTTGATGATCAACATCAAGAGCGAGACCTGCTCGAACATCTTCCGCAGCGCCTCCAGCCTCATGGCGTTCGAGCAGTTCCTGCACAGCCTGCCGCAGGTCACCATCCACCAGACCGCCAGCGCCTTCAGCGAGGCGGCCGCGCAGGAACAGGCGGCGGCCAACGGACCGGGCAGCGAAATGGTCACGGAAGCCAACGAGGCGCTCGCCAAGGCCCAGCCCATGCGGTCCAACACGCCGCGCGTCGGCCGTAACGACCCCTGCCCGTGCGGCAGCGGCAAGAAATTCAAGAGCTGCCACGGTCGCTGACCTTGCGCGCCGGCTTGGGAGGCGGCGTCACGCTGGCCACGATCCATTCCAGGTAACGCGGGCTGCCGCCGTCCAGCGGCAGCACGACGAATTCCGCGGTGTCATAAGGGTGGTTCGCCAGCACCAGGGCTTGCAGCGCCCGCAGGCACGGGCGCGTGGTCTTGAGCAGCATCAGCACCTCCTGGCTGGATTCGATCCGGCCCTGCCACCAGTAGTGGGACTCGAGTTGCGGCACGAGGTTCGCGCACGCGATTAGCCGTGCTTCCAGGGCGAGTTGGGCCAACCGCCGGGCCACCTCGGCATCCGGGGCCGTAACCAGGACCAGCATCGGTTTCGGGGCTTGTTTCATGGCGCCACCAAAGCAGGTCGCCCGGCGATCGGCAAACCTGCGGGTTGCCCCCCTTGCCGGCGCGTGCCTTACTCCGCCCCGCATGTTCGAAATCGCCAATTACGTGCTTCAAGGAGCCGGCCAGGTCACCCCCGCCCTGGTGGACAAAGTGCTCCGCAGCCTGCCGATGTGGAAGGTGGAGTTCGCTGAGATCAACGCCCCGCAGTTCCCCCACTTGGTTGACCAGTTGGAATTTCTGGCCGACGCCGTCGAGGACGTCGCGGAAGGCGCATACAAGGAATTGCCCTACCACGCCTTTGCCGCCGCCGTGTTCGCCATCACCTATGCCCACCGAAAGACCGACATCATCCCGGACTTTGTCAGCGGCCACATGGGCCGGGCCGACGATTCCAGCATCGTGCGCGCCGTGCTGATCCTGCATGAGAAGCCCTTCGCCAAATACGCAGAGAGCCAGGGCTTCAACTGGGACAAGATCACCGACAAGCCGTAACCCTCCGACCGGGTCCGCTTCCCGCCGTCCCATGCAGCTGCGATACTGGCGTTACGACCTCGCGCTCCGGCATTCCTGGGCGATTGCCACCGACGTGAAGGACGGCGCGGTCGCCGGCAAGTCCGTCTATCCGGTCGTGTTCGTGGAACTCGCCGACGCGCAGGGTCGCACCGGCCTCGGCGAAGGTTCGCCCTCCAGCCAGTATCACGAGACGCACACGACCATGGCCGAGTTCCTGGCCCGCGTGGATCCGGCCCGACTCTCATTCGACGACGTGGCCGGAAGCGTGGCCTATCTGGAGACGCTTGCCGCCGGCAGTTTTCCCGCCAAGTGCGCCGTGAACCTTGCGTTGCTGGACGGCGCCGCCAAGGCTGCAGGGCAGCCCTTGTATGCCTTCCTCGGCCTCGGCTTCACCGCCGGCCGGCACGTCACTTCCTTCACCATCGGCATCGATACGCCGGCGGCGATGGCGGCCAAGACCGCCGAAGCCGTCGCGGCTGGTTTGCCGGTGCTGAAGATGAAGCTGGGCGGCCCGCGTGACCGCGAGAACTTCGCCGCCGTCCGTGGCGCGGCTCCCCAGGCCCCGATCCGGGTGGACGCCAACGCGGCCTGGAAGACGCCCGCGGACGCCCTCCGGGAGATCGAATGGGTCGCCGCCGATGGCAACGTGCAGTTCGTGGAACAACCCATGCCGCCCACGTTGCCCGAGGCTGATTGGGCTTGGCTCAAGGAGCGTTCGCCGCTCCCGCTGATCGGCGACGAATCGTATCAGTCGGCCGCCGACGCGGAGGCCTGTGCCCAGCGATTCCACGGCGTGAACGTGAAGCTGGTGAAGACCGGCGGCCTCTCTGCCGGCAAGGCCGCGCTGGAGGCCGCCCGCGCCCGAGGCCTGAAGACGATGTTGGGCTGCATGATCGAGTCGTCCGTTCTCATTAGCGCCGGCGCCCACCTTGCCGAACTCACGGACTTTCTCGATCTCGACGGCAACATCCTCATCACGAACGACCCCTACGCCGGCGTGCGGACGGTCGCCGGGGTGATGGAGTTCGCCGGCGTCGCCCAACCCGCGGGGCTTTGCTGTTCGCCCCGGGCCACCTGACTGTTTCGCCGGGACTGGCAATCCGCGGTGGCGGTGGCCAAACTGGGGGGCAATGAACCTCCTCGCCCGTTTCGCTGCAGCCGCGCTGTGTGCCGGCTTGGTGTCCGCCGCACCCGCCTTGCCCCGGCTCCAAGTGTCGCAGAACCACCGCTTCCTGGTGACCACCGAGGGCCGCCCCTTCTTCTGGCAGGGCGACACGGCATGGGAACTCTTCCACCGGTTGAACCGCGAGGACGCCGAGCGTTATCTGAAGAACCGCGCCGAACGCCGCTTCAACGTAGTCCAGGCGGTGGCCCTCGCCGAGCTCGACGGACTCAACGACCCCAATGCCTACGGGGAACGGCCGCTGCGGAACAACGATCCCACGCATCCGAACGAGGCCTATTTCCGGCACGTGGACTGGATCGTGCAGCAGGCCAATGAGCTCGGCATCTACGTCGGCTTCCTGCCGACCTGGGGCGACAAATGGAACAAGGCCTGGGGCGCCGGTCCCGAGATATTCACCCCGCAGAACGCCGAAGCTTACGGTGAGTGGCTCGGGAAGCGGTATCGGGACGCGGGCCTGATCTGGATTCTCGGCGGCGACCGGCCCGTCGACCCGGCCAAGGCTGACACGCAGAAGGAAATCATCCGCGCCATGGCCCGCGGACTCCGGCGCGGCGACGGCGGCGCGCACCTGATCACCTATCATCCGCCGGGTGGTGCCGGCTCGTCGGAGCACTTTCACGCGGACGACTGGCTCGACTTCAACATGCGGCAAAACGGCCACACCGCGGAGTTCACCGGCCGCTATGACCAGACCCGCACGGACTACAACCGCAATCCCGTGAAGCCGGTCCTGGATGGGGAACCGATCTACGAGGACCACCCGGTGTCTTTCGACGCAAAGAAGTTCGGCCATTCCATCGCCAGCGACGTGCGCCGGCCGCTGTATTGGGACCTCTTCGCCGGTGCCTTTGGTCACACCTACGGGCACCACTCCGTCTGGCAGATGTGGGCACCGGGGAAGAACCCGATCAACAATCCCCTGATGCCGTGGTCCGACGCCATCAACCAGCCCGGCGCGGCCCAGATGCAGCACGGCCGCGCGCTGATCGAGTCGCGACCGTTCCTCACGCGCATTCCCGACGACTCGATCGTCGTGACCGATCGCGTGCCCACCAGCGTGCCGGGCGCGGGGCGCTACCATTTTGCCGCCACGCGCGATACCGACGGCACCTACGCGATGGTCTATGCGCCCATCGGTCGCAGCTTCAAGGTGCGGATGGATGTGATCAAGGGCGCGAAGGTGAAGGCATGGTGGTTCAATCCGCGCGACGGCAAGGCGAAGGCCATCGACATGTTCCCGAATGCGGGCGAACGCGAGTTCACGCCGCCAGACGCCGGCGAGTTGCTCGACTGGGTGTTGGTGCTGGATGACGCCGCCAAGAAATACCCGGCTCCGGGCAGCCGGCAACGGAACTGAGCGTCATGCGCTTCACCTTTTCGTCGTCCGTCCTGTTCGGGCTACTGACTGCCGTCGCCACTGCCGCTGAACCGAAATTCCCGCTCCAGCTCAGTGAGAATCGCCGGCACCTTGCGGACCAGCGCGGTGCGCATTTCCTCTACCAAGCTGACACTCCGTGGATGCTCTTCACGAAGCTCACCGAGGCTGAAGCCAAGAACTACATTGCGCGCCGCAAGGAGCAGGGTTTCAACGCGCTCCAAGTCATGCTCACCGGCTTCCTCGGCCTGACGAACCTCGCGGGCGACCTTCCGTTCGCCGGCGTGCCTCCGGAACAGGATTTCACCCGGCCGAACGAACGGTTCTTCGCCCATGTGGACCGCGTCGTGGCTGAGGTGCAGCGGCAGGGAATGCTGCTGGCCATCGCACCGGCGTGGTCGGGATGCTGCGGCGAAGGCTGGGCGGGCATGGAGAAGGATGGCGTGCTCAAGCCACTCAATGCGAACGGCGCGGAGAAGACGCGCGAGCTGGGCCGATGGCTGGGCAAACGCTATGGCAAGTTCGACAACCTGCTATGGATTCTCGGCGGCGACAACGACCCGAACAATGCCCGCGCTGAGATCCGCGCACTGGGAGTCGGCATCAAAGACACTGCGCCTCGCCAGCTCATCACCTATCACGCGGCCTCAACGCATTCGAGCACCGACGTCTGGCCGGCCGACGAACGCTGACTCGATGTCTCGATGGTCTATTCCTACTTCCGTGGCTTCAACAAGGCGTGGAACAAGAACCAGCCTGACATCTACGAAGTCAGCCACGCCGAGTTCGCAAAGCTTCCAGTCCGCCCGTTTTTCCTCGGCGAATCCACCTACGAGGGCGAGCATGGCGATTGGGGCAGTGCGGTGCAGGCGCGCAAGCAGGCCTATTGGTGCGTTCTGGGCGGGGGCCTTGGCCACGCCTACGGGTCGCCGAACTGGAACATGCCTACGAACTGGCGCGAGGTGTTGGAACTTCCCGGCGCGAACAGCCTCCAGCATCTCCGGACGCTCTTGGAGTCGCTGCCGTGGTGGAAGCTGGTTCCCGACGTGAAGAACGTCGTCGCCGTGGACGGTCGCGGCCCGTTCGCGACGAACGACTACGCCGTCACCGCGCTCGCGGACAATGGGGCGTTCTCCCTGAGTTATCTCCCATCGAAGCGCACTCTCACCGTCGACCTGACCAAACTCTCAGGCGAACGGATCGCCGCGTCGTGGTTCAACTCCCGCACCGGTGAGTCGAATCGAATCGCCGAGCTCACCGACAAGAAGCACCAAACCTTCGAGCCGCCCAGCGACGGCGACTGGGTATTGGTGCTCGCCAACTCGCCGCAAAAGGCCGGCAAACCATGACGAGATATCTTACCAGTGCTCTCACGTTTTTGGCCTGCGCCGTGTTTGCCGGTCTGGCTGGCGAATATCACGAACTCCGCCTCTACACTGTCACTTCGAACAAGCTGGAGGGTGTGCTGGAGCGATTCCGCGAAACGGTGGAGCCGGTGCGGCGCAAACAGGGCATCGTCACCGTCGGCTACTGGTCGGCGCCCGGCACCACCAACGGCGGGACGTTTGCGTATCTGATGGCGGCGCCGACCAAGGAGGCGCTCGGCCAACAGGAGAAGGCTTTTGGCGCGGATCCGCAGTTCAAAGCCGGTTACGCGGTGTCCGAAGCCAAGCACGGCAAGACGGTGGACAAGATTGTCGCGCTGCCGCTCAAGGTGGATGCGACGGCGAAGTTCGACTTCATGCCAACGAATCGGCCCCGGGCGTTCGACCTGCGCATCTATTCTGTCGTTCCCGGCAAACTCGACGCCTTCCGCAATCGTTGGCGGGACCACGCGGAGCCGATCTACGAGCGGCACGGCCTGCACAGCATCGGTTGGTGGATCGCCGACACGAAAGACGGCGATGGCAATGACCAGTTTGTCTGCCTGCTGGCGGGGCAGAGCGTTGAGGCCATTCAGGCATCCATCGCCGCCTTCCACGCGGACCCCGAATGGCAACGTGTGGAACGGGAGACCGAGCAGGACGGCAAACTTCGCTCCGGCGTCACCGCCTACAAACTCCTTCCGGCCGATTTCTCCCTCTTGAAATGAAACTGCTTTTCCTCGCCTTTACCCTGATGAGCTTGCCTGTCGTCGCCGCCGACCTGTCAGGCCAAAAAGTCCTCATCACCTCCGTTCGCACCGGCGACACCGAGGTGTTCATCGCCGATCCGACGACCGGCGACATGTTCAACGTCTCCCGTTCGCCCCAATCGGAAGATCGCTATCCTTGCTGGTCGCCTGACGCGAAGCGCATCTGCTTCATGAGCGACCGTGAGGGCACGACCAACCTTTGGGTCTGTAACGCTGACGGATCGAAGCTCCGCCGGCTCAACCGCACGCCGGCCGTGTGCTACATGCCGAGTTGGGTGAAGACTCCCGCTGGGGAACGCATCGTCTTCGGCATGCA